>NZ_QUML01000011.1:0-162052 GCF_010907025.1 Rhodopseudomonas sp. BR0G17 | reverse complement strand
AGAGGTGTATAAGAGACAGCACCCTTCAAACTGATCCCGTTCGGTGTCGAAGGCCGCCTGCGCGACGCCGCGGTGGCGGCGGCGCTGGGCGGCGCGCTGCGGATCGCGCCTTACGTGATCAAGCGCGTCGGCGTGGTGTCGACGCTGCTTCCCGGCCTTGCCCCGAAGGTGATCGACAAGACGCTGCGCGTCACGGCCGAGCGGCTCGCGCCGGCCGGCGCAGAGATCATTGCCGAGCGCCGCGTCGCGCATGAAGAGGCTGCGCTGTCGGCTGCGATCCAAGAGCTTGTTGGGCTCGGCGCCGAGATGGTGATCGTATTCGGCGCCTCAGCGATCGCCGACCGCCGCGATGTGATCCCGGCGGCGATCGGCGCGATCGGCGGCACGATTTCGCATTTCGGCATGCCGGTCGACCCGGGCAATCTGCTGCTGGTCGGCGCGGTCTCGGGTGTGCCGCTGCTCGGCGCACCGGGTTGTGCGCGCTCGCCGGTCGAAAATGGGTTCGATTGGGTGCTGATGCGGCTGCTCGCCGGGCTCACCGTCACGCGCGCTGATATCACCGCGATGGGTGTCGGTGGTCTGCTGATGGAAATCGTGACGCGGCCGCAGCCGCGCGTGCCGGTCGCCGAAAGTGGCCGCAATGTCGCGGCGATCGTGCTGGCCGCCGGGCGCGGCACGCGGATGGGCGGGCCGAACAAGCTGCTCGCCGATCTCAACGGCAAGCCGCTGGTGCGCATCGTCGCCGAGCAGGCGCTGGCCTCGCGGGCTGCGCGCACCATCGTTGTCACCGGCCATCAGGCCGGCGAAGTCGAAGCGGCGCTGCATGGGCTCGATCTCACCTTCGTGCACAATCCCGACTTTACCCAAGGCATCGCGTCGTCGGTGAAGGCAGGTATCACGGCGCTGAGCGAGGATGCCGACGGCGCGATCGTCTGCCTCGGCGACATGCCGCTGATCGACGCGGCCTTGATCGACCGGATGATCACCGCGTTCGATCCGGATCGCGGCGCGCTGATCGTGGTCCCGGTCGCCGAGGGACGCCGCGGCAATCCGGTGCTGTGGTCGCGGCGGTTCTTTGCCGAGCTGATGACGCTTGGCGGCGATGTCGGTGCGCGGCATCTGATCGCCAAGCACGGCGAAGCGGTGACCGAAGTGCCGGTCGAAGGCGAGGCGGCGTTCCTCGACATCGACACCCCCCAAGCGCTCGATCAGGCGCGGCGCGGCTAGAGCAGTTACGCGGTAGATATAATCGGAGCGCAGTTCGGGGCGCTTACAACAATCACAACCTCATGGTGAGGAGGCGCGAAGCGCCGTCTCGAACCATGCGCCGCAAGCCATGCGGCTCCTCATCCTTCGAGACGCCCGGCTTTGCCGGGCTCCTCAGGATGAGGACTCTAGGACCCTTGGCGAGGGCCAAGTCCGCTTCAATCAATGAGCGCTCTAGCAAGTCGCCAGTCAGGCTCGCGCCTGCAGCCGTGTCGCGAGCTTCGCCGCGGCCTTGGCGCCGGCGGCCTGTTTCCAGATCAGCGTGACGTCGCGCTGCAGCGTCAGTCCGCCGACGTCGAGCGCCCGCAAGTTTGCGTCGCCCCAGCTTGCCGGCGCCAGCGTGCAGCCGAGACCCGCAGCGACCAGCGCGGCGGCGGTGGATTCCTGCCGCGTCTTGGCGACGATCCGAAACCGCACGCCCGCCGTGCTGAGCAGCCGGCGGCCGGTGCCGACGAGTTCGCAGCCCTGGCGCAACACGAAGGGGTGGCCGTCGAGGTCGGCTAGCGCCACGGTGCGGCGGCCTGACCACGGATGATCAGGTCCGACGAACAGCCGGAACGGCTCGCTCAGCAGCAGCTTGCGGTGCAGATTACGATGCGGCGCGATCGACAGCGCCAGATCGAGCCCGCCGCTCGCGACCAGCTTTTCGAGTTCGTCGGCCGGCGCTTCGATCAGTTCGATTGCTTCGCCATCGGCCGGCAGCAATCGTGGCAGCCAATGGGTCGCGAGGCTCGGCAGCACGCCGAGCCTGAGCCGTGCCGGTGCCGGTCCGCTGAGTTCGCGCTTTGCCTCCGCCAGCGTCTGCAGCGCCATGCGCACTTTGGCTTCGAGCCGCTTGGCGCTCGGCAAGGCGCGGATGCCGCGTCCGTCCGGCGCGAACAGCGCCGTGCCGAAGTCTCGCTCCAGTCCCTTCAGGGCCTGCGACAGCGTCGGCTGGGTGATGCCGAGTTGTTCGGCGGCGCGTGACACCGAGCCGGCCTGCATCACGGCGAGAAAGTAGCGCAGGTGCTGCACATTCATTGGAAAATCCAACCGATCTTTCTGAATGATCGATTTTACCAGATCCATTCTGGGCGGCTAGATCGGCGCTGGCGTCGCGGCAGTCAGGGAGAAGCCGGCATGGTGGTGAAAATCGATCGTCAGGCCGCCATCGGCATCGTCACACTGGATCGGCCTCAGGCCCGCAACGCGCTGTCGCGGGAAGTGATCAGGGCGCTGGCCGCGGCGCTCGATGAGCTGGAACGCGATGCTGCGATCGCCGCGATCGTGCTGACCGGCCGCGAGGTGTTCTGCGCCGGCGCCGACATCGCCGAGATGCGCGGTATCGATCTTGCGACGGCGCTGGCCGAGGATTTTTCCGGCTGCTGCGACCGGCTGGCCACCTGCACCAAGCCGCTGATCGCGGCGGTCGAGGGTTATGCGATCGGTGGCGGCTGCGAACTGATCGAGATGTGCGACCTGGTGATCGCCGGGGCCGGCGCGAGGTTTGGTCACCCGGAGATAGCGTTCGGTACGCTATCGGGCGGTGGTGGCACCCAGCGGCTGGCACGGGCGGTGGGGCGCGCCCGCGCGATGGATCTGATCCTGACCGGCCGGCTGATCTCCGCGGCCGAGGCCGAGCGGATCGGTCTGATCAGCCGCGTGGTCGACGACGGCACGGCGTACCAGGCTGCCTGCGAGGCAGCCAAACTGATCGCGGCGCATCCTGTACAAGCGGTGCGATTCGCCAAACAGGCGGTCGACCGCGCGGTCTCGGTCGGGCTTGCCGACGGGCTGGCGCTGGAGCGGCGGCTGTTTCACTTCAGCTTCGCGACCGGTGAATTGCAGCCGCAGCTCGATCGTTTTCTGGCGCGGCGAAGTCCGCACCGCTGATCGGCCGACCTCATTGCGGGCGATTTGCGCTTCGTTCACCAAGTTGAAACGGCCGGCCGGATAATTTGGAACCCGGGTTGAACCTCGGGGGAGGGGACGTTGCGATTGTTGATTGCCGCGTGGCGCAAAGCCGCGCTGATGGCTGTTGTTTGGATCGCGTGTTTGCATCTCGTTGCGCCGGCACATGCGGCCGGTGCTCTGGCGGTCGGCAAATGCGGCGCTTATGGCCAAGCCTTTGACTATCCGGCGGAGGCGGCCGCGATCGCGGCGGCGCGGCAGCGCTGCAAGGGCGAGTGCACCATGCTGACGATGCGCCGGGCCTGTGCGGCGCTGGCCGTCGACATGAGCAATCCCTGCGGCGCGCACGGCTACGCGGTGGAATCGAAGATTTCCTCTTCGCTCAACGCCGCGACCCGGCGCTGCTACGAATATGGCGGCAAGGAATGTGTGATCCGGGCCTGGGCGTGTGACGCCAAGGGCTGAGTGTTCTGATCTGAAACGATCGTGAACTGACAGGCCGGGATGGCCGCGCTATCAGCACGGCATGCAGTTCGATACCAAGATCGCGCTGGTGATCCGCACCGATCTCGAAGCCTGGCAGAAGCTGAACGTTGCGGCGTTCGTCACGTCCGGCATCGCTGCGGCATTCCCGGAGTGCATCGGCGAGCCTTATGAAGACGGCAGTGGAACGCCGTATCACCCGCTGATCGGTCAGCCGATCCTGGTGTACGGCGCCGATGGCCCTGGTCTGTCGCGCGCGCTGGAGCGGGCGCTGGCCCGCAACGTCAAGCCGGCGATCTACACCGAGGCGATGTTCAAGACCACGCACGATGCCGCCAACCGCGAGGCGGTGAAGGCGGTGGCGCGGGCGGATCTGCCGCTGGTCGGCCTCGCCGTTCGGGCCGACCGCAAGGTGGTCGACAAGATCCTCGACGGCCTCAAGTTCCACACCTGAGACGAGTGCTATTCCGGCATCGGCCGCCGCCGCTCCTGGAGATCCTCGGCGCGATAGTTTTCCTTGGCGACCGTCTCGGTCAGCTGCTTTTCGGCGGCACTGCGCGTCCGGTTGCGCATCAGTGCGTAGGCGATCGCGATCCCCAGCACGATGATTCCGATACCCCACAGCCATTCGGTGGACATGCGTTCTCTCCCTCGATGCTCTGTCGGGACAATCCCAAGTGCTGTCGGGCGTTCCCAATCGTTCGTCTCGTCGGGTGCGGCTTAGCGGCTCGTTAGGCATCGCAGCCGGAAACCGTGGGTGGCAGAGCTGCATCAACGCATCTTAAGCGGCCAAGGGCGCAATGAGGGAACACGGCGACACCGCCGATTCCACGGACGCGAGCGTGACCGACCAGTTGCCCATTCCCCATGACCGCCGGACATCCGACGCGTCTGATACCGCCCATCCGATGCGCGGTGCCGGCGCTCGGCGGCGGTTTCTGATCGGAACGCTGCTGGTCAACCTTGCTGCGCTCTCGATCGACTTCGCCGTGCTCGATGCACCGCATCTGGCGTTTGCGCTGGGGCTGCGGCTGCTGTTGGTCACGCCGCTGGTGCTGCTCGCGCTGGTGCTCAACCGGCGGCCCGACGATCGGGCGATGCAATCGGCCGTGCAGGCCACCGCCGTGGTGGCGTTCGCTCTGTCGGTGACGGCGATCGGCCAGTTCGCGCCGGAGCCGTTCGCCGGGCGCTACATGATGGCGGCGCTGTTCGTGATCTTCGCCGGCGCGCTGGTATCAGCGCTGTCCTGGCCGGCTACCAAGATCATGACCGTTAGCGGCACGGTGCTGTACATCTTGATCACTGTCACCGGCCTGCGCTGGCCGCCGGCCTGGACCAATATCGATCTGGTCGGGCTGTGCATCGTCACCTGCGTGATCGCGCTGCGCGCCCGTCAGCGCAAGGATGCGCAGATCGCAGAACTGGAGGCGATCCGCCGCAGCGATGCGCGGCTGAAGAGCGATCTGCGCCAGGCCAATGCTGCGCTGGAGCGGCTGTCCGCCACCGACGCGCTGACCGGCGTGTTCAACCGCCGCTATCTCGACGAACTGATCGAGCAGGAGGCGGCTTCGATCGTGCCGTCGCTTGGGCAGAGCGTGCTGATGATCGACGTCGATCATTTCAAGCTGTTCAACGACCACGGCGGCCACGCCGCGGGCGACCGCTGCCTGCAGCAGATCGTCACCGCGGTCCGCCGCAACCTGCGCTCCTGCGATGTCGTGGTGCGCTATGGCGGCGAGGAATTCGCCGTGGTGCTGCCCGGGCTCGAGGAAGCCGAGCTGCACGACACGGCCGAGCGGCTGTGTCTTGCAGTCAGCGACCTGAAGATCCCGCACCCCGGTCTCGGGGGCGGCCGCGTCGTCACCATCAGCGTCGGCATCGCGCCCGCCATTCCGGCCGAAACCCTGGCCGATGCGATCCAGCGTGCCGACCAATCCCTGTATCGCGCCAAACGCGCCGGCCGGAACCGCGTCAGCGCCTGAACGATCGTCCACCAAAGGGTGGAACGCAGAGATCTTGATTATGACTGACTGGTCAGTCATAATTTCGGAATGAAGCGCGCCTCACTCAATCCGTCGGTTTCTACTCCAGTCGCGGCGAAGCGAGCTGCTGCGGCCCGCAGTTCTGCGTCAGGGACCAAGTCAGCTTCGGAAGCGGAGGCGCTGTCGACCCGCGCCGCCAAGGCGGCGGAACGGCGCGCCGCAATTATCGAGGCGGCGCTGGATGAATTCACTGCGCGCGGCTTCGCGGCGACCCGGATCGATGACGTCGCCAAGCGCGCTGGCGTGGCCAAGGGCACGATCTATCTGCACTTCACCGACAAAGAGGCGATGTTTCAGGAGCTGGTGCGCACCGCGCTGGTGCCGACCATGCAGCGGCTGACGTCGCCGCCGCCCCCCGGCGTCTCGGCGCGGCAGATGCTCGAGACGTTCGCGGACGCTTTCGTGAACGATGTCGCGCAGACACGGCGCGGCGACATCCTGCGGCTGGTGCTGGCGGAGGGCACCCGGTTTCCGTCGCTGGCGGAATTTCACTACCGCAACGTGGTCGAGCCGGGCGTCGCCGGCATTCGCCGCATCCTGGAGCTCGGCGTCGCCCGCGGCGAAATCAGCTCTGCGGCGCTGGCTCAGTTTCCGCAGCTCGCGGTCGCGCCGGTGGTGCTGTCGGTCATCTGGCAGGGGCTGTTCGGCCGGTTCGCGCCGCTCGACGTCCAGGCGATGCTGCGCGCGCATCTCGATCTGATTTTCGGCGAAAGGACGGCGCCATGACGCGACCCTCGCTTGTTTTACGCGGCTGCGCTGCGGCGCTGCTCGCGCTGGCGCTCGCAAGCTGCGGCAAGGGCAACGATCCCGGTTATCAAGGCTGGGTCGAGGCCGATCTGATCTTCGTCAGCCCGGACGAATCCGGCCGCATCACCAAGCTCAAGGTGCGCGAAGGCGACGAGGCGAAGACCGGCGAACTGATCTACACGCTCGACGACGACCTGCAGCAGGCCGACCTCAACCAGAATATGGCGACGCTCGCCAACGCCAAGCAGACCTTCGACCGCGCCCAATCGCTGTCGAAGACCGGCTCCGGCACCCAGGCCAATCTCGACGCCGCGGTCTCGACGCTGCGGGTCGCCGAAGCGCGCGTCGAGACCTCGAAGACACGGCTGGCGCGCCGCGAAATCCGCGCGCCGGTGACGGGCACGGTGCAGCAGATCTATTTCCGCGAAGGCGAAATGGTGGCGGCGCAAAAGCCGGTGCTGTCGATCCTGCCGCCGGGCAATATGAAGATCCGGTTCTACGTGCCGGAGCCGGAGCTGCCGAAGCTCGCGATCGGCGAGAAGGTGCGGGTGACGTGCGATAATTGCGCGGCCGATCTGTCGGCGGATATCTATTTCATCTCGACCACGGCGGAGTACACCCCGCCGGTGATCTACAGCCTCGATGAGCGCAACAAGCTCGTCTATCTGATCCAGGCGCGGCCGAACAAGCCGGTGAGTCTGCGGGTCGGCCAGCCGGTCAGCGTGTATTTGCCATCGGCCACCGCGGCGCCTTCGCCGGTCGCGGCCAGCAAGCCATGACCGCCGCGCCGACCATCGCGGCCGATGCCCGCGACATCGCGATCGATGTCCGCGGCCTCACCAAGTCGTTCAACGGCCGCGAGGTGGTCCACGACCTCTCGATGCAGGTGAAGCGCGGCTCGATCTACGGCTTCCTCGGTCCCAATGGCTCCGGCAAGACCACGACGATCCGGATGTTGTGCGGGCTGCTGACGCCGGATCGCGGCGAGGGCAGCTGTCTCGGCTTCGACATCCGCACCGATGCGGCCAAGATCAAGCGCCGGGTCGGCTACATGACGCAGCGCTTCAGCCTGTATCAGGACCTGTCGGTGCGTGAGAATCTCGAATTCGTCGCCCGGCTGTATGGCGTGCCCGATGCCCGCGGCGCGGCGCGCGAGATGATCAAGCGGCTCGGCCTGTCAGGCCGCGAGGAGCAGCTTGCCGGCGAACTGTCGGGCGGCTGGAAGCAGCGGCTTGCACTCGGCGCCTGTACGCTGCCGAACCCGCAATTGCTGCTACTCGACGAGCCGACTGCAGGCGTCGATCCGAAAGCCCGCCGCGACTTCTGGAACGAGATCCACGCGCTCGCCGCCGAAGGTCTCACCGTGCTGGTCTCGACCCACTACATGGACGAGGCCGAACGCTGTCACGAGATCGCCTACATCGCTTACGGCCATCTGCTTGCGCACGGCACGGTCGATCAGGTGATCGCCGGCTCGCAACTCACCACCTGGGTCGCCACCGGCGAAGGCCTCGGCCCGCTGGCGCACGAGCTTGCCGACAAGCCGGGCGTCGACATGGTGGCGCCGTTTGGCACCAGTCTGCACGTCTCCGGCCGCGATCAGGCCGCGCTCGACCAGACGCTGGCGCCGTATCGCAACAACCCGCGGCAGAGCTGGCAGCACGGCGCGCCGTCGCTCGAGGACGTGTTCATCGAGCTGATGAGCCGGTCGAAGGACAACTTCCAATGACCGCGGCCGGGGCCGATGCGCCGACGCCAGGCGCGCCGATCAAAGAGCCGCGGTTCGGCTTCCTGCGCCGGACTTACGCGATGCTGGTCAAGGAGCTGATCCAGCTCAAGCGCGACCGTCTCACTTTCGCGATGATCATCGTGATCCCGGTGATGCAGCTGCTGCTGTTCGGCTACGCCATCAACACCACGCCGCGGCATCTGCCGACCGCTGTGCTGCTGCAGGAGGATTCCGATCTCGGCCGCTCGATCCTGAAGGCGCTGGAGAACACCGCGTACTTCAAGTTCACCCGCGAGGTGCACAGCGTCGCCGAATTCGATGATCTGCTGCTGTCCGGGCGGGTGCTGTTCGGAGTCGAAATCCCGCGCGGGTTCGAACGCGCAGTGCGGCGCGGCGACAAGCCGGCGATCCTGGTCGCGGCCGATGCCACCGATCCGGTCGCTGCCGGCTCGGCGCTGTCGGCGCTTGGGCAGATCGTGCAGACCGCGCTGATGCACGACCGCGTCGGCGGCGATCCCGCCAATCCGCCGTTCGAGATCCGCGCCCACGCCCGCTACAACCCGGCCGCCTCGTCGCGGCTCAACATCGTGCCCGGTCTGGTCGGCACCATCCTGACCATGACGATGCTGATCTTCACCGCACTGTCGGTGACCCGCGAGATCGAGCGCGGCACCATGGAGAACCTGCTGTCGATGCCGATCACGCCGGTCGAGGTGATGCTCGGCAAGATCCTGCCTTACGTCGGCGTCGGCTTCATCCAGGCGTCGCTGATCCTCGGCATCGGAGTGCTGCTGTTCGGCGTGCCGCTACGCGGCAGTCTCGCGATGCTGGCGCTGTTGTCGACGCTGTTCATCACCACGAACCTCGCGATCGGCTACACCTTCTCGACGCTGGTGCAGAACCAGCTGCAGGCGATGCAGGCGTCGATGATGTTCTTTCTGCCGTCGATTCTGCTGTCCGGCTTCATGTTCCCGTTCGCCGGCATGCCGATCTGGGCGCAATACATCGGCGAGTGCCTGCCGCTGACCCATTACCTGCGCATCGTCCGCGCGATCATGCTGAAGGGCTCGACGCTGGAGAACCTTCAGTACGACGCCCTCGCGCTGCTGACGCTGATGCTGATCGCGATGACCATCGCCGTCACCCGATTCCGCCGCACGCTCGACTGATCGCCCCCGGCGTTCGTAATCGGCTTGGACCGGCTACCGCCTCAGCGATGCGCCGAGGCGGCTGTAGATGCCGCTGCGGCCATAGCTGTCGCGGACGTAGCCGGCGGCGGCCGACCATTCCATCGCCGCCACCTCGAAGCCGGTGAGATGGATGCCGATCCGGGTCTGCCGGCTGAATTCATCCGAGGAGCCGGACATCTCCGGCCCAACCCAGAACGCGTCGAACATGCGCCAGCCCGCGGCGAGCCGCGCGCCATAGCTGCCTGCGATCGTGGTGGCGTAGAACGATGACGACAGCATGGTCTCTGGCGTCGGCTCGGCCCAGCTCTCCACCGCGATGCGCACGCCGCCATGGGTGCCACGCCAGCGCTGCTCGCGGTAGTCGGGCATCGAGGCCCGGTTCTCGAGATCGGGGCCGGCGAGGATCTTCAGTTCGAACGCGCCGGATTTGAAACGCCAGCCCGCCAGCACCGAGGCGCGGGAAATGTCGTTGATATAAGTGAAGCGCCCGGCTTGGTAACGCTCCAAAGCTTCCGACGCCATCAGCCGGACCACCGGGCCATTCTCGGCGGTGCCGCCGCCGAACCATTCGAACCCGCCGTAGAGCGAGGCGCCGTTGCGCCACAGATCGTAGCCGCCGAACAGCAGCGACGCATGTCCTTGTCCGCCACTGAACCGGTCGGCAGCCAAGTCGGCCAAAGGAGAGAAGTTGCTTCGACCGGCCGGGAGGTCGCCGGTTAGTCCCTCGTCGTCATCGGTATCGACGCTCCCGATGTCCGGCGGGGTCACCGCGCCGAAATCGAACGAGGGCGGCGCCGGAAGGTCGAGCTCGGGCTCGTCGAGCGAGGGATCGAAGGTCTGGGCGGTGGCGCAGCCGGCTTGCGCGATCAAGACCGCGACGAGCCCGAACGCGCTCACCACCCAGCCGAAACGCATCGCCACTACTCAGGTAAGCAACTAATACGTGACAATATTTACGTATTAAAGTCCTGGTTGTGACGACTGTCTAGTACGTTGTAGGGTTGTCGAGGGATTAGTCCGGTTGCGGCTCGTGCTGGTCGCGGCGTGCGATCGCATGTTCGAGCGCCACTGCGAGCTGACGATCGATGTCGGCCATGCCGTCGATATACGCCTCCGAGAGCGACAGGCCTTCGGGCGAATTCGGCGCGGCGCGTGCTGCCGTCTCGAAGTGGTGACGCAGGATGGTCGGCGACGGATGTGACTTGATCAGTGCGTTGGCGAAGTTCACCAGCGCCTTGATCTGGCCGTTCATGAAGTCGATCTTGTCCATCCGAAATCGGATCCTTTTGTTGATGTAGTACATGAGCGCGAGCCTAGCCCGCCGCCCCTGACTATCCCATTGATCGGTCGCAAGGCCTTGCGGTGACGCAATGTCGCGCGTCACGTCCGCTCAGTTGGGCGTGTACCGCCGCAACTTAGCCGACGAGTTTGATCAATTCCATCGCTGCGGCGGGTGCGCGTACCTTGCCTTCATGGATCACATAGGCGAACACGTCGCGCTTGTGCGGCTTCGCGGCTGCCGCATCGACCTTCGGCAGATCGTCGGGTTCGCCGCCATCGGCCCAGAGCTGCAGCCGCTTTGCCCATGCGGCAAGCGCTTTCGCCGGATAACCGGTGGCGATCTCGTCCTTACCCTTCTGCAGCCGTGCGTAGACGAAATCACCTGTGATGTCGGCGATCTCAGGATAGGTCGCGTGCTCGGAGTACACGACCGGAATCTTGTGCTCGCGCAGCAGCGCGATGAACGCCGGCGTCTTGAAACTGTCATGACGAACCTCGACGACATGCCGTAGTTTGCGGCCGTCGATCTCGCGCGGCAGCAATTCGAGGAATTTGCCGAAATCGGCTTCGTCGAACTTCTTGGTCGGCGCAAACTGCCAAAGCACCGGGCCGAGCCGGTCGCCGAGTTCGAGTACGCCTGAATGGTAGAACCGTTCGACACTGTCGCCGGCTTCCGCCAGGACCTTGCGGTTGGTGGCGTACCGCGGTCCCTTCAGCGAGAACACGAAGCTCTCCGGCACCTCGCTGGCCCATTTGCGGAAACTCTCCGGCTTCTGCGAGCCGTAAAAGGTGCCGTTGATCTCGATCGAGGTCAGCTTAGAGGCGGCATATTCCAGCTCTCGCCGCTGCGGCAGTTTGTCCGGATAGAACACGCCGCGCCACGGCTCGTAGGTCCAGCCGCCGATCCCGATCCGGATGTCGCCTGCCTGAGCTTTCTTCATGTCTGACCCCTTGCGAAAGTTGCACCCCGTTCCTATCTTGGTTGCAACGGCGACGTCGATGCTTCGATACGGAGCGTGCGACGCCGAGACGACCACTGAATAGTAGGGAGCGCCGGATGTACGCGCACCTGTTGTTCGTGGTCGTTGACCTTTTTGGGGTGCCCTAGCCACCCGATTTCAAAACATTTCTGATCCAAATCGCCCGGGGCTCGCCTTGGCAGAGCTCGTGTGCGCCGCTATACGCATGGCGCGATGATCGATGCCAGCCCAGCCGCGGTCGCGACCCGTGCCCAGCCCGCGGCGGTTCCGCTGCAGCTCTCGGTGGTCGTCCCGACCTTCAATGAACGCGACAATGTCGAGCTGCTGTTCCGAAAGCTGGAAGCAGCGCTCGTCGGCGTGGCCTGGGAGGTCATTTTCGTCGACGACAATTCTCCCGACGGCACTTGGCAGGTGGTCCGCGAGATGGCGCGCCGCGATCCGCGCGCGCGCTGCATCCGCCGGATCGGCCGGCGCGGCCTCTCCGGCGCCTGCATCGAGGGCATCCTGGCGTCCGGCGCCCCCTATGCCGCGGTGATGGACGCCGACCTGCAGCACGACGAAACCCAGCTCGCCAAAATGCTGTCGCTGCTGGAGAGCAACGCCGCCGATCTCGTGATCGGCAGCCGCTATATCGAAGGCGGCAGCGCCGACAGCTTCAATCGCCAGCGCGCCGGGATCAGCTCGATCGCCACCCAGGTCGCCCAGAAGGCGCTGAAGATCGAGGTCGCCGATCCGATGAGCGGCTTCTTCATGATCCGCCGCGACCGTTTCGAACAGCTTGCACCCGAGCTTTCGACCCAGGGCTTCAAGATCCTGCTCGACGTGATCGCGACCGCACGCGGCAGCCTGCGCATTGTCGAGGTGCCGTTCACCTTCGGGTCGCGGCTGCACGGCGAGAGCAAGCTCGACTCGATGGTGGCGCTGGATTTCCTCGGCCTGGTGTTGGCGAAGTTCAGCCACGACGTGTTGTCGCTGCGCTTCATCCTGTTCGCGCTGGTCGGTTCGACCGGCGTGGTGGTGCACTTCGTCACGCTGTTCGTGGTGCTGAAGGTATTCGAGCAGCCGTTCGCCGAGGCGCAGGGTGTCGCCGCGCTGGTGGCGATGACCAGCAACTTCATCCTCAACAATTTCCTGACCTATCGCGACCAGCGGCTCAAAGGCTTCGCGATCGTCCGCGGTCTGCTGCTGTTCTATCTGGTGTGCGGCGTCGGTCTGCTCGCCAATGTCGGCGTCGCCTTCGCCGTGTACAACGAGCACATCACCTGGTGGTTGGCAGGCGCGGCCGGTGCGCTGATGGGCGTGGTGTGGAACTACGCGATGTCCGGCCTGTTCGTCTGGCGCAAGCGATGATCGGCCGATGAGCGACGCGATGCGGCGTCCCGCCATCGCCACGATTCTGGTCGTGGTCGGATTGGTTGCACTCCGGCTGCTCGCCGCGGCGGTCACGCCGCTGACCTTCGACGAGGCGTATTACTGGACCTGGTCGAAGAATCTCGCCCTCAGCTATTTCGATCACCCGCCGATGGTGGCGGTGGTGATCAAGCTCGGCACGCTGATCGCCGGCGACACCGAATTCGGCGTCCGGCTGGTGTCGATCCTGCTGGCGCTGCCGATGAGCTGGGCGGTGTGGCGTGCCGCGGTTCTGCTGTTCGACGACGAAAGCATCGCCGCCACCGCAACCGTGCTGCTCAACGCCACCATGATGGTGTCGGCCGGCACCACCATCGTCACGCCGGACGCGCCGCTGTTGGTGGCGTCCAGCTTCGTTCTGCTCGCTCTGGCGCAGGTTGCTGCGACGGGCAGGGGCGTGTGGTGGCTCGCGGTCGGCGTCGCGGTCGGGCTCGCGCTGCTGTCGAAATACACCGCGCTGTTCTTCGGCCCGGCGATCCTGATCTGGCTGCTCTGGGTGCCGCCGCTGCGGCGCTGGCTGCTGTCGCCGTGGCCCTATCTCGGCGGCGTGGTCGCGTTCGCGTTGTTCTCGCCGGTGGTGATCTGGAACGCGCAGCACGAGTGGATTTCCTTCGTCAAGCAGTTCGGCCGCGCCAAGCTCGGCGGGTTCGAGCCGCATTACGTCGCCGAGCTGATCCCGACCCAGTTCGTGCTGGCGACGCCGTTCGTGTTCATCCTTGGCGTGATGGGCCTGATCGCGCTCGGCAAGCGCAGCACGGGGCCGGCAGCGTCGCGCGTTCTGGTTGCCGCCACGGTGTGGACGATCGCGCTGTATTTCACCTGGCAGGCGCTGCACGACCGCGTCGAGGCGAATTGGCTCAGCCCGCTGTATCCGGCGTTCGCGCTCGCCGCCGCGGTCGGTGCGGCCTACCGGCACTGGACGCCCGGCATCGCGCGCCTCGTCACCGTGTGCCGGCGCTGGGCGGTGTCGACGGGCGCGGTGCTGTTCGCGCTGGTGGTGGTGCAGGTCAACACCGGCGCGCTGACCGGCTATCGACGCGACGCCACGGTACGGTCGGTCGGCGTTGGCGTGCCGCAGATGGTGGCGGAGATCGATCAGGTGCGGCGGCGGATCGGCGCGAGCTGCGTGCTGACCGACGATTACGGCACCACGGGCTGGCTGGAGTTCTATCTGCCGCCCGGCATCTGCGTGGTTCAGCGCGGCGAACGATTTCGCTGGCTCGCGGCGCCGGCGCCGACGGCCCAGCAACTCGCGGGGCCGCTGCTGCTGGTCGGCGTCGACAACGCCGCGGCGCGGCCGGATATTCAGGCGGCGTTCGGCAAGATCGAGCGGGTCGGCGCGGTTACCCGCTCGCGCGGGCCGCTATTGGTCGATGCGGTGGCGCTGGACGCGCTGTCGGAGCCGAAGGGGCCGATCCTCGATTTCCGGCCGCCGATCTATTGAGGCGATGGGGAGCCGGTCGGCAAACGTGCTGACCGCCCGTGGCGGACTGTGCTACAGCCTGGGCTGATCCCCACTTCCCGCGCGTCCGCCGCGCCGATCCCAACTCAACGAGCTCAACAATGAACGACACGGTCTTGATTGCTGGAGCCGGACATGCCGGATTTCAGGTCGCCGTATCGCTGCGGCAGGCGAAGTACGCCGGGCGTATCGCGCTGATCAACGATGAAAAGCACCTGCCGTATCAGCGCCCGCCATTGTCGAAGGCGTATCTCAAGAGTGGCGGCGATCCGAACTCGCTGATGTTTCGCCCGGAGAAGTTCTTCCAGGATCAGGCAATCGAGCTGATTTCTGACCGGATGGTGTCGATCGATCGTGACGGCCGCAAGCTGCTGCTCGCTTCTGGCACCGCGATCGATTACGGCCACCTCGTGCTCGCTACCGGCGCGCGCAACCGCATGCTCGACGTGCCCAACGCCTCGCTGCCGGACGTGCTGTACTTGCGCACGCTCGACGAGAGCGAAGTGCTGCGTCAGCGGATGCCCGACAAGAAGCACGTGGTGGTGATCGGTGCCGGCTTCATTGGTCTCGAATTCGCCGCCACTGCGCGCGGCAAGGGCCTCGAGGTCGACGTCGTCGAACTGGCACCGCGGGTGATGGCGCGTGCGGTGACGCCGGAGATCTCCAGTTACTTCCATGATCGCCACACCGCGGCGGGCATCCGCATGCATTACGGCGTCCGCGCCACCGAAATCGAAGCCGACGGCGATCGCGTCACCGGCGTTGCGCTCAGCAACGGTCAGACGCTGCCCTGCGATCTGGTGGTGGTCGGTGTCGGCGTGATCCCGAATGTCGAAATCGCCGCTGCAGCGGGCCTGTCGACCGCCGCCGGCATCATCGTCAATCAGCAGCTGCTTACCAGTGATCCGAACATCTCGGCGATCGGCGACTGCGCGCTGTTCGAGAGCGTCCGGTTCGGCGAGACGCTGCGGGTGGAGTCGGTGCAGAACGCCACCGACCAGGCACGATGCGTTGCCGCGCGGCTGACCGGCGAGGCCAAGCCCTATGACGGCTATCCGTGGTTCTGGTCCGATCAGGGCGACGACAAGCTGCAGATCGTCGGGCTCACCGCGGGCTTCGATCAGGTGGTGATCCGAGGCAGCGTCGCCGAGCGTTCGTTCTCGGCGTTCTGCTACAAAGCCGGCAAGCTGATCGGCATCGAGTCCGTCAATCGTGCCGCCGACCACGTGTTCGGCCGCAAAATTCTTCCGCTCGACAAGTCGGTGACGCCTGAACAGGCTGCCGATCTCAGCTTCGACCTGAAGAAGGCGGCGGCGTAAGACTTATCGCCGTCATTGCGAGGAGCGAAGCGACGAAGCAATCCAGAGCCCTCGTGCGGAGGTGGATTGCTTCGCTTCGCTCGCAATGACGTTCTTGGGCTTTACGCCGCCGCCACGAACTCACGCTTGACGGCCTCGATATCCGCGACCGTCGGCAGCCCGGCTTCGTTGCCGAGCTTCTGGATCTTGAAGGTCGAAGCGGCGCGGGCGAATTCGAAGTGGTGCTGCCAGCTCTGCGCCGGGTTGTTCAGGTACGAGAACACATAGGCGCCGTGGAACACGTCGCCGGCGCCGTTAGTGTCGATCACCCGCTCGCGCGGGATCGGCAGCGCCGGCAGGGTGCGCACCGTGCCGGCCTCGTCGTACCAATACAGGCCACGCTCGCCGAGGGTGATGCCGCCGACCCGGCAGCCACGCGACTTCAGATACTCGAGCATCTTCTCCGGCGTCATGTCCATCTGCTCGCACAGTCGCTCGGCGACGATCGCGACGTCGATGAATTCCAACAGCTCGTGGGTGTTGGTGCGCAGGCCGCCGCCGTCGAGCGAGGTCAGGATGCCGGCCTCGCGGCAGAGTTTTGCGTAGTGGATCGCTGCGTCCGGCTGATGGCCGTCGACATGCAGGGCGCGGCACTGGCCGAGGTTGAGCAGCGGGAACGGGTGGATATGCTCGTCGTCGCGGCAGCGGACGATGGCACGTTTGCCGTCCTTCGGCATGATGAAGGACAGCGACGAGGTGTTCACTTTGCGCGGGTGCACCGAGATGCCGTACTTCGCGCTCATGTCCATGAACATCCGCCCCAGCCAGTCGTTGGCGATGGTGGCGATCAGGTCGGGCACGATCCCGAGCTTGGCGCAGCAGAATGCCGCGGTCACCGCGTTGCCGCCGAACGACACCGCGTAGTCGGACGCCACGTGCTTTTCGTCGCCGGTCGGAAGATGGTCGGTGATGAAGGTGACGTCGATATAGGTCTGTCCGATGAAGAGTGCGTGCATGAGAGTCCCGAGGCTGCGACCTGTTCCGGCGCGTTCAGCATAGCATTGCCGTTCGCGGCGCATTCGCTAAAATTTTCCGCAGGGTCACAACTGATACGACAGCGGTTTCGCCGAAAATCCAGTCATAACGGCGCGCGTGCTGCCTTGTTCCGGGCAGGCGCGATCAGGGAGGCGAGGGTGGCAGTCGCGTGCGAGCGAACGGCTTATGGCACGTCCGGTGGCAGCGCCGCGGGCGGCACCTCGGCATCGCCCGGGGATTGCGCGCCGATGAACCGGCGCGGCAAACCCGATAGCATCGCGCAGCAAATCACTGCGTGGGGCGGCGTGCTTGCGGGGGAACGTCCATGATCACCGCCATCGATCATCTCGTCGTCCTGGTCAGCGACCTGGACGAGGCGGTCGCGACCTATGAGACGCTGCTGGCCCGTGCGCCGGCCTGGCGCGGGGGCGACGAGGGCTCCGACAACGTTCTGTTTACCTTCGACAACATGTCGCTGGAATTCATGGCGCCGTCCGGCACGTCGCAGAGCGCGGAGCGGCTACGCACCCTGATCAAGCTGCAGGGCGAGGGGATCGCCAGCCTGTGCTTCCGGGTCGCCGACGCGAAGGCTGCACGCTATCGGCTCGATCGGGTGGCGCTGCAGCCGACGCCGGTCGCCGATGTCGAAGGCCGCGACCGCATCACCGGCGCGACGCTGACCTGGAAACGCACCCGGACGGCGACCGAGACCACCCGCGGGGTGCGGATGTTCTTCCTTGAGCTCGGCTCCGAGCGGCCGCACTCGCAGGTGATTGGGCCGGCCCCGGTGGTGGGGCTGGATCATCTGGTAATCTCGACCTCCGATCCCGATCGCGCGGCGGCGCTGTACGGCGCCAGGCTTGGGCTCGATATGGCGCTGGACCGCTCGCAGCAGGACTGGGGGCGGTTGATGTCGTTCCACTGCGGCGATCTCAGGATCGAGGTGGTGCACCGGCCCGTGGCGGGCTCGGACGCCAAGAACGACAAGCTATGGGGCGTCGGCTGGCGGGTCGACGATGTCGAGGCGGCACGCGAGCGGCTGCTTGCCGCCGGCCTGACCGTCACCGCATCACGGGCCGGGCGCCACGCCGACACCCGCGTCGTCACGGTGCGCAGCGGCACCCGCCGGATTCCGACCCTGCTGGTGCAGCGGACGCCACCCCAGGTTCTCGACGAGGCCGCCGGAGGCGCGTAGCGCGGCAGGCGCTACCACCAGCCCGGCTGCTCCTGACGGTAGTAGTCTTGCGGCTGGCGGTAATAGCCCTCGCCATAACGGCCGCGACGGGATTGCTCGGGGACGCGTTGCTCCCTGGGCTGGAAGAAGAACCCGAAGCCGCCATCGTTCCAGTCATCGCTGCTGGCCACCGGAACGTCGCTGCTGGTGGGCTTGCGGGTTATGAAGCCGCCCTGCGGCTGATCGCTCAGCACCGCGACGAACTCGGTCCGGTAGTTGGTCTCCGCGCTCAGCGGCTCGTCGGAAATGATGATCGAGGAGCGCGGCAGCGCGGTCGGGCCGATCCGCTCCAGCACCTCCGGCGGGATCGTGACGCGGTCGAGCGCGCTCTTGGCATCGTCGGCGCTCTCGATCGTCACCGCGCTCCAGCGCAGACCGGCGTCGTTGCGGGCCATCGCGGTGAAGATGTGCGTGCCGATCGGGCGCTCCGGATCGCGGATCGTCACCGGCACTTCGATCGAGAAGTCGAACAGCTCGCCGCCGTCGGGGAGCGGCTTGCGGGTGTTGCGGCGGACGTAGAGTTTCTGCGTCGAGCGGCTGATGTAGATCGACACCGGCTCCTGCGCGAGCTTGGCGTCGGTCGCCAGCTTCGCCGTCTCGGCTTTCTTCGCCGCGGCAGTTTTCGCAGCCTCCTTGGTGGCGGTTGCGGCGGCGTGTTTGGCGTCTGCGTCGGCTTTGGCCGTCTCGAGCTGGGTCGTGGCTTCGCCGAGCTGCTGCGCGGCCTGCCGCTGACGCTCTTCCGCCTTAGCCTTGGCTTCATCGGTGCTGGCGGCGACCAGCACCTTGTCGGCGGCCTTCAGCGCCGCCTCGGCCCGCGCCTTGGCGCGCTCCAGTTTGCGTAAGGTGTCCTTGAGCGGTTTCACCGCGCGGGCGGCTGCAGTCGCGGCGGCCTTGGCTTCATCGGCCGCCTGGGCGGCCTGCTCGGCCTCGCGCACCGCGGTCTCGGCGCGCGTCGGCGCGGCGGCCAGCGCCTCAGCATTCGGCGAGAACAGTACCGGATGGCTTATATCGGCCGGCTCGACGTCCTCCGGCGACACGATCACCCGCATCCCGATCCGGGTCTTGTCGAACAGCTTCTCGGCGAACTCGTACGGCATCCGGACGCAGCCATGCGATGCCGGATAGCCCGGCAGCGGACCGCCGTGCAGCGCGACGCCGTTCCAGGTGATGCGCTGCATATTCGGCATCCAGGCGTCGTCGTACATCGTCGAGCGGTGGTCCTTGTCCTTCTCGACTACGGCAAACACGCCGGCCGGTGTTTCGCGACCGGTGGTGCCGGTCGAGACCGGTGCGCGATAGATCCAGCCTTCGGAGTCGTACAGCGTCACCCGCTGGCCCTTGATCGAGACGATCGCCATGATCGGCTCGCCGGCCTCGCGCGGCGCGGTCGCCTCGGTGGTGGCTGCCGGGCGCGCCCGCTTGGCGTCGGCATCAGGCGCCGGGGCTGCGACGGCGAGCAGCGTTGCCAGGGTGAGGAGGGCAGGCGTCCTGAAGCGCCGCGAGGCGCCATGCTTGATCGTCGGTCGGTTCACTACGCCTCGCTCGTGATCGTTCTGGGCCCCCACGGACCGGACGAATCTCTGCACACCATGATCATCGAAATCACAGCGCACCGCCACCGGTTGCACGCCGAGGCGAAGCAACGAAGGCTGTTGGGGTGAGACGTCGCAGCACAATGCGGCGGCGCGATGGAGCGGCTGGCGCTAACCGAGCCGGCAGGGGACGCTGAGGTAACCGCGGAACCGGACCCGGCCACCACGCTGCGGCGGACCGTCGAGGACGTAGTCTGGGAAGCGCGCGAGAAACCGCGACAGCGCGATCGCGCCTTCGAGCCGCGCTAGCGCCATGCCGGCGCATTGATGCGGACCCGACGCGAAGGCGAGATGCCGGTTCGGGCTGCGCGACACGTCGAACCGGTCGGGATCGGCAAACTGCGCCGGATCGCGATTGGCGGCGCCGATGCACAGCGTCAGCGACGTGTTGGCCGGCATGGCGATGCCGCCGATCTCGACCTCCGCGGTGGTGATACGGTTGCCGAGCTGGTTGGAGCTCTCGTAGCGCAGGATTTCTTCGACCGCGGTCTTGATCAGCGCGGGCTCGGCGATCAGCCGCTGCTTCTGATCGGGATTGGCCGCCAGCGTCACCAGGCCGTTGCCGATCAGGTTGGTGGTGGTTTCGTGGCCGGCGTTGAGCAGGAAGATGCAGTTGTGCAGCAGCTCCTTGGCGGTCAGCTTCTCGCCGCCGGTCTCGCCCTGGATCAGCCTCGTCAGCACGTCGCGCTCCGGATCGCCGGGCTGGGCGGTGCGGCGGGCGATCAGGGTGTCGAGATAGTCGAGAAACTCGGCCACCGCCTCATTGCCGAGCGTAAATGCCTCCGGCCCGATCACCGGCTCCAGCGCCCCGAGGATCGCCAGCGACCAGCCGCGCAGCGGCGCGCGTTCGTCGTGCGGCACGCCGAGCAGGTTGCCGATCACCTCGATCGGAATCGCGGCGGCAAAGTCCTCGATCAGATCGACGCGGCCCTTGGCGGCCATCGCATCCAGCAGCCGGTCGACCAGCGCGATCAGGTCCGGCTCCATGCCGGCGATCGCCCGCGGCGTCAGCGCCCCCATGATCAGGCGGCGGACGCGGGTGTGCGATGGCGGATCGTTGAACACCAGGCTGGTGGTGTGATGCTCGAACAGCAGCGAATCGCCGTATTTCGGCGCGAATTCGCGTTTCTTGTCGGACGAGAACAACGTGGTGTTCTTGTACACCGCGACCAGATCGTCGTAGCGGGTCAGGAAATAGCCGCCGCCCGCCAAGCGCTTGACCGGCTGGTGCGCCCTGAGCGCCTGATAGGTGGGGTAAGGGTTGTCATAAAAGTCGGGCGTCAGACGTGCGAGATCGAACGCTTCCGCGAGCTCTGCTGGGGCCGTTTCCATGTCATTCCCGTTTTTTACGTCTATAGGCGATTTACGACGTTGCCGAAACGCTAAGGAAATCCGCAGGTCGGGTCTTGCGGCGGGAACCCGGGAGACGCATGTCATGCGGCCGGTTCGAGGGCTGGCGCCGGCCGGGAGCGGGCGGTTTCAGCCAATCTCAACACTCACGATTTAGTGCGTCGCAGCGATCCTGATTGACAAGTGCAAAGGTGAGTGCCTACTCACAAGATGACTTCACTGCGCATGACGAGCGACTTGCGCCGGGAATTGATCCTGAGCGCAGCCAAGCGTTGCTTTGCCCGGAATGGCTTTGCAGGGACCACCACCAAGAGCGTCGCCGCCGCCGCGTCGATCTCGGAAGGGTTGCTGTTCAAGCATTTCCCGAGCAAGGCGGCGCTGTATGCCGAGATTTTGGCGTGCGAGCGCGAGGCCGATCCGGCCTTGATGGACTTGCTGGGTGCCGAGCCCTCGACCCAGACGCTGGTGGTGCTGGTGCGGGGGATGGTGCAGCACTTCCTCCACGCCTCCGATCAGCCGGAGCTGGAGGAGGATCAGCGGCTTCGGCTGCTGGTGTCGAGTCAGCTCGATGACGGCGAGTTTGCCCGTCTGGTGTACGAGAAAGTCTCGGGATTGATCGGCCGGACCTTCGTGACGTCGCTGGAGCGGGCGGTCGAGGCGGGGGATGCAGTCAAGGTCGGCGATGAGCCGATGAACCTGTTCTGGTTTGCCCACCACACTTTGCTGATGGCGGCGCTGGCGCGGCTGCCGTCGGTGCCTTGCCTGAGCTACGGCAACGCCGCGAGCCACGAGCGCCAGATGTGTGAATTCATCCTACGTGGAATTGGTCTGAACGAAGCCGTAATTGCCGCCCATCTCGACCGCGAATTGTCGCCGGGCTGGATCCGGGGCGGAAACGACAGAAAGTGCATGACATGACGCTTGCGACAGAAACTCCGCCGTCGGCGCGGAGCTCCAGCGAGAAGCCCCGCCCGCGTCCGGTGCGGACGGTGCGCTGGTTCATCATCGTCGGATTGCTGCTGGCTCTGCTGGTCGGCGGTCTGGTCGGCTTCAACGCCTTCCGCAACCACATGATCGCGAAGTTCTTCGCCAACAACAAACCGCCGCCGATCACGGTGACGGTCGCCGAGGCGAAGACCGAAGTGCTGCCCAATCTGCTCACCGCGGTCGGCGATCTGGCGGCCGTGCATCAGGTCAACGTCACTTCGGACGTCTCCGGCCGCATCACCGACATCCTGTTTCAGGCTGGCTCGGAGGTGAAGCAGGGTACGCCGCTGGTGAAGCTGTTCGAGGAAACTGAACTCGCCGACCTCGCGAACTACCGCGCCCAGGCCAAGGTCGCCGAGCTGTCGCTCGACCGCGCCAAGCAGCTTGCGGCCCGGCAGTTCGGCCCGCAGGCGACGGTGGACTCGGCACAGGCGGCGTTCGATCAGGCCAATGCCGGCATCGCTAAGACCGAGGCGCTGATTTCGCAGAAGACGGTCCGCGCGCCGTTCGACGGTATCCTCGGCGTTCGTCACGTCGAAGTCGGCCAGTATCTCAGCGCCGGCACTCAGATCGTGACGCTCACCGACCTGTCGCGGGTCTATGCCAACATCACCGTGACGGAAAAGGATTCCGGCACGCTGGCGGTCGGGCAGCTCGTGCGGCTGAAGGTCGACGCCTATCCGGGCCGCGTGTTCGAAGGCAAGATCACCACGATCGAGCCGCAGATCGCGTCCGACACCCGCAACATCCGGGTGCAGGCGACCCTCGACAATCCCGGCCACGTGCTGCGGCCGGGCATGTTCGCCACCACCACCGTTGTGCTGCCGGACAAGCCCGCGGTGGTCACCGTGCCGGAGACGGCGGTCGACTACACGCTGTATGGCGACTCGGTTTTCCTCATCAAGGAAGAGAAGGGCGAGGACGGCCAGGCCAAGCTGTCGGCCGTCCGGACCTTCGTGCGCACCGGCGACCGCATCGACGGCCGCACCGTGATCCTGACCGGAGTGAAACCGGGTGATCGCGTCGTCGCGGTCGGCCAGCTCAAGCTGCAGTCGGGTGCCGCGGTCGCGATCTCGACCGATCCGCCTCCGCCGCAGCCGAAGACGCCGCCGCGCTACTAACACAAGGAGCGCCGGCTGCGCCCAGTGGCGCGGCCCGCTCGTCATCGAACAGGTCCGGCCGGCGATCGTCGCCGTCCGGGGACAACTCAACCGCAGCTCGGTCGCGCAAGGCGCGCCGGGTGTGCGCCACGGAGCGTCCGTATGGTCCTCACAGACATCTTCATCAAGCGTCCGGTGCTGTCGCTGGTGGTCAGCATGCTGATCCTGCTGGTCGGCTTTCGCGCCGCGATGACGCTGCCGATCCGGCAATATCCGAAGCTGTCCAATACCGTGGTGACCATCACCACGACCTATCCGGGCGCGTCACCGGATCTGATGCAGGGCTTCATCACCACCCCGCTCGAACAGGCGGTGGCCTCGGCCGAAGGCGTCGACTACATCACGTCGTCGTCGACCCAGGGCCAGAGCCTGATCACGGTTTACGTCAAGCTCAACTTCGATCCCAACCAGGCGCTCACCGAAGTGCTGGCGAAGGTGAATTCGGTCAAATACCTGATCCCGAAGGAAGCCAACGACCCGGTGATCGTCAAATCCACCGGCCAGACCACGGCGGTGATGTATATCGGCTTCGCCAGCAACGAGCTGTCGGGGTCGGCGATCTCCGACTATCTGACGCGCGTGGTGCAGCCCGTTCTGTCGACCGTCGACGGCGTCGCATCCGCCGACATTCTCGGCGGCCAGACCTTCGCGATGCGGATCTGGCTCGATCCGATACGGATGGCCGGCCGCGGCGTATCGCCGAACGACATCACGGCGGCGATCCAGGCCAATAACTTCCAGGCGGCGGCCGGTCAGACCAAGGGCTATCTGACGGTCTCCAACATCACCACCAACACCGACCTGCAAAACGTCGATCAATTCAAACGAATGATCGTCAAGGCGCAGAGCGGCGGTTTCGTGCGGATGGAGGACGTCGCCACCGTCGAACTTGCGGCGCAGAGCACCGACAGCAGCGTGGCGTTCTCAGGCGAACGCGCGATCTTCATCGGCGTGCAGGCGACCCCGCAGGGCAACCCGCTCAACATCGTCACCGGCGTGCGCGCGCTGTTCCCCGAGATCGAGCGCAACCTGCCGCCGTCGATGAGCATGAAGGTAGCCTACGACTCGACCAAGTTCATCCGCTCGTCGATCGACGAGGTGGAGAAGACGCTGATCGAAGCGGTCGGCATCGTCATCGTGGTGATCTTCCTGTTCCTGGCTTCGCTGCGGTCGGTGATCATCCCGGTGGTGACGATTCCGCTGTCGCTGATCGGCGTCTGCACCGCGATGCTGGCGATGGGCTTCTCGATCAACCTGCTGACCCTGCTGGCGATGGTGCTGGCGATCGGTCTCGTGGTCGACGACGCCATCGTGGTGGTGGAGAACATCCACCGCCATCTGGAGGAGGGGAAGAGTCCGGTCCAGGCGGCGTTGATCGGCGCCCGCGAAATCGTCGGCCCGGTGATCTCGATGACCATCACGCTGGCGGCGGTGTACGCGCCGATCGGCTTCCTGGGCGGTCTCACCGGCGCGCTGTTCCGCGAGTTCGCCTTCACGCTCGCCGGCTCGGTGATCGTGTCCGGCATCATCGCGCTGACGCTGTCGCCGATGATGTGCTCGGTGCTGCTCAAGCACCAGGAGAGCCAGGGCTGGTTCGCCCGCAAGGTCGACCAGGTGTTCAGCTCGATCACCCGCTGGTACGGCCGGCAGCTCGACCGCTCGCTCGACTATCGCCCGATCACCGGCATGTTCGCTGTCGTGATCCTCGGCCTCGTCGGCTTCATGTACATGAACACGTCCAAGGAGCTGGCGCCGGAAGAAGACCAGGGCATCGTGTTCGCGGTGACCAAGGCGCCGAAATACGCCAACATCGACTACGCCAATTACTACGGCGAGAAGCTCGACAAGGCCTATGCCAGCTTCCCCGAAACCGACCTGCGCTTCATCCTGAACGGCACGTCGGGTCCGAACAACGGTATCGCCGGCATGCTGCTGAAGCCGTGGGACGAGCGCAAGCGCAGCGCCATGCAGCTCAAGCCGCTGGTGCAGAAGGAGCTCAGCAAGATCGAGGGCGTCAACGCCTTCGCCTTCAACCTGCCGCCGCTGCCCGGCGGTCCGGGCGGCCTGCCGATCCAGATGGTGATCAACTCCACCGCCGGCTTCCGCGCCGTCTATGAGGAGATGGTCAAGCTGAAGGACGCGGCGCGCAAGAGCGGCCTGTTCATCGTCGCCGACAGCGATCTCGACTTCAACCAGCCGGTGGTGCGGGTGACGATCGACCGCACCAAGGCGAGCGACCTCGGCATCAATATGCAGCGCCTCGGCACCACGCTGGCGACGCTGCTGGGCGGCAACTACGTCAACCGCTTCAATCTGGAAGGCCGGTCGTACCAGGTGATCCCGCAGGTGCCGCGTGCCGACCGTCTGACCCCGCAATCGCTCGACGGCTTCTATGTGCCGAGCGCCAGCGGGCAGCAGGTGCCGTTGTCGACACTGGTGACGATCGAGACCGCCACCGATCCGAACGCGCTGACGCACTTCAACCAGCTCAACTCCGCCACCTTCCAGGCGGTGCCGATGCCGGGCGTCACCGTCGGCCAGGCGGTCGATTTCCTCGAACAGCAGGCCAAGAACCTGCCGTCCGGCTTCAGCCACGACTACCTCGCCGATGCGCGGCAGTACGTCCAGGAAGGCAACCAGCTCGCCATCACCTTCGGCTTTGCTCTGATCATCATCTTCCTGGTGCTCGCCGCGCAGTTCGAAAGCTTGCGTGACCCGCTGGTGATCATGATCACGGTGCCGATGGCGATCTGCGGCGCGCTGATCCCGCTGTTCTTCGGCGTGGCGACGATCAACATCTACACTCAGGTCGGCCTGCTGACCCTGGTCGGCCTGATCAGCAAGCACGGCATCCTGATGGTGGAGTTTGCGCGCGAACTGCAGATCAAGGAGGCGCTCGACAAGCGCACCGCGATCGAACAGGCGGCGCGGGTGCGGCTCCGGCCGATCCTAATGACCACGGCCGCGATGGTCACCGGCCTGCTGCCGCTGCTCACCGCCTCGGGCGCCGGCGCCGCGAGCCGGTTCTCGATCGGCCTCGTCGTGGTGGCGGGCATGATGATCGGCACGCTGTTCACGCTGTTTGTGCTGCCGGCGGTGTATGTGGCGATCGGCACCGATCACCGCGCCGCGCTGGAGTCCGATCGTGCCAAGCAGATCGAAGACTATGAGATGGAGCACGGCTCTCCGGCGCTGAAGCCGAGCTGAGCCGAGCTTGCGACAATCCGACCAAAAATGGCGGGCCGATCGGCCCGCCATTTTCTTTTCCACGCACGCGATTCGTCATCGCGCCGACATCTGCTGTCGCACCCTCGTAAATCTGCTTGTCGCAATGATGCGAAAGAGAGCGCGTTGCCCGGCGTTTGAGCGACCGGTGGCGACACCGTTTGCACCACGCGGCGTCAGTCGTGATGCGCCGTTATGGCACCATTGCAAATGCGGTTTGGCGTTTGCGAAATCGCACTGATGCGCTTAACTCGGAACCATGAAGCGGAACGAGACCGATGTCGTGGTGCTCGGCGCGGGCATCGTCGGTGTCTGCGCAGCCTTGCACCTGCAGCGCCGCGGCCGAGATGTGGTGCTGGTCGACCGCAACGGCACGGCGGGTGACGAGACCAGCTACGGCAATGCCGGGCTGATCGAATGCGCCTCGGTGTTTCCCTACATGTTTCCGCGCGATCCTGGCCATCTGCTGCGTTACGCGCTGAATGGCTCGGCCGACGCACACTATCAGCTGTCCGGCATTCCCGAATTCCTGCCATGGCTGGTGCGGTATTTCCTCGCGTCGTCGCCGCGCCGCGCGGCGCAGACTGCGCAGGCGGCATTGCCGCTGATCCGGCGCAGCCTCGCCGAGCACGAGGCGCTGATCGCGGACGCCGGCGTGCCCGAGCTGCTGCGCAAGACCGGCTGGATCAAGCTGTTTCGATCGCCGAAGAGCTTTGCCAAGGCGCTCGGCGATCTTGAGCGGGCGCGGCAGTTCGGCGTCATCGCCGACGTGCTCGATCGTGCCGGCATCGCCGAACGCGAACCGAACCTCACCGGCGATTTTGCGGGCGCGATCCACTGGCTGGAGCCGGGCTCGATCCCTGATCCGGGCGGTCTGGTCAAAGCCTATGCGGCGCTGTTCTCCCGGCGCGGCGGCCGATTCGTCAAAGGCGATGCGCGCACGCTGCAGCAGGAAGAGGGCGGCTGGCGGGTCGCGACCGAGCTCGGACTCGTCACCGCGCGCGAAGTGGTGGTGGCGATGGGGCCGTGGTCGGACCTGGTGTTCAAGCCGCTCGGCTATCGCTTCCCGCTCGGCGTCAAGCGCGGCTACCATGTCCATCTCACGCCGCGCGGCAATGCCCGTCTGCAGCACGCGGTGCTCGACGCCGATCGCGGCTATCTGCTGGCACCGATGAACCGCGGCATTCGCCTGACCACCGGCGCCGAGTTCGCGCGCCGCGATGCGCCGCCGTCTCCGGTTCAGATCGCGCAGACGCTGCCGGTGGCGCGCGCGCTGTTCCCGCTCGGCGACACCATCGAGCCGCAGCCATGGATGGGCGCGCGGCCGTGCTTGCCGGACATGCTGCCGCTGATCGGCCGCGCGCCGCGCCATCCCGGCCTGTGGTTCGATTTCGGCCATCAGCATCACGGGCTGACGCTCGGTCCGGTTACCGGACGGCTGCTCGCCGAGATGATGACCGGTGAACAGCCGCTCACCGATCCACGGCCGTTCTCCGCCGAACGCTTCGGTTGAAGCGCCGCGTCCGCGCGTCGGATCGCTTGCATCGCGGCACCAGTCGCGGCGATACTGGTTGACGCGTCAATGCAGGACTGTGGAGCGGCCATGAAAGTCAACGTCGAGATCGATTGCACGCCGGAGGAAGCGCGGCAGTTCTTCGGACTTCCCGACGTGCAGCCCATGCAGACCGCGGTGATGGACAAGCTGCAGGAGCAGATGCTGTCGAACATCGAAAAGGTCTCGCCCGAGGCGTTGATGAAGACCTGGTTCACCTTCGATCCGAAGCTCGCTGAACGATTCGGCGAGATGTTCATTTCGATGACCGGCCTCGGCAGTGCGCTGACCAAGGATAAGAAGTAACCGATCATTGGAGACGCGATGCCCGCCGACCGCGGCGCCAGTCCGAATCGCGAGCGGCTGAAGCCGCCGAGCGTCGCGCTGCTGCTCGCCGAGGCGCGCAGCTTCTTCGAATTCAACGCCAGCCTGCTGTTGTCGCCGCTGCTGCTGCAGGCACCGCGCGGCGACGGCCATCCGGTGCTGGTGCTGCCCGGTCTGCTCGCCAGCGACCTGTCGACCGCGCCGATGCGGCGCTATCTGCGGCAGCTCGGCTATGAGGTGTTCGCCTGGGAGCTCGGCCGCAATCTCGGCGGGATCTACCGGATGCGTGCCCGCCTGCGCGACCGGCTCACTGCGGTTCATGAAGCGACGGGCCGCAAGGTCAGTCTGGTCGGGTGGAGTCTCGGCGGCGTCTATGCGCGCGATCTGGCGCTGCATGCGCCCGAGATGGTGCGCGATATCATCACGCTCGGCAGCCCATTCACCGGCGACGTCACCGCCACAAATGCCAAGCGGATCTACGAGAAGCTGTCTGGTGAAGAGCTGACCGAGGTGCAGCTCGAAGACCTCGAACCGCTCGGCGGCGAGATGCCTGTGCCGACCACGTCAATCTACTCGCGCACCGACGGCATCGTGAACTGGCGCACCTCGCATCTGGCGCCGTCGCCGCGCGCCGAGAACATCGAGGTGGTGCTCGCCAGCCATATCGGCCTGATCGTCAACGCCGCGGTGCTGTGGGCGATCGCCGACCGGCTGGCGCTGCCGGAGGGGACGTTCACGCCGTTCGATCGCTCCGGTCCGTTTGGCTTCGCCTACGCCCCGCCAACCCGCTAAAAGGTTCTCGCGCGGCGCGCCGCGCAAAACCAAGAGGGGAGACGGCAATGGCCGACAAGGACAACGATCCGGCAGCGGCGTGGCAGACGATGTTCGGCGAGATGAGCAAGGGTTTTGCGGCCTTCGCCAATCAGGCGCTGGCGTCGCCGGAGCTCGGCAAGGTCGCGCAGCAGGTCGGCGGTGCTTCCGCCGAGGCGCACAAGCAGTTCGCCGACATGATGGACAAATACCTCGCCGGTATGAATCTGCCGTCGCGCGCGCAGATGCAGGAATTCAATACCCGGCTCGCCGAGGTCGAGCGGCGGCTCGACGAGCTGGCTGCTGCGGTCCAGCCGGCAAAGGCAGGGAAGCCGAAAGGCTAGCCAAGTTCCAAATCGACGTAAGGATTACGATCAACACGTTTTGATTGTGTCGCCCCTTTCGAAAATGTACGAAATTTCAGAGACTTAAGAGGCAATTTCTGTTGCGTTGCAACATTAATGTTGCAACGCAACATGGTGTATGTCATATTTTACCTGCCCGGGCCGCAGGTCGGACGGGAAGACCATGGCTCAGACGAGGATGGAGATTTCAGATGACCGATACTGCCAATCACGAGAGCTACACTCAGGCGGCCGAAACCGTCGCCGACAGCGTCAAGCAGGCGTTTCAGCCGGTGACCGACGCGTTCAAGAACTTCCAGACCCTCGAGGTTCCGGAAGCCGCCCGCGACTTCGTCAAGCGTGCCGCTGGCACTGCCAAGGAGAAGGTCGCGGACTTCCACGCCGGTTCGGAGAAGGTAACCTCGGCGATTGAGGAAACCGTCGCCAATTCGGTGAGCGAAGCTGCCAAGATCACCCGCAACATCCAGCAGGCGATCTATCAGGACACCGAAACGTTCTTCTCCGGCATCGATAAGCTGGCGTCGGCGAAGTCGGTCCAAGAGGCGTTCCAGATCCAGACCGACCTTGCGCGTTCGCAGGGCGAGGTGCTGGTGTCGCGCGCCAGGTCCGCCACCGAGTACTTCGGCAAGCTGGTCAGCGACAGCGCCAAGTCGGTGCAGGACAACTTCGCCAAGACCTTCAGCAAGTCGGCCTAACCGCCGCTGCTGACGACCCGGGGCCTCTGACGATCGAGGCTCGACGTTCCTCCCGACCTCGGCCCGCTCGCGCGGGCCTTTCTTTTTGGGGGGCTGCGTCCGGCCTCGCCTCCGTCATTCCGGGGCGCTCGCACAGCGAGCGAACCCGGAATCCCGAGGTTGTTAGTAATGAGAGAGATTCCAGGTTCGCGTTTGCGCGCGCGCCGGAATGACAATTGGCGAGTCCGTACGACCTACGCGCGCCGCGCCACGGGCACGCGCTCGCTTTTCTTCCGCGGCGCTGCGCGCTCGGCCTTGGCCGGCTCCGTGATCGCGTCGATCGCCTGTTCGGCGCCGGCGATCATCAGCGTCGTGACCATCTGTGCATAGGTTTCGCGCGACAGGCCCTTGCCTTCGCGGAACCAGAGATAGTGCCAGTTCAGCATGCCGAACAGCGACATCGTCAGCGGCTTCAGCAGCTCAGGCTTGGCAGCCGCGGCCGGGATCGCGGCGGCGATCGCGTCCGACATCGATACCACCAGCTTGCGCTCCAACGCCTTGAGGATTTCCTGCTGCTCCGGCGGCAACAGCTTCAGGCTGGAGATTTGCACCTGATGTTCAGCATCGGCGCCGCGATAGGCTTCGAGCAGCGCCGCCGAAATCGCAAATAGACGATCGCTCGGATCGCTTTCGCCCTGCGCAGCGGCGTCGACCACCGTCACCAGATGCTGCAGGTGATCCTCCAGCAAATCAAACAGCACCGCATCCTTCGACGGGTAGTAGTGATACATCAGCGCCTTCGAGACGCCGCAGGCGTCGGCGATCATGGTGATCGACGTGCCGGTGTAGCCGTGTTCGGCGAATAGCCGTGCGGAACGGCTGAGAATGCCGCGGCGTTTATCGTCGTAGTCGGTGGCTCGCGTGCGCGCCATGGTGCGTTCAGATCCTATTCCCCGAGGCTGCGTTGCGACGCACCACGAGTGTCTGGTTCCGACACTTGCATTGACCGTCCAATTGGTCAATTATATTTCCAACAACGCCGGAGGAGATCGCCATGTACACCCAGGCACTCAACGTGTCCGACGGTGACGAGCGGAATATCGAGGACGCCGACCGCGCCGCGCGGTTCCAGGCGCGGATCGATGCCGAGGAGCGGATCGAGCCGAACGACTGGATGCCGGCTGCGTACCGCAAGACTCTGGTGCGCCAGATCTCCCAACACGCGCATTCCGAAATCGTCGGCATGTTGCCCGAAGGCAATTGGATCACCCGCGCGCCGACGCTGCGGCGCAAGGCGGCGCTGCTCGCCAAGGTCCAGGACGAGTGCGGCCATGGCCTGTATCTCTACGCTGCCGCCGAAACCCTCGGCGCCTCGCGTGAGGAACTGGTCGACCAGCTGCTCAGCGGCAAGGCGAAGTACTCGTCGATCTTCAACTACCCGACCCTGACCTGGGCCGACATCGGCGCGATCGGCTGGCTGGTCGATGGCGCCGCGATCATGAACCAGATCCCGCTGTGCCGCTGCTCCTACGGACCGTATGCGCGCGCGATGATCCGCGTCTGCAAGGAAGAGTCGTTCCACCAGCGCCAGGGCTACGAGATCATGCTGACGCTGGCGAAAGGCTCGGCCGAGCAGAAGGCGCTGGCGCAGGACGCGCTGAACCGCTGGTGGTGGCCGTGCCTGATGATGTTCGGCCCGCCGGATCAAGCCAGCCAGCACAGCGACACCTCGACCAAGTGGAAGATCAAGCGGTTCTCCAACGACGAGCTGCGCCAGAAATTCGTCGATGCCACGGTGCCGCAGGCGCACTATCTCGGCCTGACGCTGCCCGATCCGGTCCTGAAGAAGAACGACGCGACCGGGCATTGGGAATACGGCGAGATTCCTTGGGACGAGTTCAAGCAGGTGCTCGCCGGCAACGGGCCGTGCAACCGCGATCGGCTGGCGGCGCGGCGCAAGGCCCACGACGACGGCGTCTGGGTGCGCGAAGCGGCCGCCGCCTACGCGGAGAAACGCAAGAAGAAACTGGCGGCGTAATCGCCGCGACGATCCTTCGGGGAGGACATTACGATGACCACGCCGAACACGCAGCTGTGGGAGGTGTTCATCCGCAGCCGCAACGGGTTGGCGCACAAGCACGTCGGCTCGCTACACGCCGCCGACGCCACGCTGGCGCTGCAGGCCGCGCGCGACATCTACACTCGCCGTGGCGAAGGCCTGTCGATCTGGGTGGTGCCATCGAACGCGATCACCGCCAGCGACCCGGCCGAGGCCGGCATGCTGTTCGAACCGGCGGAGAGCAAGATCTATCGCCATCCGACGTTCTACGACGTGCCCGACGAAGTCGGGCATATGTGAAACCGCGCGATGAGGTTGCCTGATCCGCCTCCCTCATCCTGAGGAGGCGCGTAGCGCCGTCTCGAAGGATGGGCCACACGGGGCTGCATGGTTCGAGACGCATCGCTGACGCGATGCTCCTCACCATGAGGTCCACCGGTGGATAGCTCATAAGGTAAGATCGATGTCCTCCACCACCATTACCGCCACCCCGCTGTTCACCTACACGCTGCGCCGTGCCGATGATGCGCTTGTGCTCGGGCATCGCCTGTCGGAATGGTGCGGGCATGCGCCGATGCTGGAAGAGGACATGGCGCTGTCGAACATCGCGCTCGACTTGATCGGGCAGGCGCGCGAACTCTACAGCTATGCCGGCCGGGTTGAGGGGCAGGGGCGCGATGAGGATCAGCTCGCTTATTTGCGCGAGGAGCGGCACTATCAGAACCTGCTGCTGGTCGAGCAGCCAAACGGCGACTTCGCCCGCACCATCGCGCGGCAACTATTTTATTCGGCGTTCGCCGATCCGTATTGGCGAGCGATGATGCAATCGTCCGACGCAACTCTGGCGGCGATCGCCGCCAAGTCGGAAAAGGAGAGCGCCTATCACCTCCGCCACGCGGCCGAGTGGATGATCCGGCTCGGCGACGGCACCGATGAAAGCCACAGCCGCGCACAGGATGCCATCGACGCGTTGTGGGCGTTCACCGGCGAGCTGTTCGAGACCGACGATGCCGAGCGCCGGCTGATCGAAAGCGGCGTTGCGATTGATCCAGAGAGCGTGCGCGGCACCTGGCAGAGAACGATCGAGACGGTGCTGCGCGAAGCGACGCTGACGGTGCCGAGCAATCCGTGGATGCAGCAGGGCGGCCGCAGCGGCCGCCACACCGAGCATCTCGGCCGGCTGCTCGCCGAGCTGCAGCACATGCAGCGGACCTATCCGGGGCTGACATGGTGACGCTGACGGGCAGCGACGCCGAGCTGCGCCAGCGAGCCTGGGATGCCGCTGCGACGGTGTGCGATCCGGAAATTCCGGTGCTGAGCATCGCCGATCTCGGCGTGCTGCGAGAGGTGCGGGTCGAACAGGGCCGCGTCGAAGTGGCGATCACCCCGACCTATTCGGGGTGTCCGGCGATGAACATGATCGCGCTGGAGATCGAGACCGCGCTGGCGCGCGCCGGCATCGAACGAGCGCGGGTGACGACCGTGCTGGCGCCGGCCTGGACGACCGACTGGATGAGCGAGGCCGGTCGCGCCAAGCTCAAGGAGTACGGCATCGCGCCGCCGCAGGCGACCGGCTCGCGCCGCGCGCTGTTCGGCGCGCTCGAGATCGCCTGTCCGCAATGCGGTTCGGTCGACACCGAGCAGCTGTCCGAATTCGGCTCGACCTCGTGCAAGGCGCTGTGGCGCTGCAAGAGCTGCCGCGAACCATTCGATTACTTCAAGTGCCATTGAGCGTCACCATGAACATCTCCGCTAGCATTCCGCGATTTCATCCGCTGACCATCGCCGACCTGCGCCGCGAAGGGCGGGATGCGATCTCGCTGAGCTTTACGGTCCCGCCGGAGCTGGCGAGCGCCTATCAGTTCGTGCCCGGCCAGTATCTGACGCTGCGCACCACGATGGATGGCGAGGAAGTGCGGCGGTCCTATTCGATCTGCTCCGGCCCGGATGACGGCGAGCTCAGGATCGCGGTGAAGAAGGTCGACGGCGGCGCATTCTCGGTGTGGGCGACCGAGGAGCTGAAGGCCGGCGATACGATCGAGGTGATGACGCCGACCGGCCGGTTCGGCGCGCTGCACGCCGCGGAAGAAACCCGCACCTATGTGGGCTTCGCCGCCGGCAGCGGCATCACGCCGATCCTGTCGCTGATCAAGGGCGTGCTGGCGCGCGAGCCGGGCAGCCGGTTCTTCCTGTTCTACGGCAACCGCACCACCGATCAGATTCTGTTTCGCGAGACACTGGAGACGCTGAAGGACCGCTACCTCGACCGGCTCGCGGTGTTTCATGTGCTGTCGCAGGAAGAGCAGGACGTGCCGGTGATGCAGGGCCGGCTCGACCGCGACAAGGTGCGGCTGCTGCTCACGGCGATGGTTCCGGCCGCGTCAGTCGATCATGTCTTCATCTGCGGTCCGACCGGAATGAGCGACGACATCGAGCTCACCTGCCGCGACCTCGGCATCGCCGCCGAACGGATCCATGTCGAGCGCTTCGTTTCAGGGCTCGGTGGCAAACCGCGGCCGAAGGCGGTGGTCGAGCCGGGCGCGCCGCCGAAAGCGATGGCGTCGCTGATCATCGACGGCAAGCGCCGCGAGGTGCCGGTGGCCGAGGGCGAAGCGATCCTCGATGCCGCGCTGCGCGCCGGCGTCGACCTGCCATTCGCCTGCAAAGGCGGCATGTGCTCGACCTGCCGCGCCAAGCTGGTCGAGGGCGAAGCCACGATGGACCTCAACTATTCGCTGGAGCCCTGGGAGCTCGCCGCCGGCTTCGTGCTGACCTGCCAGGCCAAGCCGACCACCGATCGGGTGGTGGTGGACTACGATCATTTGTGAGCGGAGGCAGCAAAGCTCGGCCTATCTGCATCCCGAGGCGCACGTATCGTCATTGCGAGCCGAAGGCGAAGCAATCCAGCGCCACGCTGCGTGAATCTGGATTGCTTCGTCGCTTCGCTCCTCGCAATGACGTTGATGATACCGGTCATTCCGGGGCGCGCGAAGCGCGAACCCGGAATCCAGAGGTTGTGGAACGATAAGGCTGAACAGCTCGAGATTCCGGGTTCGCTCATTCCGTGAGCGCCCCGGAATGACGACGGGGCGGGCTTACGGCTTCGCCGGATGGATGAACGGCCACGGGCTGGCTTCGCTGTCGCGCGGCACGTCGATGGCGATCAGTTGCGGGCCGCCGGCGGCGAGCGCTTTTTCCAGCGCGGGGCGGAAATGGTCGGACGAGGTGACGCGTGCTGCACCGACGCCGAACGATTCCGCCAGCTTGACGAAATCCGGATTGACCAGATCGGATGCCACCACGCGGCCGTCGAACAGATTGACCTGGTCGCGGCGGACATTGCCGTAGGCGGAATTGTCGAACACCAGCGTTACCACGCCGATGTTGTACTGCACGGCCGTGGCGAGTTCCTGCACGCCGAACATGAAGCCGCCGTCGCCGGTGATCGCCACCACCGGTTTGTCCGGGCAGGCGACCTTGGCGCCGAGCGCGGTCGGGAAGCCCGATCCGAGCGTGCCCTGATAGCCGGAGGTGAGGAAGGTGCGCGGTCGATAGATCGGGAAGCCGTACCAGGAGGCGAAGCCGACCTGCGACAGCTCGTCGGTGACGATCGCATCGTCCGGCAGCACCTCGCGCAGAATCTTCAAGTAAGACATCTGCGGCTGGATTGCCTGGATCGCCTCGATGGTCTTCGCGGTGGCGGCGCGGATCTCGTCGCGGCGGCCCTTGGTCTTGCTGATGCCGGCCTTGCTCACCGCTTCGGCCAGTGCGCGGGCGCCGGCCTTCGAATCCGACACGATCGCCGCGTCGGGCGCGAACCGTCGCATCTCGGCCGGATCGATGTCGATGCGCACCGACTTCAACCCCTCGGGGCGGAACGGCCAGCGGAAGGTGGTCGGCAGCTCCATCCGGGTGCCGATGCCGATGATCAGGTCGGTCTGCGGCCAGAGCTGATAGGCGGCCGCGAAGGTGAGGCCAAGTTCGTGCCGGTTGCTGACGATGCCGCGGCCGGAGCGGAACGCCACCACCGGCGCGTCGATCATCTCGGCGAGTTCGAGAATCTCATCACCGGCCTCCAGCGCGCCGGCGCCGACGAAGATCATCGGCCGCTTGCTCGCTGCGATCAGCTTCGCCGCAGCGGCGACCCGGTCCGGATCAGGCGCAGGCGGTGCGATCAGATCGAGCTTCTGCGCGGCGCCGGTTTCAGTCGCCTGCGTGAACACGTCCCACGGCATCTCCAGCGCCACCGGACCGCGGCGTCCGCTCATCATCTCCTGAAATGCGCGCGCCACCAGCGCCGGCGCGTTGCCCGGATATTCGATGCGCTCGGCCCATTTGATGAAGCTGCGCAGCGTCGCCAGCTGATCCGGCATCTCGTGCAGATGACCGCGGCCCTTGCCGAGATACGCGCTCGGCACCTGGCCGGTGAGGCACATTACCGGCTCGTTGCAGCCGAACGCTGTGAGCAGCGCCGCGGAGGCATTCAGCACGCCGGGGCCGGGTACGACGCTGAACACGCCGGGCTTGCCGGACGCGCGGGCGTAGCCGAACGCCATGTAGCCGCAGGCCTGCTCGTGCCGCGCGCCGATCACCTTCAGCTGCGCTTTGGCGAAGCCGTCGAACAGGCCGTAGATCTGCGCTCCGGGCAGGCCGAACACGGTGTCGACGCCGTGCGCGACGAGGCCCTGCACGATGGCTTCGCCGCCGGTCATGATGCTCATCTGGATATCCACTGCTTGCTGGAAGAATTACTCGGCTTCGTCGATCACACCGTTGCGCAAGGTCCCGATGCCGTCGGCCTCGACCTCGATGATATCGCCGGGCTTCAGATACACCGGCGGCTCGGCGCGCGCGCCGGCGCCGGCTGGTGTGCCGGTGACAATCAGATCGCCCGGCACCAGCGTGGTAAAGGTCGAGATATAAGCGATCAAATAGCGGAAGCTGAAGATCATCCGCGAGGTGCGGTCGTCCTGCCTCGTCTCGCCGTTGACGCGCGTCGTCAGCCGGATGTCGGCGATCTGCGATTCATCGGTGTAGGGCACCAGCCATGGACCTAGGCTGCCGGTATGGTCGAAGTTCTTGCCCTGGGTGACGTTGAACTTGGCGTGGCGTACCCAGTCACGGATCGTGCCCTCGTTGCACAGCGTGATCGCGGCGATATGGTTCAGCGCGTCGGCTTCCTTGATGTGGCGGCCGCCCTGGCCGATCACCAGCGTCAGCTCGCCCTCGTAGTCGAGCAGCTTCGACGCCCTCGGTCGCACCAGCGGCGCGCCGTGGCCGACGAAGGAGCGCGGCGTGCGCATGAACATCGACGGAAATTTCGGCGCCTCGCTGCCGTCTTTGTATTCGGCGTTGCGGTCCGGATAGTTGACGCCGACGCAGATGATCTTTTCCGGCTGCGGGATCGGTGGCTGAAGCTTCACCGCGTCGCGGGCGAAGTCCGGCGCTGTGTGGTCGGCCTCGTCGACGATCCGTTGCAGCGCGCCGGCCGCGATCACCTCGCGCAGGGTCGGATAGTCGTTGGCATGGCGGGCCGATAGATCGACCACCCCATGATCACACACCGCGCCGTAGCGGGTGAGGCCGTTGACGGTAAAGGTGGCGAGGCGAGGGGTGGGCATGGTGATCAGCCTTTGATGCCGTCATTCCGGGGCGCGCCGTCAGGCGCGAACCCGGAATCCCGAGGTGCTCTGAACTTCTGGATTCCGGGTTCGCTCGCTTTCGCGAGCGCCCCGGAATGACGAGTTTCATGGTTCGAGTGTGCGCATCCGAGGTTCAATCCGCAATCACCACATCGGCTACGAAGGCCGGCTCGCGGACTTCCTGGCCGAGGAACGGCGAGCCCTGTTCGAACCATGAGCGCGGCGCAGGCGCCCCCCACAGCGTCTGGCGGCGCGGGTCGCGCAGCGACCAGCGGAGCGGCTCGTGGTCCTGGTCCATGGTCTGGTAGTCGCTGCAATACAGTTCGATGCGGTGGCCGTCCGGATCGCGGACGTAGAGGAAGAACGCATTCGAGATGCCGTGCCGGCCGGGGCCGCGTTCGAGAGCGAATCCGCTCGACGCCATCACGTCGCAGAGGTGGATGATGTTGAGCGGCCCGGGCACCCAATAGGCGAAATGGTGCAGCCGCGGGCCGCGGCCGTTGGTCAGCGCGAAATCATGGACGTTGCCCTTGCGGTGCATCCATGCCGCGGCGATGCGGCCGCCGTCGCCGTCTTCTTCGGCGTATTCGGTAAGGCGAAAGCCGAGCCTTGCGTAGAATTCAATGGTGTCCTGGGTCTCGGCCGCGAACACGTTGAAATGGTCGAGCCGCTGCGGATGGCAGCCCTTATAGCGCTCGTAGCGGCGCAGCAGATGCGGCCGCTTGTCCATCGTCGCATAGAGTTCGAGCCGATAACCGAACGGATCGGTGACGTGCAGGGTGCGGCCCTGATAGGGCCGGTCGACGAAGCTGTAGATCAGCCCGTTCTCGGCAAAAAAGCTGCCGGCCTTGTCGAGATCGTCTTCGTTGCCGACCTTGAAGCCGAGCCGGGCCGCAGCGGGCGCATCCGCCTTGCGCAGCACCAGCGAATGATGCTGATGCTCCTCACAGCCGCGCAGGTAAGCGGTAGCGTCGTCGCGGTCTTCGACATGCAGGCCAATGATCTTGTCGTAGAACTCGACGCTTTTGTTCAGATCGACGACGTCGAGCACCACATGGCTGGCGCGGACGATGTTGAACGGCGGATCAAACACGTGTTGCGGCACCGGCATTGGCGAGGTCCCCAGTACTGGATGTTAGTTGCAACGTCATTCCGGGGCGCGCCGTCAGGCGCGAACCCGGAATCCCGAGATCGTGGACATGAACTGTGCTCGCGGCGAGATTCCGGGTTCGCTCGCTGGCGCGAGCGCCCCGGAACGACAAGTGGAGAGGCTTCGCACTACACCGCCCCCAGCTTCTGGATCTTGTGCGTGCCGCGGGCCAGCGAGACGTGCTTGGTCTCCATGTAGAACTCGAACGAGTAGTCGCCGCCGTCGCGGCCGATGCCGGATTGCTTCATGCCGCCGAACGGGGTCGGCAGATGCCGGACGTTTTCCGAGTTCAGCCAGATCATGCCGGCTTCGAGCGCATCGGCCACGCGCAAGGCGCGGCCCATGTCGCAGGTCCAGACATAGCCGGTGAGGCCATAGCGGACGTCGTTGGCGATTTGGACCGCCTCGGCTTCATCCTTAAACGGGATCACGGTCAGGAACGGGCCGAACACCTCGTCCTGCGCCACCTGCATGTCGTTGCGTGCGTTGGTTACCAGCGTCGGCTGCACGTAGTGGCCGCCGCCGGGGCCGTCGTAGGGCGCGCCGCCGACCGCGATGGTGGCGCCATCTTTCCGGGCGACGTCGACATAGGAGCAGACCTTGTCGAGATGGCGCTGATGGATCAGCGGCCCGACTTCGGTGGCCGGATCGAGCGGGTGGCCGACCTTGAGCGCGCGCACCCGAGCGGCCAGCTTCTCGATAAATCTGTCGGCCATCGAAGCCTGCACCAGCAGCCGGCTCGACGACGTGCAGCGCTCGCCGTTGAGCGAGTAGATCATGAACACCACGGCATCGAGCGCGCGGTCGAGATCGGCATCGTCGAACACGATCACCGGGTTCTTGCCGCCGAGTTCGAAATGCACGCGCTTCAGCGTCGGTGCGCCCTGCGCCATAATCGCGGCGCCGGTCGCGGTTTCGCCGACGAAAGCGATTGCCTTGATCGCCGGATGTTCGGTCAGCGCCTTGCCGGCTTCTTCGCCGAAGCCGTGCACGGTGTTGAGCACGCCGTCGGGCAGGCCGGCGTCCTTGCAGATCCGCGCCAGCATGTCGGCCGTCACCGGCGACCACTCGGCCGGCTTATGCACCACGGTGCAGCCGGCCGCGAGCGCAGGGGCGACCTTCCAGGTCGACAGCATGAACGGCGTATTCCACGGAGTGATCACGCCCACCGGTCCGATCGGCACCCGGGTCGAGACGTTCCAATGCTCCTCGCTCGGCGTGTTCAGGCCGTCGCGCGCCTCGGCGCATTTGTCGGCGAAGAACCGGAGGTTCTCGGCGGCGCGGATCGCGGCCTTGGCCATGAAGCGATGCGCCTGGCCGGTGTCGATGCATTCCAGCACGGCGATGTCGTCGGCGCGCGCCTCGATCGCATCGGCGATCGCGTGCAACGACTTGCGCCGCTTGGCCGGTGCCATGTCGCGCCACGCCGGAAACGCTGCCTTGGCGGCTTTGGCGGCGCGGTCGATGTCCGCCGCCGTGCCGCGCGCCACTTGCGCCAGCACCGTGTTGTCGATCGGGGAGGCCGTCTCGAATACTTCGCCGGATGAGGCCGCAACGATCTCGCCGTCGATCAGATGGCCGATGCCATCGGCCTTGAGCTGTTTCAGCAGCGGCGCGGCGCGGTCGAGATTGGCCTGAAATCCGGAAGAGTTCGTGGCGGCATCAGCCATGGCGGGCCTCGGCGATCAAGAGGTCGTGGATCGAGTTGCGCTTCCAGCTCGTCTCCTTGTCGTTGACCACCATGTCGAACGACAGCGCGAAGCCCTCGTCGCCGAACAGCGGATCGAGATAGTGCGAGAGCTGGGCGAAGATGTGGTCGCCGGCGCGCTTGCGGGCGGCGAGGTCGCGGCCTTCGCCGAGCCGCAGCAGCATCGCCAGGAAGCCAAAGCCGGGCCGGCCGTCGGCAATCGCGTAGTGCTCGCAGCGGATCGCGCGGACCCGCACCCCGCCGACCGGGAAGATCCCGGTTTCGATCGCGGTGCTGCGAACCAGCTCGACGACTTCGGCGATGTCGAGTTTGTCGTCGAGATTGGCGGAATATTCGATGGTGAAATGCGGCATGGATCCCTCGCTTCGGTCGCTTCAGCCGAAGTAACAACTCACGGTGCCGTAAGGACCGTAGTCGGCCTGGATCGTATCACCCTTCGCCGTCTCGATGGCGCGGATGAACGAGCCGGCCAGCACGATCTGGCCGGGCTCCAGTGCCAGGCCCTGCGGTGCGATCTTGTTGGCGAGCCACGCCACCGCGGTCGCTGGATGATTGAGCACGCCCGCGGCGAGGCCGGTTTCTTCGAGCTGGCCGTTTTTGTAGGTCAGCGCGCCGATCCAGCGCAGGTCGGTGTCGAGGGGGCGGATCGGCCGGCCGCCGAGCACGATGCCGGCATTCGCCGCGTTGTCGGCGATGGTGTCGTAGATCTTGCGCGTCGCCTTGGTCTCGGGATCGACGCGCTGCACCCGGGTGTCGAGGATCTCCAGCGCCGGCACCACGAAATCGGTGGCGTTCAGCACGTCGAAGATCGTGCAATGCGGCCCGGCGAGGCGGTGCTTGATAACGAAGGCCAGTTCGGACTCGACGCGCGTTGCGATGAAGCGGTCGGTGGGGACAATGCCGCCGTCGTCGAAGAACATGTCGTCGAGCAGGATGCCGCTGTCGGGCTCGCCGATGCCGAGTTGGCTCTGCATCGCCTTCGAGGTCAGGCCGATCTTGTGGCCGCGCACGCGGCGGCCCGCAGCCTGCTTGATCTCGATCCAGGCAGCCTGGATCGCGTAGGCGTCGGGAATCGTAATCGCCGGATGATCCAGCGATAGCTGGCGGATCTGCACCTTGGTCTTCTCGGCCTGGTCCAGCCGCTCGGCTGCGGCGCGGATGTCGTCGTTCGAAAGCGCCATCGTCGCTCCAGCGAAAACCGTTTCATCCCCGCGCGGTCCATTCAACAAAACCGTCGCGCGGCAGATGATTAACATGTTAAATGATCGCGCTCAAACCGAAACCGCTTCTGTTGCGATGCAAAAATCTCCCCCACCGTCATTGCGAGCGAAGCGAGGCAATTCAGCCGCGCATTCCGAAGCTGGATTGCTTCGGCGCGAAGCGCCTCGCAATGACGGGGATGGGAAAGCCCAGACCAAAGAACCGCCGATGCGCGAATTCTCGCGCTCGCTGCCGATGCTGCTGCTGCGGAGCCGCGAGGCGGTGATGCGGCACTTCCGGCCGCTGCTGCGCGCTCACGGGCTCAGCGAGCAGCAATGGCGTATCCTGCGTGCGCTCACGGCGGTCGATGCGATCGAAGTCACCGAGCTGGCGCACAACGCCTTCCTGCTTGGTCCCAGTCTGTCGCGGATGCTGCGCGATCTCGAAACGCGCAAGCTGGTGGCGCGCAAGCTCGCGAAGGACGATCAGCGCCGCAACATGGTGTCGATCACCGCCAAGGGGTTGAAGCTGATCGAGACGGTGGCGCCGTTTTCGGAAGCCATCTACGCCGAGATCACGCGGCGGACCGGCGGCACCAGGCTCGCCGAGCTGCAGGAATTGCTGCGCGAGCTGGAGGCGAGCCTGATGGCGATGCCGGTGCGCTATGCCGGGAGCGCGGTGGACAGCGATCCGGAATTTCGCTCAACTCGCGCGCCTAAAGTTCGACCGCAGGCGAAGGCCGCGGCGCCGGGAGGAGACGAGGAATGACGCAGCAACCCATGACCGCTGGCCGCAGGAGTGCGCCGACATGGTGACGGTGCAGGTCGATCGGTTGATCGATTTCGTCGCCCAGGTGTTCGAACGCGCCGGCTCGTCGAAGGAAGAGGCGCGGCGGATCGGCTGTTATCTCACCACCGCCAATCTCACCGGCCACGACAGTCACGGCGTCATCCGCGTGCCGGTGTATATCCGCTGGCGCAACGCCGGCGCGGTGCATCCTGACCAGACCGTCGACGTCCCGGTCGATCTCCCGTCGCTGGCGGTGGTCGACGGCAAGTTCGGCTATGGCCAGACGGTCGGCCCGCAGGCGGTGCGGATCGGCATCGACAAGTGCAAGACGCAAGGGCTGTCGGCGGTTGCGCTGAAGAACGCCGGCCATATCGGCCGGATCGGCGATTGGGCCGAGATGGCGGCGGCCGAAGGTTTAGTGTCGATCCACTTCGTCACTGCGGCAGGCTCGATCCTGGTTGCGCCGTTCGGTGGCGTCGAACGCAGATTGTCCACTGCGCCGTATTGCGTCGGCATCCCGCGCCCCGACGCGTCGCCGGTGGTGCTCGATCTCGCCACCTCGATCGTCGCCGAAGGCAAAGTGCTGGTCGCGGCGCGCGGCGGCAAGAAGCTGCCGCAAGGCGCGCTGATCAATGCCGACGGTTCTTTGAGCGAAGATCCGGCGACGCTGTATGGCCCGCACGAGAAGGACGGCCCGATCAACCACGCCAATGGCACAGGGGCGATCCGCGCCTTCGGCGAGCACAAGGGCTCGGGGCTGGCGCTGATCTGCGAGCTGCTGGGCGGCGCGCTGACCGGCAACGGTGCGACCGGTCCGAACCGGCCATTCGCCAACGGCATGTTCTCGATCTACGTCGATCCCAAGCGGATCGATCCGGCGCATGTCTTCGATGCCGAAGTGACCCGCTACATCGACTTCTTCAAGAGCTCAAAGACCGTCGCGGGCGTCGATCAGGTGTTAATCCCCGGAGATCCCGAAACCGCCACCCGCGCCGAGCGCACCAAAAACGGCGTCCCGCTCCCCGACGACACCTGGGCCGCCATCGTCGCGACCGCTCGCGAAGTCGGCGTGTCCGAGCAGGCGATCCAGGCGGCGACAGCGTGAGATTTCCGTCATTGCGAGCGAAGCGAAGCAATCCAGAGGCCATGAACGCAGCGCTGGATTGCTTCGTCGCTTCGCTCCTCGCAATGACGGGGCGAGGATTTCGGTAAGTAACAACCGCTGGGGCAGGAAAGAACGACATGGCAAACAAAGTCAAACAACTCTGGGCCGACGGCAAAGTCGTGGTCAATGGCTGGCTGGCGATTCCGTCGGGATTCTCGGCCGAGGTGATGGCGCAGTGCGGGTTCGACAGCATCACCGTCGATATTCAGCACGGCGTGCAGGATTATCAGTCGATGGTCACCTGCTTCCAGGGCATGCAGGCGCATCCGGTGACGCCGATGGTGCGGGTGCCGTGGAACGAGCCGGGCATCATCGGCAAGGTGCTGGACGGTGGCGCTTATGGTGTGATCTGCCCGATGGTCAACACCAAGGAAGAAGCCGAAAACTTCGTCCAGTATTGCAAGTACCCGCCGCGCGGCACCCGCAGCAACGGTCCGATCCGTGCCGGCCTGTACGGCTCGTCCGGTAACTATCAGACGACCGCGAACGACGAGACGCTGTGCATCCCGATGATCGAGACCCGCACCGCTGTCGAGAACATGGAGGCGATCCTCGATGTCGAGGGCATCGCCGGCGTCTATATCGGCCCGTCCGATCTTGGCTTCTCTTATGGTCTGGTGCCGAAGCTCGACCGTGACGAGCCGGAGATCCTGAAGATCTACGACAAGCTGCTGAAGGAATGCGACAAGCGCGGCATCTATCCGGGCATCCACTGCTCCGGCCCCGAAGGCGCCGCGCGCAACATCGCGCTCGGCTTCAAGCTGGTGACGCTGCTCAACGACAGCGGCATCATGGCGATCGGCGCGCGGAGCTGGGTCGCCGAGACGCGGAAGAATTCGGGCGGGAAGGCGTAAGGGCCGCCACCCTCAATCCCCACTCACCGTCATCCTCCGCGTAAGCGGAGGATCCAGTATTCCAGCGCATTGGTGTTCGGTCGCAAACGCTCTGGGATATTGGGCGCCCGCCTTCGCGGGCGATGACAGCAGTGTGTGAGGGGCCAGACGCCTTCCGCTTGTGCACGCCTTGCCCTTTGTTAGCGCTTGATCGCTCCGAGTTCCGGTGTTCTGCTTAAATTCAATGCTGGAGCTGCCCTCGTGTCGATCTATGTCGCCCTTCATCACGTCACGCATTACAAATACGACCGCCCGGTCGACATCGGCCCCCAGACCATCCGGCTGCGTCCGGCGCCGCATACGCGGACGCCGATTCTGTCGTATTCGCTGAAGGTCACGCCGGCCAACCACTTCATCAATTGGCAGCAGGACCCGCAGGGCAATTGGCTGGCGCGGTTCGTGTTTCCGGAGAAGGCCGACGAGCTCAAGATCGAGGTCGATTTCACCGCGGCGATGACGGTGATCAACCCGTTCGACTTCTTCGTCGAGAGTTACGCCGAGAGCTTCCCGTTCTCATATACCGCCGACCTGCAGCACGAACTGGCGCCGTATCTGGCGACGACCGAGCCGGGGCCGCTGTTCAAAGCCTATCTCGATTCGATTCCGCGCGAGGCCGAGAGCACGGTCAACTTCCTGGTCGATCTCAACGCCAAACTGCGCGAGCGCATCAACTACATCATCCGGATGGAGCCGGGGGTGCAGACCCCGGAAGAGACGCTCGCCAAGGGGGCCGGCTCGTGCCGCGACTCGGCGTGGCTGCTGATCCAGACGCTGCGGCATCTTGGACTCGCGGCGCGGTTCGTGTCCGGTTACTTGATCCAGCTTCGCCCCGACATCGAGTCGCTCGACGGCCCAAAGGGCGCGGCGCACGATTTCACGGATCTGCACGCCTGGGCCGAAGTCTATCTGCCCGGCGCCGGCTGGGTCGGCTTCGACGTCACGTCGGGATTGCTTGCCGGCGAGGGCCATATCCCGGTCGCTGCCACGCCGCATTATCGCACGGCCGCGCCGATCTCCGGCGTGGTCGGCTTCGCCAATGTCGATTTCAAGTTCGACATGCGGGTCGAGCGCATCCGCGAAGCGCCGCGGATCACCAAGCCGTTCTCCGACGAATCCTGGGCGCGGCTCGATGCGCTCGGCGAAAAGGTCGATGCTGATCTGACCGCGCACGATGTGCGGCTGACGATGGGCGGCGAGCCGACCTTTGTGTCGATCGACGATATGGAATCGCCGGAGTGGAACGTCGCTGCGGTCGGCGGTGCCAAGCGGATGCTGGCCGACGATCTGATCCGGCGCCTGCGCAGCCGGTTCGCGCCGGGTGGCCTCCTCCATTTCGGCCAGGGCAAATGGTACCCGGGCGAAAGCCTGCCGCGTTGGGCGTTCGGCCTGTATTGGCGCAAGGACGGCGTGCCGATCTGGAAGAATGGCGAGCTGATCGCGCCGGTGGTCGGCCAACGTCCGGCCAAGGTCGAGGAGGCCGAGCAGTTCGCGATCGGCACGGCCAAACGTCTCGGCATCGACACCGACTACGTGCTGCCAGCCTATGAGGATCCAACCCATTGGCTGCAGAAGGAAGCGACGCTGCCGCCGAACGTCGATCCGCACGACAACAAGCTCGCCGATCCGGAAGAGCGTGCCCGCATGGCGCGGGTGTTCGACACCGGGCTGAACACGCCGCGCGGTTTCGTGCTGCCGATCCAGGCGTGGAATGCGGACGCCGCGTCGGCACAGAAGAAGCGCTGGCGCAGCGAGCGCTGGAAGCTGCGGCGCGGCAATCTGTTTCTGCTGCCCGGCGACTCGCCGCTCGGCTTCCGGCTGCCGATCTCATCGCTGCCGCATATTCCGGAAGACGACTATCCGTACATCGTGCCGCGCGATCCGCTCGAGCCGCGCGGCGCACTGCCGCTATTCGCGCCTCCGCCGGCGAACGACGCCGAGCCCGAGCGCGAGCAGATGGCGGTGTTTGAACAGTCGGCTGGCGAAGCGACCACAAGCCAGCCCGTCGAGGAGCAGAAGCTGCGCAAAGGCGGCGTGCGCACCGCGATGTCGATCGAGCTGCGCGAGGGCGTGCTGTGCGCCTTCATGCCGCCGACCGAGACCATCGAAGATTATCTCGAACTGATCGCCGCGGTCGAAGCCACCGCCGAAGAGATGCAGATCCGCGTCCATATCGAGGGCTATCCGCCGCCTTACGATCCGCGCATCGACGTCATCAAGGTGACGCCAGATCCGGGCGTGATCGAAGTCAACATCCAGCCGGCGCAGAATTGGCGCGAGGCGGTGCGCACCACCTTCGGCCTTTACGAAGACGCCGCGCAAGTGCGGCTCGGCGCCAACCGCTTCCTGATCGACGGCCGCCACACCGGCACCGGCGGCGGCAACCACGTCGTGGTCGGCGGCGCCAGCCCTGCGGATTCGCCGTTCCTGCGCCGGCCGGATCTGCTCAAGAGTCTGGTGCTGTTCTGGCAGCGGCATCCGTCGTTGTCTTATCTGTTCTCGGGCATGTTCATCGGCCCGACCAGCCAGGCGCCGCGGATCGACGAGGCGCGGCACGATTCGCTGTATGAACTCGAGATCGCGCTGGCGCAGGTGCCGCCGCCGGGCGTGAAGGGCCCGCTGTGGCTCGCCGACCGGCTGTTCCGCAACATCCTGGTCGACATCACCGGCAACACCCATCGCGCCGAGATCTGCATCGACAAGATGTACTCGCCGGATAGTCCGACCGGCCGGCTGGGCCTGGTCGAATTCCGCGCGCTGGAGATGCCGCCCGATCCGAGGATGAGTCTCGCGCAGCAGCTTCTGATCCGCGCGCTGATCGCGATGCTGTGGCGCGAGCCACTGGACGGCAAGTTCGTGCGTTGGGGCACGGCTCTGCACGACCGCTTCATGCTGCCGCATTATCTGTGGGAGGATTTCCGCGACGTTCTCGGCGAGCTGGCGCGCGCCGGCTATGCGTTCGAGCCGGAGTGGTTCACCGCCCAGCTCGAATTTCGCTTTCCGGTGTTCGGCAGCGTGTATCATGGCGGTGTCACATTGGAGCTGCGGCAGGCGCTGGAGCCGTGGCACGTGCTCGGCGAGGAGGGCACCGCCGGCGGCACGGTGCGGTTCGTGGACTCGTCGGTGGAGCGATTGCAGGTCAAGGCCGAAGGCTTCGTCGAAGGCCGCCACGTCATCACCTGCAACGGCCGCCGGCTGCCGATGACGCCGACCGCGCGGGCCGGCGAGGCGGTGGCGGCGGTGCGGTTCAAGGCGTGGCAGCCGGCCTCCGGGCTGCATCCGACCATTCCGGTGCACGCGCCGCTGGTGTTCGACATCGTCGACACCTGGAATGGCCGCTCGCTCGGCGGCTGCGTCTATCACGTCGCCCATCCGGGCGGACGGGCCTACGAGACCAAGCCGGTGAACTCGTACGAAGCCGAGGCGCGGCGGCTGGCGCGGTTCCAGGATCACGGCCACACCCCGGGGCGGATCGATCCGCCGCAGGAAGAACGCACACTTGAATTCCCGCTGACCCTCGACTTGCGCACGCCGCTGCTGCATTGAATCATTCCGTATGGGGGATGAGACAATGGCGCAGCAAGGCGGCCCGGCCCGGAAGGCTCGACCGCGCGACCGCAAGGTTGCGCAGTGGAGCCGCGACTACGTGCGCCTGCCCGGCATCCCCGACGAATTCATTGGCGCGGACGGCCAGCCGCGCGCGGTGTGGAGTCGTTATTTCGACGCGTTCGCAGCTCTCTCCGCCGACGAGATCGAGCGCCGCTTCGCCGCCGCCGACCGGCACTTGCGCGATGCCGGTGTCACTTATCGGGCGCCGGGCGACGCCGCGGATCGGGCCTGGCCGCTCAGCCATGTGCCGCTGCTGATCGGTGAGAGCGAGTGGCAGCAGATCGCTGCCGGCATCGCCCAGCGCGCGACGCTGCTCGAAGGCGTGCTGCAGGACATCTACGGCCAAGGCTCGCTGATCGCCGACGGCGCTCTGCCGGCCGCCGCGATTGCTGGCAGTGCCGATTACTTGCGGCCGATGGTCGGCGTCAAACCGCCGGGTGGCCGCTATCTGCATTTCTACGCCGCCGACATCGGCCGCGGCCCGGACGGGCAATGGTGGGTCCTGGGCGATCGCACTCAGGCGCCGTCGGGCGCCGGCTATGCGCTGGAAAATCGCCTGGTGCTGTCGCGCGCCTTCAACGATCTCTACAAATCGATGAACGTCGAGCGCGTCGCCTCGTTCTTCGAGGCGTTCCGCGACAGCCTGCGCGCGACCGCCGATCGCGACGAGCCGCGCATCGGGCTGCTGACACCGGGCCGGTTCAGCGAGACTTACTTCGAGCATGCCACGCTGGCGCGCTATCTCGGCTTCCTGCTGGTCGAAGGTGATGACCTCGCGGTCGCCGACGATCGTCTGCACATCCGCACCGTCGCCGGCCTGAAGCGGATCGACGTGCTGCTGCGCCGGGTCGATGCCAACTCGCTCGATCCACTGGAGCTCGACGCTTCCTCGCAGCTCGGCGTCGCCGGCCTGATCGACGTTATCCGCAAGAGCGGCGTCGTGGTCGCCAACATGCCGGGCTCCGGCGTGCTCGAAGCGCGCTCGCTGCTCGGCTTCCTGCCGCCGCTGGCGCGCCGGCTGCTCGGCCAAGACCTCAAGATGCCGCACATCGCCACCTGGTGGTGCGGCCAGACGGCCGCGCGCGAGGAAGTGCTCGACCGGCTCGACGAATTCGTGATCGAAGGCGCTTACGGCCAGAGCGTGCCGGGCTTCTCCCATCATGGCCCGGTGCTGCCCGGCGAATTGCCGCCGGTGGTACGCGATCATCTGCGCGACGCCATTGCGGCGCGCGGCCTCGACTACGTGGCGCAGGAGCAGGTCCGGCTGTCGACCACTCCGGTGTGGGACGACGGCAAGCTGGCGCCGCGGCCGTTCGTGCTGCGCGTGTTCGCCGCCGCCACTGAGAACGGTTGGGCGGTGATGCCCGGCGGGTTCTGCCGGATCGCCGACCGGCTCGACTCGCGTGCCGTGTCGATGGGCGAGGGCGCCCGCGCCGCCGACGTTTGGGTGGTGGCCGATCATGCGGTGGCGCCGTCGTCGCTATTGCCCGCGGTCGACAGCGTCCGCATCCGGCGCATCACCGGCGTGCTGCCGAGCCGCGCTGCCGACAATCTGTTCTGGCTCGGCCGCTATCTCGAACGCGCCGAGGCGACGCTGCGGCTGCTGCGCGCGCTCAGCGCACCGCAGCGCGATCCCGGCAAGGGCCCGCTGCACCATGCGATCGAGAAAATCCAGCGGCTGCTGATTGCCTGGGGCGCTACTTCGCTCAGCCCCCGCGCGCAGACCGCGAAAATTGCCGCGGATGCGCTGCAGAGTCCGGATGACTTCGGCTCGGCGCTGTCGCTGATCCGCGCCGCCCAGCGCAACGCCTCGTCGCTGCGCGAGCGGCTGTCGCCGGATGCCTGGCACGTCATCACCCAGATGGAAGCGCGCCTCGCCGTGCCGGTCGAGGGCGAAGAGGCGGTGGTTCAGGCCGCGGACATCGCGCTGCAGGAGCTCGCGAGTTTCTCCGGCCTGTCGAACGAAAACATGAACCGCGCCGCCGGCTGGCGCTTCCTGCGGATCGGCCGCCGCGTCGAGCGCGCGGTCAACACCGCGCGGTTCGCCCGGCAGTTCTCCTGCGACGGCGCCACCGCCGAAGATCTCGACGTGCTGCTGACGTTGGTGGATTCGCAGATCACCTATCGGTCGCGCTATCTGCTGGCGCCGCTGCTCGCCCCGGTGCGTGATCTCGCGGTGCTCGATCCCTACAATCCGCGCTCGGTGGCGTTCCAGGTCGAAGAGCTCAATGACCACATCGCCAGCCTGCCGGCGCTGCACGAAGGCGGACTGATCGAGCGGCCGCAGCGGCTGGCGGTCTCGACGCTGGCGAAACTGACCGCCGCCGAAGCCGAGACCATCGACGCGTCGTGGCTGTTTGCGCTGGAGCAGGATTTGCTCAGCCTCGCCGAGGCGGTCGGGGCGCACTACTTCCCGCACGGCGCCAGCGCGATGCGGCCGGAAAAGCTGACGGGGCTGGCGTGATCTACGACATTCGCCACGTCACGACTTATTCCTACGGCAGCCAGGTGAGTTTCGCCCGCTGCTCGCTGCGGCTGAAGCCGATCTCGGAGCCCGGCCAGTCGCTGCTGTCGCATGCGATTGAAATCAAGCCGCGGCCGGCGGCCCGCACCGCCCGCACCGACTTCTTCGGCACGGTGACCGAGAGCATCGTGATCGAGGCGCCGCATAAGGTGCTGCGGATCGACAGCCGGTCGCGCGTCGAGGTGACGCGGCTGCCGCCGCCGCGCGACTCCGGCAGCCAGCCCTGGGAGCCGGTCCGCGATGCCGCGCTCACCAGCCCGAGCCTCGGCGCGTCCTCACCGGTCGGCTACGTGTTTGCCAGCCCGCTGGTGCCGATCCTGCCGGCGGTGACCCGCTACGCGGCGCAGAGCTTCCCGCACGGCCGCGGCGTGCTCGCCGGCACCGCCGAGCTGATGCGGCGGATCCGCACCGAATTCCGCTACGACCCCAAGGCGACGGTGATTTCGACTCCGCTGGCGGAAGTGTTCGAGAAGCGCCACGGTGTCTGCCAGGATTTCGCCCATGTGATGATCGCCGGCTTGCGCGGCCTCGGGCTGCCGGCCGCCTATGTCAGCGGTTATTTGCGGACCTATCCGCCCGAGGGGCAGGAGCGGCTACAGGGCGCCGATGCGACCCACGCCTGGGTGTCGGTGTGGTGCGGTAACGAACTCGGCTGGATCGGCTTCGACCCGACCAATGACCTGTTGGTTGCAACCGATCACATCGTCCTGGCGGTCGGCCGGGACTTCTCGGATGTCTCCCCGGTCGACGGCGTCATCGTCGGTTCCCGCCGACAGAAACTCTCGGTGGCGGTCGACGTCATTCCGGTCGAGTAACGCACCGGACAGCCGCAGAGCGCCCGCTAGCTGCTCGCGGCCCTGCGCAAGCCGAGAATTAGTTCCCGCCAGTTAGTTATCAGTTCACCAGTCCGATGCCTGGTAGCAACCCCAGGGTGGTGCTTAACTCAACGTTCGCGTTTGCTCGTCAACGTGGCCGCGCCTGAGCTTTCGCATTTTCCCAGGAGGAGTTTTCCATGAGCCATAAGATGATCGCCGTGGCGGCGGCCGCCGCCGCGCTGGCGTTCGCTGCCGCTCCGGCGCTGGCCGGCGCCAGCAAGGACGATGCCGTTGCGATGGTTAAAAAGGCCGTCGAGGCGATCAAGGCCGACGGCGCCGAGAAGGCCTATGTGGTGATCAGCGACAAGGCCGGCCCGTTCGTGAAGGACGACCTCTACGTCGTGGTCTATCAGCTCGACGGCAAGGTCCTGGCGCACGGCGCCAATGCCAAGTTTATCGGCAAGGACATGATCGACGCGCAGGACGTCGACGGCAAGCTCTACGTCAAAGAGCGCGTCGAGATGGCCGCCAAGCAGCCGTCATTCTGGCAGGACTACAAATTCGTCAATCCGGTCAGCAAAAAAGTCGAGCCCAAGGAAATGTACTGCGAACGGCTCGACAACACCGCGGTCTGCGCCGGCGTCTACAAACTGTGACGGCGGCACGTATCGCCCCCGCTCGCTGCTGAACTGAAATCAGGACGTTGCTGATGGGAAGCTGGATCAAACACCTCGGACTGTCGTGGAAGGTCCAGCTCGCTCCCGCATTCCTCGTTCTGGTGATGATCGGCGTCGGCGCGTTCGCGCTGGTGTCGCTACGCGATAATCAGCAGAACGTCGACAAGCTGGTGTCGGGTCCGGTGCGGCTCTCCGAGCTTGCCTCCGACCTCAACAACGCCGCCTGGACTGCGCACGCCAAGCTGTACCGGATGGCGGCTACCGCCGCCAATGAGAGCGATGCGGCCAAGCTCACCAAGGTGATGAAGGAAACCACCGCGGCGTTGGCGCAGATCCCGACCTCGCTCGGCGAAGTCGAGAAGGCGCTCGGCGCCGACGCGGCCAAGCCGCCGTTCCAGAAACTCAAGGCTGCGGTCGCCGGCTATCAGAAGCAGGCCAAGAACGCGGTCGAGATGGCCGATGGCGACGCCGGCTCGGCCTTGCTGTTCATCAAGAGCGCCGAGAAGAGTTTTACCGATATCGATTCGCTGGTCAGCGACCTGATCCTGTCGACCAACGACAGCCGGGATCGCGAGATCGCCCACACCGGCATCGCGCTCGAACGCGAGCAATGGATGCTCGGCGGCATCGTGGCAGCCGCCGCGCTGGTCGGCATCGCGTTCTCGTTCCTAATCGGCCGCGGTATCGCCCGCCCGGTGGTGGCGATGTCCGGCGCAATGCACGATCTCGCGGCCGGCAATTTCGAGGTGCAGTTGCCGGGGCTGGACCGCGGCGACGAGGTCGGCCAGATGGCGCGCGCCGTCGAGGATTTCAAAGTGCAGGCGGTGGCCAAGGCCGAGCGTGAGCAGGCCGAGCGCCAGCGCCAGGAGCAGATCGCTGCCGAAGCCCGCCGCGCCGAACTGCATCAGCTCGCCGATGGTTTCGAAGCTGCGGTCGGGCAGATCGTCGAGCAGGTCGGCGTCGCCTCGCAGGCGCTGGAGGTGTCCGCCGGCGCCCTCGCCAAGGGCAGCGCCGAGACCCAGCAGCTCGCCACCATGGTGGCGGCAGCCTCATCGCAGACCTCCACCAATGTGCAGTCAGTGGCGTCGGCCACCGAGCAGATGTCGGCTTCGGTCGAAGAGATCGGCCGCCAGGTCAGCGAGTCGCGCAAGATCGCGGACGAAGCGGTGCAGCAGGCCGAACAGACCGACGCGCGGATCGCCAAGCTGGCGCAGGCCGCCAACCGCATCGGTGACGTCACCCAGCTGATCACCACCATCGCCGGGCAGACCAATCTACTGGCGCTCAACGCCACCATCGAGTCGGCCCGTGCGGGCGAGGCGGGGCGTGGCTTCGCGGTGGTGGCGCAGGAGGTCAAGGCGCTAGCGGAGCAGACCGCAAAAGCTACCGACGAAATCAGCGCGCAGATTGCCGAGATGCAGGCCGCGACCCGAGAGTCGGTGGACGCCATCAAGGAGATCGGCGGCACCATCGGCAAGATCGCGCATATCTCCTCGACCATCGCCGCGTCGGTGGGCGAGCAGGGCAGCGCCACCCAGGAGATCGCCCGCAGCGTGCAGCAGGCGGCGATCGGCACCAATCAGGTTGCGGCCAGTATCGGCAACGTCAATCGCGGCGCCGCCGACACCGGTGCGGCCTCGGACGAGGTGCTGACCTCGGCGCAGTTGCTGTCCCACGAAAACAACCGGCTGCGCGCCGAGGTGGCTAAATTTCTCGCAACCGTGCGGGTCGCCTGACGCGGACGCCTTTGCTACCCTCCGGCCCGAGCTGCGCTCGCAGCACCGTGCCGGGGACGCCATGATCTATCGCCACAGCATCGGCAACGTCTCGTTCGTGTTCGAAGATTTGCGCGACCTGCTCGCCAAGGCGAGCCCGCCGCGCTCCGGCGATCGCCTCGCCGGCATCGCCGCCGATAGCGCCGAGCAGATGGTGGCGGCGCGGATGGCGCTGGCGGACCTGCCGCTGCGGCAATTCCTGTCCGAGATGGTGATCCCATACGAGGCCGACGAGGTGACACGGCTGATCGCCGACCGTCACGACGCCGCGGCGTTCGCACCTGTGGCCTCACTCACCGTCGGCGGCTTTCGTGACTGGCTGCTGTCGGATGCCGCAACCCCGGCGGTGCTGGCCGCGCTGGCGCCGGGCCTGACACCCGAAATGGTCGCCGCGGTGTCGAAGCTGATGCGCAATCAGGACCTGATCCTGGTGGCGAAGAAGTGCAGCGTGGTCACTCGCTTCCGCAACACCATCGGGCTGCCGGGACGGATGAGTGTGCGGCTGCAGCCCAACCATCCGTTCGACGATGCCCGCGGCATCACTGCGTCCATTCTGGACGGCCTGCTGCTCGGCGCCGGCGACGCCTGCATCGGCATCAATCCGGCGAGCGACGATCCGGCAGTGCTCGGCCAGCTGGTGCGGCTGCTCGACGACGTCATTACGCACCTGGCGATTCCGACCCAGGGCTGCGTGCTCACGCATGTCACCACGACGCTGCGCCTGATCGAGCAGGGCGCGCCGGTCGACCTGACGTTCCAGTCGATCGCCGGCACGGAAGCCGCCAATCGAAGCTTCGGCATTGATCTGGCATTGCTCGCCGAAGCCCATCAGGCGACGCTGGCGCAGAAGCGGGGTACGGTCGGCGACAACGTGATGTATTTCGAGACCGGGCAGGGCTCGGCGCTGTCGGCGAATGCGCATCATGGCGTCGATCAGCAGACCTGCGAGGCACGCGCCTATGCGGTGGCGCGGGCATTCTCGCCGCTGCTGGTCAACAGCGTGGTCGGCTTCATCGGCCCGGAATATCTGTACGACGGCAAGCAGATCGTGCGCGCGGGCCTGGAGGACCATTTCTGCGGCAAGCTGCTCGGCCTGCCGCTCGGGGTCGACATCTGCTACACCAACCATGCCGAAGCCGATCAGGACGACATGGACACGCTGCTTACGCTGCTCGCAGCGGCCGGCGTCAATTTCATCATGGGCGTGCCCGGCGCGGACGACGTGATGCTGAACTACCAGTCGACCTCGTTTCACGATGCGCTGTACGTCCGCGATTTGTTCGGCCTGAAGCGCGCGCCGGAATTCGACGACTGGCTGGTCCGCGCCGGTTTTGCCGGCCCTGATCACCGCCCGCTGACGGATGGTGCCCTGCTGCCGGAGATCGCAGCGCGGCTGATCGCCTGATCGCGCGCCGTCGTCCAGAACCCGCCAAAGAAACGCTGGCCGCTTCGCTGCGACCGTGATTAGATCGCGCATCACGGCCGCGATCGGGCGGGATTTTTGCAGCCGTGGGGAACCGGTCGCGAGTCGCGCAGTTGTATTGAACTTGCCGTTTTTGGGCCGGTGGTCGAACCGTGCGTGCGGTCACCGCAACCAACTCGGACAGCGTGACGTTCGCGGGGAAAGTTCGATGAAGGCCGAATCCGGGCAGACCAGTCGTCGTATTCTGTGTGTCTTCCCGCGCTACACCAAGTCCTTCGGTACGTTTCAGCACTCCTATCCATTGATGGACAATGTCGCGGCCTTCATGCCGCCGCAGGGGCTGCTGGTGATCGCCGCCTATCTGCCGGACGAATGGTCGGTTCGCTTCATCGACGAGAACATCCGCCCCGCGACAGCAGACGATTTCGCCTGGGCCGACGCGGTGTTCGTCAGCGGCATGCATATCCAGCGACAGCAGATGAACGACATCTGCCGGCGCGCGCATGATTTCGACCTGCCGGTCGCGCTCGGCGGTCCCTCCGTCAGCGCCTGCCCCGACTACTATCCGAATTTCGACTATCTGCACGTCGGCGAACTCGGCGACGCGACCGATCAATTGATCGCCAGACTGGCCCACGACGTGACGCGGCCGAAGCGGCAGGTCGTGTTCACCACCGAAGACCGCCTCGACATGACGCTGTTTCCGATTCCGGCGTACGAACTGGCGGAATGCAACAAATACCTGCTCGGCAGCATCCAGTACTCATCCGGCTGTCCGTACCAGTGCGAATTTTGCGACATCCCCGGCCTGTACGGCCGCAACCCGCGGCTGAAAACGCCGGAGCAGATCATCACCGAGCTCGACCGCATGATCGAATGCGGCATCCGCGGCTCGGTGTATTTCGTCGACGACAATTTCATCGGCAACCGCAAGGCGGCGCTCGATCTGCTGCCGCATCTGGTCGAGTGGCAGAAGCGCACCGGCTTTCAGCTGCAGCTCGCCTGCGAGGCGACGCTGAATATTGCCAAGCGGCCCGAGATTCTCGAGCTGATGCGGGAGGCATATTTCTGCACGATATTCTGCGGCATCGAGACGCCGGACCCGACCGCGCTGAAGGCGATGCACAAGGACCACAACATGATGGTCCCTATCCTCGAAGGCGTGCGCACGATCTCAAGCTATGGCATCGAGGTGGTGTCGGGCATCATTCTCGGCCTCGACACCGACACGCCGGAGACCGGCGAGTTTCTGATGCAGTTCATCGAGCAGTCGCAGATCCCGCTGCTCACCATCAACCTGCTGCAGGCGCTGCCGAAGACGCCGCTGTGGGATCGCTTGGAGCGCGAAGGCCGGCTGGTCCACGACGACAACCGCGAATCCAACGTCGACTTCCTGCTGCCGCACGATCAGGTGGTGGCGATGTGGAAGGATTGCATGGCGCGGGCTTACGAGCCCGAGGCGCTGCTGAAACGCTACGAGTACCAGATTGCGCACGCTTACGCGACGCGGCTGCATCCGTCGACGCCGCAGCGGGCGTCGAAGGCCAATATCAAACGCGGCATGATCATGCTGCGCAACATCATCTGGCAGATCGGCATTCGCGGCGATTACAAGCTGGCGTTCTGGAAATTCGCGCTACGACGCTTGATCCGCGGCGACATCGAAAACCTGCTGCTGGTGATGGTGGTGGCGCATCATCTGATCATCTACGCGCGCGAAGCCTCGCGCGGTCACGCCAACGCCTCCAACTACTCGCTGCGCCTGCGCGAAGCGGCGGTGCCGGCGGAATAAGGACAACGATGAACTCACCCGCCACCCCGCCGCGTTCGCTGGCCGAGCTGCGCCGTTTGACCCCGGCCCGCGTCGCGCTCGGCCGCGCCGGCGCCAGCCTGCCGACCGAGGCGCTGCTGGATTTCACCCTGGCCCATGCCCGCGCTCGCGACGCGGTCCATGCCGGCTTCGATGCCGCGGCGATCGCCGCCGAGCTGCAGGCGCTGCGCTTGCCGACCCTGCAGGTGTCGAGCCGCGCCGCCGACCGGCGGGACTATCTGGCCCGGCCGGATCTCGGCCGGCAGCTCGACCCGGCCGCGCGCGATGTCCTGGCGGGAGCCCCGCCGGCGGGCGACGTTGCCTTGGTAATCGGCGACGGCTTGTCCCCGGTCGCGGTGGCGGCCCAGGCGACCGCGGTGGTGCGGCATCTGTTACCGCGGCTCGCTGCGGCCCGGATCGGGGTCGGGGCCGCGGTGGTGGCGACCGGCGCCCGGGTCGCGCTCGGGGACGAGATCGGCGCGGCGCTCGGTGCCCGGATGGTGGTTGTGCTGATCGGCGAGCGGCCGGGCCTGTCGGCGCCGGCCAGTCTCGGCGCTTATCTGACGTTCGGACCGTGCTCCGGCCTCACCGATGCCGACCGTAATTGCGTCTCGAATATCCACGCTTCCGGGATTTCGGCGGACGAGGCTGCTCACAAGATCGCCTGGTTGATCCGCGAAGGCTTGGTGCGGCAGGTGACCGGGGTGGCGCTGAAGGACGAGAGCGGCAGCCTGATGCCGGAACTGCCTCCACCGTGATCCCAAGCTGCCGGAAAACTCGCAACCGGACCGCGAATCTGGTGGATTCCGGTTCCCAGTCTCGATTCCGAAGGGCGGTCGGTCCGAGCCTGCGCACGTGGTGAATTGCTGCATGTCCCAACACCAGGATCCCGGGCGATGCGACGCTGTCGCATTCGTGCCGGGAAGTTTGGCTAGGACGAGCGATCGACAGGACGGAACAGCGCATGCTGGATAGAAACGTGAGCGACACCGAAGTCGCGGAATTGAAGCGACGGCGGGTTAGCATCGCTTTTGGTCTGGAGCGGCTGGGTCTGATCCCGCTGCGCGCGCCGGTGGTGTCATGCATCATCCTGCTGGCCCTCATCGTCGGCGCCGTGTTCGGCATCGAACGGATCAAGATCGACGACTCCCTGAGCCAACTGTTTCGCTCCGACACCAAGGAGTTCAAGCAGTACGAGGAGGTCACCAAGCGGTTTCCGTCGACCGAGTTCGACGTGCTGATGGTGGTCGAGGGCAAGGAGCTGCTGGCGCGCGAGAATCTGGAGAAGCTGCGCGACACCGTCACCGATCTGCAGCTGATCGATGGCGTCCGCGGCCTAATCTCGCTGTTCTCGGCGCGGCAGGCGCCCGAGCCGGGCAAGCTGCCGGCGGCGCTTTTCCCGTCGGACTTGCCGGAAGGCGAGGCCTACGATCAGTTCGTCCAGACGGTGAAGTCCAACGAGATCATTCGCGGCAAGCTGCTGTCGGAGGACGGCACGCTGGCCTTGGTCGTGCTGTCGCTCGATCCGAAGGTGGTGGCCGACAACACGCGGCTGCGCGCCACGATCGGTGAAATGCGCAAGGTGATGGCCGACGATCTCGAGGGCTCTGGCCTCAGCCGACAACTGTCCGGCGTGCCGGTGATGCAGCTCGAAATCCGCAACGCGGTCGAGCGCGACGGGCTGATCTACAACCTCGCCGGCATCCTGGCCGGCTGCGTCATCGCCATTCTGTTCTTCCGCAAGATCTCGTTCATGGTGGTGGCGGCGTTCCCGCCGCTGCTCGCGATCCTGCTGGCGCTCGGCGTGCTCGGCTGGGCCGGCTTCAGCCTCAACATGTTCCTCAACGTCATGACGCCGCTGATCATGGTGATCAGCTTCTCGGACTCGATGCAGCTGACCTTCGCGGCACGAGACCGGTTGATCGCTGGCGAGGACAAATACACTGCTTTCAAGAACGCCGTGCTGGTGGTCGGGCCGGCCTGCGTGCTGACCCACGCCACCGCCGGCATTTCGTTCATCGCGCTGCAGTTCTCCAATTCTGATCTGATCCGCGCATTCGGCGAGGCGGGCCTGCTCGCCACCGTACTGGCGCTGGTCGCGGTGCTGACGCTGGTGCCGGTGTTCGGCGTGCTGCTGGTGCGTCACGAGGAAGCCTTCGCGGCGAAATTCCAGAGCGCCGATCTCGGCGTCAACGCGCTGCGCCGGTTCTGCGCCTTCATCGCGGTGCGGATGGTCGGCCGGCCCGGCCTGTTCAGCCTGCTGGCGGTGCTGGTGGTCGGCGGCTTGGCGGTGATCTACGCCAACCTCGAGCCGCGCTATCGGCTGGCCGATCAGGTGCCGGACAAGGAGCAGGCGGTGCAAGCGAGCGACCGGCTCGACGCCAAGCTCACCGGTGCCAATCCGATCGACGTGCTGATCGAATTCCCCAAGGGGCAGTCGCTGTATTCGCCCGAGAGCCTGCAGATCATCTCCGAGGTTCATTCCACGGTCGAGAAGCAGGCCGGCGTCGGCAACGTCTGGTCTGTGGAAACGCTGCGCCGCTGGCTCGCCGAGAAGGCGCATACCACTAGCGTCGACACGCTGAAGGAATATGTCGACCTGCTGCCCGCCAATCTGGTGCGGCGCTTCATCGCCGAGGATCAGACTGCAGTGGTGGTGTCGGGACGCGTGCCTGATCTCGACTCCAGCGAAATCCTGCCGGTGGTGCAGAAGCTCGATCACGCCCTCGACAGCGTGCGGCAGAAGCATCCGGGCTACGAGGTCGCGGTCACCGGTCTGTCGGCAATCGCGGCGCGTAACAGCGCCGACATGATCTCCAAGCTCAACCACGGCCTCACCATCGAGTTCGCGCTGGTGGCGATCTTCATCGGGCTGGCCTTCCGGTCGGTGGTGGTGATGCTGGCCTGCATCCTGCCGGGCATCTTCCCGGTGGTGCTGTCGGGCACGCTGTTGTGGCTGATGGGAGAGGGGCTGCAATTCGCCAGCGTGGTCGCGCTGACGGTGTCGTTCGGCCTCGGCCTGTCCGCCACCATCCACTTCCTCAACCGGCTGCGGCTGGAGAGCCCACCCGGCGTCAGCGCCGGGCTCGCCGTCGAACGCGCCACCGTGCTGGTCGGTCCGGCCCTGATCCTCACCACCGTGGTGCTGGCCTGCGGCCTCGGCGTCACGGTGTTCTCGGACCTGCCGTCGCTGCGACTGTTCGGCTGGCTCAGCGCCTTCGCGATGGTGGCGGCACTGATCGCCGACCTGTTCATCCTGCGCCCGACCGCGATGTGGCTGATCAGCGTCGCGCACCGCCTGCGCGGCAAAGGTAACGCCGGCTCGGTGGTGTAGCGCACGACAAACGATCGGCTTGTCGAAAAGTAAAAGCCCTCCGGATCGGCCGATCCGGAGGGCTTTTTGTTGATGGAGCCGAACAGGGCGGTGATCAGCCGCGGGTCATCGAGATGTTGACGCCGCGGATTTCACCCTTCGAGCTGATCGCCACCGACTGCTTGTTGCCGTGCGTGGTCAGCGAAATGCTGGCGGCGAAGCCGGCTGCTTCGACGAATACTTCGATATGGCCACCGCCGGCCTTGCCCTGCAGGCTGCCGTTGACGTTGCGGCTGGCTTCGCTCCAGTTGCCGGAGATGCGGTCGCCGCTGCTGGTGACGTTGCTGGAGAGGTCGAACTTGTAGCTGTCGCTGGCGCAGCGCAGGGTCTGCACCAGTTCGTTGCCGCCGCCACCGACCCGGTAGGTCGCCTTGCAGCGGATCCGCTCCTTGGTGCCGTCGGACAGTGCCACGGTGCCGGTCCCCGACCATGCTCCTTCGAACCCGGCGAACGGTCCGGAATCTGCCAGCGCCGCCGATGCCGAGAACAGCATCGCGGCGCCGATCCCGGCCGCCTTCAACGCATGGATGGAGGAAGTGGTGGAACGAAGCAGGCTCATTCTGGCCATCCTTGGGAGATCGCGGGGGTGACGACGGTGGCGTCACGTCGCTGGTTAGTGTCTTCGCCTCGCGGCGGGTTCAAATCACATAGTAACGCTGCGCATGCACACCAGGGCGCGCGGCGCGTGGTGTTCCATCCGCGCTGCTCGCGGAACTATAATATTTGCATCAAATCGGCAACGTTTCGTGAAAAAGCGACAGGTATTCCGCGGCTTTGCGCCACTCGTCCGCGAAGGCGCGTGCGTCGGCACTAATTTGGCCGTATTTGTCACCTTGATCGACGCATCATACCGTTGTGCCGATCGTGTGCACCGCGACCCCTTCCAAGCGGCGCCGTAGATGTGATCGAGAACGGGTTTCGACCCCCAGCCACATATCGAAGGAAGACAATGCAAAAGACCTTGGTTGCGCTCGCGTTGCTGCTCGTTTCGATGTCCTCCGGCGCCAATGCCCAGCAACAGCAGCGCAGCGGCACCGAAGCCGAGCAGAAGGCCTGCTCGCGGGACGTGTCGCGTTTCTGCCGCTCCGTGATGGAGCAGAGCGATCTGGTGATCCTGTCCTGCCTGCAGCAGAATCGGGAGAAGATCAGCAAAGCCTGCAACCAGGTGTTGGTCAGCCACGGCCAGTGAGGCGGTGAGTCGGCATCCGCCGGGCCTGTTTCGGCCCGGTCTGGCGGCCGCGGCGGCGATCCGGGCGAAACTGCGGCCCGGACATCGTCCGTCAAGATCGTTGGTTTAGCCGGCGATTTCCCTTATATGGCGTCGCGAACGGTGCGCCCGGCCCGGCCGGGTGCGGCCGTTCGCTTTTTTTCGTGTTCAAACCAAGTGTTTAGCCAGTGCCGATGACGTCTGCGAGCGAGCTTCGATCGGGCAAGACCCACCGGGACGAGAATTTCCCGGTCGCGTCGTGGATCATCCATCCGCGGCACCGCGACCTGATTCTGGCGTTCTACAATTTCGTCCGGACCGCGGACGACATCGCCGATCACGAGATGCTCGATGCCGACACCAAGCTCGAATATCTCGATCTGCTCGAAGCCGAGCTGCTCGGCCGCGGCGAGACCCAGCCCGAGGCGGTGCATCTGCGCCGGGCGCTGGCCGAACGCGGCATGCCGCCGCGCCACGCCCTCGATCTGCTGACCGCATTCCGGATGGACGTCACCAAGCTGCGCTATGAGGATTGGGACGAGGTCATCCACTACTGCCGCTACTCGGCGATGCCGGTCGGCCGCTTCATGCTCGACGTCCACGGTGAAAGCACCGCGACGTGGCAGGCGTCCGACGCGCTGTGCGCGGGGCTTCAGATCAACAATCACCTGCAGGACTGCGGCAAGGACTATCGCACCCTCAATCGCGTGTATCTGCCGCGCGACGTGCTCGACGCCGCCGGCGCCAAGGTCGAAGACCTCGGCTTGCAGAAGTCGTCGCCGGCGCTGCTGAAGTGTCTGCAGGGTCTCGCGGTCCGCACCGCATCGCTGCTCGGCGATGGCCGGCCGCTCGCCGCAGAGATCAAGGACTATCGGCTCGGCCTCGAAGTTTCGGTGATCCAGGCCTACGCCGATCGCATCGTGCGGATGCTGCAGACCCGCGATCCGCTCAGCGAGCGCGTGCATCTGAAGCCGATCGAATTCGTCATCGCCAGCTTCGGCGCGATGAGCTCGGAGATCGTCCGTCGCAGCTTCGGAAAGGGGCCGGTGTCGCATCCGGCGCCGCGCGCATGACCGTTCACGCCACGCCAGAGCCGGCCGCGCATCAAGGCGTCGCGCTCGGCAGTTCGTTCTACGCCGCGATGCGCATCCTGCCGCGCCCGCAGCGCGAGGCGATGTTCCAGGTCTACAGCTTCTGCCGCTTCGTCGACGACATCGCCGATTCCGATCGGCCGCGCGAGCAGCGGGTCGCCGAGCTGCAGCAATGGCGCGACGACATCGCGGCGCTGTATCGCGGCGCACCGCCGCCGCGGCTTGCCGACTATCAGGAGTCGCTGCGCACCTTCGGGCTGAAGCGCGAGGATTTCGAAGCGATCATCGACGGCATGGAAATGGATGTCGACGCCGACATCCGCGCGCCCGATGAAGCGACGCTCGATCTGTACTGCGATCGCGTCGCCAGCGCGGTGGGGCGGCTGTCGGTGCGCATTTTCGGTCTGCCGGAGGGCGACGGCATCGAGCTGTCGCATCATCTCGGCCGCGCGCTGCAGCTCACCAACATCCTGCGCGACATCGACGAGGATGCCGGCATCGGCCGGCTGTATCTGCCGAGCGAGCTGCTGCACAAGGCTGGTATCACCGCCACCGATCCGCGCGTGGTCGCGGCGCATCCGGCGCTGCCGAGCGTCTGCGCGCCGCTGGTCCAGCGCGCGCTTGCGCATTTCGCCGCCGCCGACAAGGTGATGAACCGCAATCCCCGCCGGGTGGTGAAGGCTCCCCGCATCATGGGCAAGTACTACTACTCGATCTTGCAGCTTCTGATCGCGCGCGGTTTCGCAGCGCCGCGCGCCCCGGTGAAGCTCGGCAAGGCTTCGAAGATCGCCATCCTGCTGCAATACGCGATCGTGTGATGTCGAAAACAGTTCACGTCATTGGTGCGGGAATCTCCGGTCTTGCGGCCGCGATCCGGCTTGCCCGCGCCGGTCTCACCGTCCAGGTTCACGAAGCGATGCAGCAGGCCGGCGGCCGCTGCCGCTCGTATTTCGATGCCCAGACCGGGCTCGTCATCGACAACGGCAATCACCTGCTGCTGTCCGGCAACCAGGCCGCGTGCGACTACGCGCGCACGATCGGCACCGAGGCCGGCCTTGTCGGTCCCGCGAGTGCCGAGTTCGACTTCATCGATCTGCCGGCCAATGCGCGCTGGCGGCTGAAGCTCGGCAGCGGCAAGCTGCCGCTGTGGCTGTTCGATGCCAAGAGCCGCGTGCCGGATACCTCGATCGGCGATTACCTCGGCCTGATGCCGCTATTGTGGGCGCCGACCACCAAGCTGATCGGCGACACCATCAACTGCTCGGGCCCGCTATACGATCGCCTGGTGGCGCCGCTGTTGCTCGCCGCGCTCAATGTCGATCCGCCGGAAGGCTCGGCCGGTCTCGCCGGCGCGGTGGTGCGCGAGACGCTGCTGGCCGGCGGCAAGGCCTGCCGGCCGCTGATCGCCCGCGACGGCCTGTCGGCCGTGCTGGTCGAGCCGGCGGTGGCGCAGCTCGCCGCCACCGGTCCCGGGGTGCGGTTCGGCCACGAGTTGCGGGCGCTGACGATGTCGGGCGACCGCGTCGGCGCGCTGCAGTTCGGCGGCGAGGATGTCGTCACCCTCGGCCCGGATGATGTGGTGGTGCTGGCGGTGCCGCCGCGCCCGGCCGCCTCGCTGCTGCCCGGCCTGAAGACGCCGCAGGAATACCGCGCCATCGTGAATGCGCATTTCAACTATGCGCCGCCGCCCGGCATGCCGGCCCTGACCGGGGTGATCGGCGGGGTGGTGGAGTGGCTGTTCGCGTTCCCGAACCGGCTGTCCGTCACCATCAGCAACGGCGACCGGCTGGTCGATGCCCCGCGCGAGCAGCTGGCGACCGAAGTTTGGGGCGAAATCTGCAAGATCGCGGGGATCTCGGCCAATCTGCCGCCGTGGCAAATTGTCCGCGAGCGCCGGGCGACGTTCGCGGCTACACCGGCGCAGAACGCCCTGCGCCCCGGGCCGGTCACCCAGTGGAGAAACCTATATCTCGCAGGCGATTGGACTGATACGGGGTTACCGGCGACCATCGAAGGATCGGTCCGGTCCGGCAACCGTGCCGCGGACCTGGTATTGGCCGCCGGGCGCACCTGATCCGGCCCTCAACACGGAGACTCAGCAGATAAAATGGATTCCGGCAGCTACACGACTGGTGTCGGGCGCAACGCGCTCGAAGCTTCGATCGATGCGGCGCGCAGCGCGCTGCTGAACTATCGTCGCGATGACGGCCATTGGGTGTTCGAACTCGAGGCCGATTGCACCATTCCTGCCGAATACGTGCTGCTGCGGCACTACCTCGGCGAGCCGGTCGACGCCGCGCTCGAAGCCAAGATCGCGGTGTATCTGCGCCGCATCCAGGGCGCCCATGGCGGCTGGCCGCTGGTCCACGACGGCGACTTCGATATGAGCGCCAGCGTGAAGGGTTACTTCGCGCTGAAGATGATCGGCGACAGCATCGATGCCCCGCACATGGTGCGGGCGCGCGAGGCGATCCGCTCGCGGGGCGGCGCGATCCATTCCAACGTCTTCACCCGGTTCCTGCTGTCGCTGTACGGCGTGACCACCTGGCGCGCGGTTCCGGTGCTGCCGGTCGAGATCATGCTGCTGCCGAGCTGGTCGCCGTTCACGCTGACCAAGGTCTCGTATTGGGCGCGCACCACGATGGTGCCGTTGCTCGTGCTGTGCGCGCTGAAGCCGCGCGCCAAGAACCCCAAGGGCGTCGGCATCGACGAGCTGTTCCTGCAGGACCCGAAGACGATCGGGATGCCGGCCAAGGCGCCGCATCAGAACTGGGCACTGTTCAAGCTGTTCGGATCGATCGATGCCGTGCTGCGCGCGATCGAGCCGGTGATGCCGAAGGGCATCCGCAAGCGGGCGATCGACAAGGCGCTCGCGTTCATCGAGGAGCGGCTCAACGGCGAGGACGGCATCGGCGCGATCTTCCCGCCGATGGCCAACGCCGTGATGATGTACGAGGCGCTCGGCTATCCCGAGGACTATCCGCCGCGCGCCAGCCAGCGCCGCGGCATCGATCTGCTGCTGGTCGATCGCGGCGACGAAGCCTACTGCCAGCCCTGCGTCTCGCCGGTGTGGGATACGGCGCTCGCCAGCCACGCGGTGCTGGAGGCGGACGGCCACGAGGGCGCCAAGTCGGTGCGGCCGGCGCTCGACTGGCTGCTTCCGCGCCAGGTGCTCGACGTCAAGGGCGACTGGGCCGTGAAGGCCCCGAACGTCCGCCCCGGCGGCTGGGCGTTCCAGTACAACAACGCCCACTATCCGGATCTCGACGACACCGCCGTGGTGGTGATGGCGCTCGACCGCGCCCGCAAGGATCAGCCCAACCCCGCCTATGACGCCGCGATCGCCCGCGCCCGCGAGTGGATCGAGGGGATGCAGAGCGATGACGGCGGCTGGGGTGCCTTCGACATCAATAACACTGAGTACTATTTGAACAATATCCCGTTCTCGGACCACGGCGCGATGCTCGATCCGCCGACCGAGGACGTCACCGCGCGCTGCGTCTCGATGCTCGCCCAGCTCGGCGAGACGATCGACAGCAGCCCGGCGCTGGCCCGCGCGGTCGGCTATCTGCGCGACACCCAGCTCGCCGAGGGCTCGTGGTACGGCCGCTGGGGCATGAATTACATCTACGGCACCTGGTCGGTGCTGTGCGCCTTGAACGCCGCCGGCGTCCCGCATGCCGATCCGATGATCCGCAAGGCGGTCGCGTGGCTGGAGTCGGTGCAGAACCGCGACGGCGGCTGGGGCGAGGACGCCGTCAGCTACCGACTGGATTACCGCGGCTACGAAAGTGCCCCCTCGACCGCCTCACAGACGGCATGGGCCTTGCTTGCCCTGATGGCCGCGGGTGAGGTCGATCATCCCGCCGTGGCACGGGGCATCGAGTACCTGAAAAGCACACAGACCGAAAAAGGACTGTGGGACGAGCAGCGTTACACGGCGACAGGCTTCCCGCGGGTGTTTTATCTGCGGTATCATGGCTATTCGAAGTTCTTCCCGCTCTGGGCGCTAGCGCGGTACCGGAACTTGCAGGCCACGAACAGCAAGTTGGTAGGGGTCGGAATGTGATTCTGGGGGCAGTGGACGACCAGGCCGCGGCGCATCGCCAAGATCCGCGGCCGGTACTTATTGTGACGGGCCTGATTCAGGAAGCACGTATCGCGGCGGGGCCGGGCCTCACCGTTATCTGCAGCAGCAGCGATCCGAAACAATTACGCGCGATCATGGCCGATTTCGACCCATCGTCGATCCGCGGCGTGATCAGCTTCGGCGTCGCCGGCGGGCTGGATCCCGCTCTCGAGGCGGGTGACATCGTCATCGCCACCGAGGTTGTGGCGGGTGAACGCCGCTGGGCCTCGGAAGTTGCACTGACCGACGAATTATTGCGAAGCGCCGGGCTCGGCCGTCAGCGCGTCGTGCGCGGCGGTCTGGTCGGAGCCGAGCAGGTGATCGCAGCGCGCGCCGCCAAGGCGGCGCTGCGCTCGGAGACCGGTGCGGCGGCGGTCGATATGGAAAGCCACATCGCCGCCGATTTCGCCGCTGCGGCCAACCTGCCGTTCGCGGCGCTGCGGGTGATCAGTGACCCGGCGGGCCGCAGCCTGCCGCAAGTCGTCTCCACCGCGATCAAGCCGAACGGCGAGATCGATCTGCGCAAGGTGCTGCGCGGCATCGCCCGCCACCCGACCTCGATCCGCTCGCTGGTGTCGACCGGCATCGACTTCAACCGCGCGCTGCGGTCCTTGCGGGGCTGTCGGAACTTCGTGCAGGACGCCGTGCTCGGCCGCGGCGGTCTCGTCGCCGAGATCTGAGCGGACCGCGCGCCGCCGGTGAGGGCGGCGCGGACGTGGCTTCCGCCGATGACGCGCTGATCCAGCGCGCATCGTGAGGCTCGTCGAACCTCACGTCCTGATTTCGTCTTTCAGCCAATCCAGGAACCGGCCGAGATAGCGCGGGTCCGCTCGCGAGGTCGGTTGAGCGAAATACTTCTCACCCTTCACGACCACATCAGGAAACGGGCAGGCGAGCCGCCACTCCGGCTTACCCGGGAAGAACTCCTTCGGCGCGACGATCGAGCCGAAACCCTCGCGCACCGCATGCATCGCGACGAACATGTGGTCGAAGCGGTGGCCGCCTTCGAACAGATGGTCGCGCATTCCCGCTTTCTGCAGCCAAGCTTCCCAATGCCCCGGCCGGGTGGCTGAGGTGATCAACGGAAATGCGAGAAGATCCTCCGGCTTCTCGATGGTCCTCTCCTCAACCAGATCCAGGCTGCAGACCGGCGTCAGGTGCTCTTCGCACAACGGCGTCGATGTCTTCGAAGGTCCGCCGGTCTTGTCGCTGCTGCCCCGGGTGATCAGGAGATCGTGGGAGGCCACGTCCGGCGTTTGTCCCGTCATCCGGGTCGAAATCCATACCGCCAGATCGGGATTGGCTTTCTCGAACCGCTTCAGTCGCGGCATTAGGAAATACATCGCGAATGTCGACGGCGCCTCGACTGCCAGCACCGCCTTGCTGCGCCGGCGCCGGACGTACTGGCAGGCGGCTTCGATATTGCGGAACGACTGGCTCAGCTGCTCCGCCAGCACGCTGCCATAGGGCGTCAGCGCCACGCTGCGGCCCTCGCGGGTGAAGACCTGCTGCCCGAGCCAGTCCTCCAGCAGGCGCACCTGCTTGCTGACGGCGCCATGGGTGACGCCCAGCTCCTCGGCGGCCGCACTCAGGCTGTCGCTGCGCGCCGCCACTGCAAACGCCCGCAGCGCGCTCAGCGGCAGTTCTCGTTCTTTCACCATGACCTCCGTGTGACGATGGCGGCCGAAAGGGCTATCGGATTTACGACTTATACTCACGTGTTTGTCGATTTTATTCGATCGATTCTCACATGTGAACGGCCTACCACCCGGGACGTCAGCCGCCCCACCAGGCGGCATTCAAAAACCCGGATGCCCCATGACGACCCAGCCTTTGATCGAAGCCAACGGCCGCAGCTACGCCAGGCCGCCACGACCCGTCGTCGTGATCTGCCTCGACGGTTTCGACCCCGAATATCTGGAGCGCGGTATTGCCGACGGCGTGCTGCCGACGATCGGCGCGCTCCGGGCGGGGGGCTATGTCGGCACGGCGCTGGCGACGGTGCCGACCACCACCAACACCAACAACACCTCGATCGTCACCGGCGTCTCTCCCGCCATCCACGGCATCAACGGCAATTACTATCTCGATGCCGACACCGGCGAAGAGATCATGGTGACGGATGCGCGGCGCCTGCGCTGCGGCACCATTCTCGGTGCGATGAGCAAAGCGGGCGTGCGGACCGCGGTGGTCACCGCCAAGGACAAGCTCCTGAAGGTGCTCGCCTATGAGATGGACGGGATCGCCTTCTCGTCCGAACATCCGAATGTCGCTGACCTCACCGCGCTCGGCTTCAACAGCGGCGAGGAGCTGGTCGGCCGCGGCCGGCCGGATCAATACTCTGCCGACTTGTCGCTGTTCGCGCTGGATGCCGGCGTCAGGCTGATGGAGACCACCAAGCCCGAGCTGATGTATCTGTCGACCTCGGACTATGTGCAGCACAAATACCAGCCGGGCGAGGCGGAATCGAACGACTTCCACGCAGCGGTGGACCGCCGCATCGCGCGGCTGATCGAACTCGGTGCGACCGTCGCTCTGACTGCCGATCATGGCATGGCCGACAAGTCCGATGCGGATGGCCGGCCCAACGTCGTCTATCTCGAGGACGCGCTGAACCAGAAGTTCGGTGCCGGCGTCGCGCGGGTGATCTGTCCGATCGCCGATCCGTTCGTCCGCCATCACGGCGCGCTCGGCGGCTTCGTGCGGGTCCACCTCCTCAAGCCTTGCGAGATCGCGGCGATGATGACCTTTGCGCGGTCGCTGCCCGGCGTCGAGCTGGTGCTCGATCGTGCCACGGTGTGCGAACGCTACCAGTTGCCGCCGGATCGGGAGGGCGACTTCGCGGTGTTCACCGATCGCGGCACGGTGGTAGGCGCGCGGCGGGAAGATCACGATTTGTCGGCGCTGGGCGACCATCGCTTGCGCTCGCACGGCGGGCTCGGCGAGCAGCGCGTGCCGTTTGTGCTGTCGCGCCCGCTCAAGCGGGACTACCGCGAGCGCGCGACTACAGGCGTGTTGCGCAACTACGACATCTTCGACTTCGCCCTGAACGGCGTCGACTAATCCCGCACGATTGCAGCCAAAGAGGAAATCGAGATGCGTGCACTTCGCACCGCTGTGATGGCGCTCGCCATCGGCACGGCCGGCGTGACGGCCGGTCATGCCGAGACGCCGGTGATGGGAACCGGTTCAGCCTTCGCCGCGCCGATCTACATCAAATGGGCCGAACAACTGAAAGCGGCCAAGGGTGTCGCGATCAACTATCAACCTTCGGGATCGTCGGTCGGACAACTCCAGGTGCTGAAGGGCCTGACGGATTTCGGCGCGTCGGATGTGCCGATGGAGGACAGCAAACTGAAGGAAGGGGACATCATGCAGTTCCCCACCGTCGTCGGCGGCTACGCTGTCGTGGCGAACATTCCCGGAGTCCTGCCGGGCAAGCTACGGCTCACCGCGCCCGTGCTGGCTGACATCTTCATGGGCGGCATCAAATCGTGGGATGACCCGCAGATCGTGCAGCTCAATCCCGGTCTGGCGCTGCCAAACTTGCCGATTTCGCTGCTGTATCATGCGGGCGGCTCGGGCGGCACCTACGCGATCTCCCGCTATCTGTCGAAGAACAGCGCAGCATGGCGCGACAAGATGGGAATCGGCATGACGCTGAGCTGGCCGGTCGGCGCCGGCGTCAAAGGCAGCTACGGCGCGGCCTCGACGGTGCCGATGACGCCCGGCGGGATCGGCTATGCCGAGCTGTCCTACGTCACCGCCAATAACCTTGCGACCGTGCAATTGCAGAACAAGGCAGGCCGGTTCGTGCTGCCGAACGGAAGCAGTTTCGCGGCCGCTGCCGAGAGTGGCGATTGGTCGGTGCCAAACTATGCGGTCGATCTCACTGACATGCCCGGCGAGCAGGCCTGGCCGATCGTCACCGCGACCTTTGCGCTGGTGCCGCGAAGCCCTGCCAAGCGGACGACGTCGGCCGCCGTGCTGGACTTCTTCCGATGGGCCTATGCGCAGGGCGACGGCATCGCGCGGTCGCTGCAGTTCGTCCCTCTGCCGGGCAAGGTCAAAGCCGACATCGTCAAGCATCTGATGAATTGAACGGACCGAGATGAGCAACAAAAAAGCGCGGCCCGCAGGCCGCGCTTTTGATGATTGAAGCCGTTGTCGGAGCGATCAGGCCGCCGTCGACTGGCGCTTGTCCTTGGCCTCGGTGGCTTCGTCGCGGCGGATCTCGGACAGCTTCTTCTCGACCTGTTCGGAGAACACGTACTGCGCCGGCCGCTGCTTCGACATGTCGATCTCCGGCGCCATCGGGCCCGAGGTTTTGATGCCGCGGAGCGCCACCCAGGCGGCCTTCAGCGGATTGTTGAGCGAGGCCATCGCCGCGGTCGGCTCGTAGCCGCAATGCGCCATGCAGTCGGCGCACTTCTCGTACTTGCCGGTGCCGTAGGAATCCCAATCGGTGGTTTCCATCAGCTCCTTGAAGGTCTTGGCATAGCCTTCGCCGAGCAGGTAGCACGGCTTCTGCCAGCCGAAGATGTTGCGCGCCGGCATGCCCCACGGGGTGCACTCGAACTCCTGGTTGCCGGCCAGGAAGTCGAGGAACATGCTGGAGTGCATGAAGCTCCACTTCTTGCCCTTGCCGCGCGCGAACACTTCGCGGAACAGGGTCTTGGTCTTGGTGCGGTTGAGGAAGTGCTCCTGGTCCGGAGCGCGCTCATAGGCGTAACCCGGCGAGATCGAGACGCCGACGCCGAGCTCTTCGGTGAAGTCCATGAACTTGGCGATGTCTTCGGCGGCGTAGCCGTCGAACACCGTGCAGTTGACGTTGACGGTGAAGCCCTTGGCTTTGGCGGCCTTGATCGCCGCGACCGCGCGGTCGAACACGCCCTCCTGCGACACCGCCTTGTCGTGGTGTTCCTTCAGGCCGTCGAGATGCACCGAGAAGAACAGATAGGGCGACGGCTCGAACAAATGCAGCTTCTTCTCGAGCAGCAGCGCGTTGGTGCACAGCGACACGAACTTCTTGCGCGCTACCAGACCGCGCACGATCTCGCCGATCTCCTTGTGGATCAGCGGCTCGCCGCCCGGGATCGCGACCATCGGCGCACCGCATTCCTCGGCAGCGTCCCAGCACTCCTGCGCGGTCATCCGGCGGTTCAGGATCGCGTCAGGATAGTCGATCTTGCCGCAGCCGGCGCAGGCGAGATTGCAGCGGAACAGCGGCTCCAGCATCAGTACCAGCGGATAACGCTTCCGCCCGAGCAGCTTCTGCTTCAGCAGATAACCGCCGATCACCAGTTCCTTGTGAAACGGAATAGCCATTACGAAATCTTCTCTTTCACGGCATGTCGGTTGGGGCGGATCAGGCGGTCGCCAGCTCCGCAGGCAGAACGAATTCGATGTTTTCTTCGCGGCCCGGCAGCACCGAGACGGTGACCGGGACGATCCGGCGCAGCGCTTCGATCACGTCGTCGACCAACACTTCCGGCGCGGACGCGCCGGCGGTGATTCCGACCGCTTTCTTGCCGTCGAGCCAGGCCGGGTCGAGTTCGCTGCCGTCGGCGATCAGGTAGCTCGGGATGCCGGCTTCGGTGCCGATTTCCCGCAGCCGGTTGGAGTTCGAACTGTTGTTGGCTCCGACCACCAGGATCAGGTCGACCAGCTTGCTCATCTGCCGCACCGCCGATTGCCGGTTTTGCGTGGCATAGCAGATGTCGCGGGTGTCCGGGCCTTCGATATCGTGGAATTTCTTTGAAAGCGCCACGATGATGTCTTTGGTGTCGTCGACGCTCAGCGTGGTCTGGGTGATGTACGCCACCGGGGTTTCCGGCGGCAGCGTCAGCGCCGCGACGTCCTCGAGGTTCTGCACCAGCAGCACCGGGCCGGGAACCTGGCCCATTGTGCCTTCGACTTCCGGATGGCCGGCATGGCCGATCAGGATCAGGGTGCGGCCCTTCGACGTATAGCGCTTGCCCTGGTTATGCACTTTGGTCACCAGCGGGCAGGTGGCGTTGAGCACCGGCAGGTCACGCGCCGCGGCCTCTTCCTCGATGCTGCGGGCGACGCCGTGGGCGCTGAAGACGGTCACGGCCTTCGGCGGAACTTCCGACAGCTCCTCGACGAAGATCGCGCCTTTGGCCTTCAGGCTCTCGACCACGTATTTGTTATGCACGATCTCATGCCGCACGTAGACCGGCGGACCGTACTTCTCCAGCGCGCGCTCGACGATCTCGATCGCACGCACCACGCCAGCGCAGAAACCACGGGGTTGGGCAAGGAACACTTCGAGGGGGCGGACTTCAGACAAGGGGCACCACGCTCATGATTGTTCGGTCTCCTGGCAGCACGTCGCATTCCCGTAGCATGATCTAGCTGGTATGGGGGCACCCGCAACCGCAAGGGACGCAGGGGACTTATTGGCGCAGTGCAGCACGCAATGCAAAACGCCCTTGGCAATCTGGCCTGGTGAGATTACTTCCGCGCACACACCTCCGCCGGCTTGTTTTCGGCCATTTTGTCCAGTCCTTGGTCGCAGAACCATCAAAACTAGTTCGATCGACTCGGAACCCGGCGGGGTGGCCGTATTTTAGGCCAGCCGGTAGCAATAGAAAGAGTGAATGTGCTGAAAAGTGCCATCGTCTCCATTGTCAGAGCCAGCACCCGTTTTGCGGCTTTTACTGTGCTGATCGGCGTATTTCTCGCAGTTGCAGCAGGTTTCTATACTTACCAACATTTCGGGATCAACACAGACATCAATCATTTGATCTCGTCTGATCTCGACTGGCGCAAACGTGATATCGCGTTCGAGAAGGCCTTCGACCAGGAACGGCTGATCCTGGCGGTCGTCGAGGCCCCGACGCCGGAATTCGCGAATGCCGCGGCGGCTAAGCTCACGGCCGAATTGTCCAAGAATAACATCAACTTCGACTCGGTGAAGCGGCTCGGCGGCGGGCCGTTTTTCGACCGCAGCGGGCTGTTGTTCCTGCCCAAGGACGAAGTTGCCAAGGCGACCGGCCAGTTCCAGCAGGCGGTTCCGCTGATCGAAATCATGGCCGGTGATCCGTCGATCCGCGGCCTGACGGCGGCGCTTGAGACCGGTCTGGTGGGCCTGAAGCGCGGGGAACTGACGCTCGATTCGACTGCGAAACCTTTCAATGCCGTCGCTGCAACCGTCGAGGACGTGCTCGGCAAGCAGCAGGCGTTCTTCTCCTGGCGCGGTCTGGTCAATCCGGAACCGCTCACCGATGGCGACAAGCGCGCCTTCATCGAGGTCAAGCCGATCCTCGACTTCAAGGCGCTGGAACCCGGCAAGGCCGCCACCGACGCGATCCGTCAGGCCGCCGTGGACCTCAAGATCGAGCAGGATTTCGGCGCCCGGGTGCGGCTGACCGGTCCGGTGCCGATCGCCAACGAGGAATTCGCCACCGTCAAGGACGGCGCCGTGGTCAACGGCATCGGCACCGTCGTGGTGGTGCTGCTGATCCTCTGGATGGCGCTGCATTCCTCCAAGATCATCTTTGCGGTGGCCGCCAATCTGGTGATCGGCCTGTCGATCACCACCGCGGTCGGCCTGATGCTGGTGGATTCGCTCAACCTGCTGTCGATCGCCTTCGCGGTGCTGTTCGTCGGCCTCGGCGTCGATTTCGGCATCCAGTTCAGCGTCCGCTATCGGTCGGAGCGCCACAAGACCGGCGACCTCGATAAGGCGCTGGTGCAGGCCGCCGAATACTCGGCGGTGCCGCTGTCACTGGCGGCGATGTCGACCACGGCGGGCTTCCTGTCGTTCCTGCCGACCTCCTACAAGGGCATCTCCGAACTCGGTGAGATCGCCGGCGCCGGCATGGCGATCGCGTTCTTTACCAGCATCACCGTGCTGCCGGGGCTGCTGAAGCTGCTGAACCCGGCGGGCGAGAAGGAGCCGCTCGGCTATGCCTTCCTGGCGCCGGTCGATCACTTCCTGGAGAAGCACCGCATCGGCATCATCGTCGGTACGATCGGCGTCGCGCTGGCCGGCCTGCCGCTGCTGTACTTCATGCATTTCGACTTCAACCCGATCAATCTGCGCAGCCCGAAGGTCGAGTCGATCGCGACGTTCCTCGACCTGCGCAAGGATCCGAATACCGGTGCCAACGCCGTCAACGTGATGGCACCGTCCGAGCAGGCGGCCCGCGAGATCGAAGCCAAGCTCTCGAAGCTGCCGGAGGTGTCGCGCACCATCTCGCTCGACACTTTCGTTCCGCCGGACCAGCCGGAGAAGCTGAAGCTGATCCAGGCAGGGGCCAAGGTGCTGGAGCCCGCGCTCAATCCCGAACAGGTCGATCCGCCGCCGTCCGATCAGGACAACATCGCGTCGCTGAAGAGCTCGGCCGAAGCGCTGCGCCGCGCTGCCGGCGAGACCACCGGACCCGGCGCCGACGCCTCGCGCCGGCTCGCCGCTGCGCTGACCAAGCTTGCGGGCGCCGATCAGGCGCTGCGCGAGAAGGCGCAGGACGTGTTCGTGCGGCCGCTGCTGCTCGACTTCGAGCTGCTGCGCAACATGCTGAAAGCGCAGCCGGTGACGCTCGACAATCTGCCGGCCGACATCGTGTCGTCGTGGAAGACCAAGGACGGTCAGATCCGCGTCGAGGTGCTGCCGAGCGGCGATCCCAACGACAACGACACGCTGCGCAAGTTCGCCGCCGCCGTGCTGCAGGCGGAGCCGCTGGCGACCGGCGGTCCGGTGTCGATCCTGAAGTCGGGCGACACCATCGTCGCCTCGTTCATCCAGGCCGGTCTGTGGGCGCTGCTGTCGATCTCGATCCTGCTGTGGATCACGCTGCGCCGGATTACCGACGTCGCACTCACCTTGGTACCGCTGCTGGTGGCCGGTGCGGTGACGCTGGAGATCTGCGTGCTGATCGATCTGCCGCTGAACTTCGCCAACATCGTTGCCTTGCCGCTGCTGCTCGGCGTCGGCGTCGCGTTCAAGATCTACTACGTGACCGCCTGGCGCTCCGGCCGCACCAACCTGCTGCAGTCGGCGCTGACCCGGGCGATCTTCTTCAGCGCCCTGACCACCGCCACCGCGTTCGGCAGCCTGTGGCTGTCGAGCCATCCGGGAACGGCCAGCATGGGCAAGCTGCTGGCGTTGTCGCTGCTGACCACGCTGGGCGCCGTGCTGCTGTTCCAACCGGCCCTGATGGGCAAGCCGCGGCACATCGACGAGTCCGGCGATACCGATCTGTGAGTCGCGCCGGCCGGGGCGTCGGCGCGTGCCGATGCCCCCGCCGCGGGTTTGGCCGGGGGCGGGTTTTCTCCCCGGCGCTGTGTTCCAGAGCATGAACTGCCGCTGAGACCGGGAAGCAAGGCGCGATTGCCGCAGGTGGCGTCACAGGGCTGGCGTCACCCCCCGCGATCGGACTATACCCACGTCCGGGGGTAGGGGTCGTACGCCATGCGGGAGTCGCCGTGAAATCGGCATGTCACCCGCGCATCACAACTCTGAAAAGAAAGCTCGAGTGCGACGCACCGCCAGCCTTTTGTGTTGACGGCGGGTCCAACAAGCGACGTAAGTATCCCATGCACCAGCCGAATTTAGATCTCGCCGAGATGTTCGCGGCGCGCGAAGCGCAGCGCAGTTCGATGCACGCCCGGCATCTCAACGAGCAGCTCGTCCGCGTCCTCAAAACCATCGGCTACGACGTCGGCTTCCAGAAGGGCACCGGTCAGTACCTCTACGACCGTGACGGCGCCCGCTATCTCGATTTGCTCAGCGGCTTTGGCGTATTCGCGCTCGGCCGCAACCATCCGGTGGTGCGCAAGGCGCTGCAGAGTGTGCTCGACGCCGACCTGCCTAACCTGGTGCAGCTCGATGTCTCGACGCTGGCCGGTATCCTGGCGGAGCGGCTGCTCGAGCATGTGCCGTATCTCGACAAGGTGTTCTTCGCCAATTCCGGCGCCGAGAGCGTCGAGGCCGCGATCAAGTTCGCGCGCGGCGCGACGGCGCGTAACGGCATCGTCAATTGCGACCACAGCTACCATGGCCTGACCTACGGCGCGCTGTCGCTGACCGACGACCAGAATTTCCAGGGTGGCTTCGGGCCGTTGCTGCCGGGCGTCACCACCATCCCGTTCAACGATCTCGAAGCGCTGGAGAAGGTGCTGTCGACCCGCGAGGTCGCCGCTTTCATCGTCGAGCCGATCCAGGGCAAGGGCGTCAACATGCCCACCGACGAGTTCCTGCCGGGCGCCGCGGCGCTGTGCAAACGCTACGGCACGCTGTTCGTGGCCGACGAGATCCAGACCGGCATGGGCCGCACCGGCCGCTTCCTCGCCGTCGAGCACTGGAACGTCGAACCCGACATGGTGCTGCTATCGAAGGCGCTGTCGGGCGGCCACGTTCCGGTCGGTGCGGTGCTGACGCGCAAGTCGATCTTCGACAAGATCTTCAACCGCATGGACCGCGCCGTGGTGCACGGCTCGACCTTCGCCAAGAACGATCTGGCGATGGCGGCCGGCATTGCGACGCTCGAAGTTCTCAAGGCCGAGAAGCTGGTCGAAGCCGCCGCCAAGCGTGGCGCCGAACTGCGGCTGGCACTCACGCGCATGGTCCCTGGCTACGAGCTGCTCAAGGAAGTGCGCGGCAAGGGCCTGATGATCGGCGTCGAATTCGGCCCGCCGCAATCGCTGCGGCTGAAGGCGTCGTGGACGATGCTGGAAACCGCCAACAAGGGCCTGTTCGTCCAGCTGATCACCGTGCCGCTGTTCAAGGATCACAAGATCCTGACCCAGGTCGCGGGCCACGGCCTGCACACCATCAAGCTGCTGCCGCCGCTGACCATTACCGAAGACGACTGCGCCTGGATCGAGCGCGCCTTCGACGACACCATCGCCGCCAGCCACAAGGTCCCGGGCGCGATCTGGTCACTCGGCAAGACCCTGGTCGACAACGCGGTGCGCAAGTCGGCGTAGTTTCTCGGAAACGCGCCTACGCAATCAGGCGTCTGCAAACTCCTGCAGCGCGGTGAGTAGCCGCGCCGGCGCTTCCTGCGCGACGCAGTGGCCGACGCGATCGAACGCGATCCGGCTTGCGCCAGGTATCAACGCGCTGGCCCGCGCCGCCATCTCCTTGTAGATCGGCCAGGAGTGTTCGGCGGTGGCAATGCGCACCGGGCAGTTATTCAGCTCGCGCAGCCATCCGAACGGATTGCCGCGGTCGTCGCCGCGATAGACTTGCTCCATCGCCTCGAAGATCGGCCGCAGGATCTCGGTTTCAACATCCGGACTGCACAGCAGCCGCACTCGGCCATCAGGCAGGTGCGCGAAGCCGTGGGTGATATAGGCGCGCAGCGCGTATTCCGACCATGGGGCGAACGCCGGCGCGTTGCGGTAGCGTTCGAAGGCCGCAGCGGCGCTGGCGAATTCGGCCTGCCGGCGCCGCGCGCCGCTGACCGCGGCCTCGCCCTGATCGCTTAGCCGCGCATCACTGCCGGGAACGACGCTCGGATCCATCACCGTCGGCTCCATCACGAACAGACGGGCAAAGCGGTCGGGCAGCAGCTTGGCGGCGAGCAGCAGGTCGGTCGCCCCGGCGCTGTGGCCGATGCCGTAGATGTTGGACAGTCCCAGCGTGTCGATCGCGGCGGCGAGGTCGGATGCGAAATCCGCGAAGTGATACCGGCCGGGCTTGTCGCTTGCGCCGTGACCGCGGCGGTCGAGGGCATAGACCGTGTAGCGGGCGGCAAGGCCGTTCGCGATCTCGTCCCAGATCTCACCGAGGAAGCCGGTGCCATGCAACAGCAGCGCGACTGGCTTGCCCGGATCGGCGTCGTCCCAACGCACCAGTGCGATCCGCACGCCGGCGTTATCGATCCAGAGGCGATGCCGATGGATCAGATGCATTACTTCCCATCCTCCAGGATCATCGTCGCGCCCTTCTCGGCGATCATCGCGGTGGGGGTATTGGTGTTGCCGGAGGTGATCGTCGGCATGATCGAGGCGTCGACGATGCGCAGGCCATCGAGGCCGTGGAAGCGCAGGCGTTCGTCGACAACGGCGAGCGGATCGTCGGCGCGGCCCATCTTGGCGGTGCCGACGGGATGGAAGATCGTGGTGCCGATGTCGCCGGCCGCCTTCGCGAGCGAGGCGTCGTCGTCGCCGACCGACGGGCCGGGCAGATACTCCTCGGGGTGATACGTCGCGAGCGCCTGCTGCTTCATCAGTCGCCGCGTCACGCGGATCGCATCGGCTGCGACGCGGCAGTCTTCGGCGGTCGACAGATAGTGCGGCGCGATCGACGGCGCGGCGTCGAGCGCGGTGGATTTCAGCTTGATCTCGCCGCGCGAGGTCGGTCGCAGGTTGCAGGCGCTGACGGTGATCGCCGGGAAGCGATGCAGCGGATCGCCGAACTTGTCGAGCGACAGCGGCTGCACGTGGAACTGAATGTTGGCGCGCTCCTGATGCGGATCGGAGCGGGTGAAGATGCCGAGTTGAGATGGCGCCATGGTCAGCGGGCCGCGCCGGCGCAGCGCGTAGTCGAGTCCCATCCAGGCGCGGCGCGGCAGCGAGTGATAGATCTCGTTCAGCGTGCGACCGCCGCTGACCTTGTAGATCGCGCGTTGCTGCAGATGGTCCTGCAGGTTGCGGCCGACACCGGGACGATCGAGCACCGGCTCGATGCCGAGCGGCTTCAGCCATTCGGCCGGACCGATGCCGGAGCGATGCAGCACCTGGATCGAACCGATCGCGCCGGCGCACAGCACCACCTCGCGGCGGACGCGGGCTTCGATCGGCACGCCGTTCTGCAGGAAGCGGACGCCGACCGCGCGGCCGCTCTCGACCAGCACGCGGTCGACCACGACATTGGTTTCGAGCCGCAGGTTGGAGCGATGCAGCGCCGGCTTGAGAAAGCCGCGCGCCGACGACCAGCGCCGGCCGCGCTTCTGATTGACGTGGAAGTAGCCGACGCCCTCGTTGTCGCCGGTGTTGAAGTCGGCGCTGCGCGGGATTCCCATCTCGCAGGCCGCGTTCGCGACCGCGTCGAGGATCGGCCACGACAGCCGCGCCGCCTCGATCCGCCAACCGCCGCCGGCGCCGTGATGCTCGCTGTCGCCGAGGAAGTGGTCTTCGAGCCGGCGGAACACCTTGCGGACATCGTCCCAGCCCCAGCCGGTGAGGCCGAGCTGGCGCCAATGGTCGTAATCGGCGGCCTGGCCGCGCATCGAGATCATCGCGTTGATCGCCGACGAGCCGCCGATCACCTTGCCGCGCGGATAGGCCAGTGACCGACCATTCAGGCCCGGCTCGGGCTCGGTCTTGAACATCCAGTCGGAGCGCGGATTGCCGATCGCGAACAGATAGCCGACCGGAATGTGAAACCAGATCCAGTTGTCGCGGCCGCCGGCTTCGAGCAGCAGCACCTTCCGGCTCGGATCGGCGGATAGGCGGTTGGCGACGATGCAACCTGCGGTGCCCGCGCCCACCACGATGGTGTCGAATTCGCCTTCGATCCGTGCCGTCATCGAGTCCGCCCGTGCATTTTGTCGTTGCGCAGAGGCTTAGCGCCGCGGGCCGGCGCTGTACAGTTGCCGGAGCGGGACGGGGCGGTTAGCCTGCAGGCTTCGATAACTGGAGCCGCATCGTCTCATGCCCGTGATCAACCGCGTCGCCGATCTGCAGCCCGACATCGCGGCCTGGCGCCGCACGCTGCATCAGCAGCCGGAGCTGATGTACGATGTCGAAGGCACCGCGGCGTTCGTCGCCGAGCGGTTGCGCGAATTCGGCTGCGACGAAGTCGTCACCGGGCTCGGCCGCACCGGCGTGGTCGGCGTGATCCGCGGTGCCCGGCAGGCCGGCACAGGCGATCTCAAGGCGATCGGGCTCCGCGCCGACATGGATGCGCTGCCGATCGTCGAGGCGACCGGATTGCCCTATGCCTCCAAGGTGCCCGGCAAGATGCACGCCTGCGGCCACGACGGCCACACCGCGATGCTGCTTGGCGCCGCGCGTTATCTTGCCGAGACGCGCAACTTCGCTGGCGATGCGGTGATGATCTTCCAGCCGGCCGAGGAGGGCGGTGCCGGCGCAGCGGCGATGATCGACGACGGCCTGATGGAGCGGTTCGGCATCGATCAGGTTTATGGCATGCACAACGGTCCCGGCATTCCGGTCGGCGCCTTCGCGATCAGCCCTGGGCCGGTGATGGCGGCGACCGACGCGATCGACATCCGCATCGAAGGCCATGGCGGCCACGCCGCGCGGCCGCATCTATGCGTCGATCCGGTGCTGGCGGGCGCGCAACTGATCACCGCGCTGCAGGGCATCGTCTCGCGCAACGTCGATCCGTTCGAAGCCGCGGTGTTGTCGATGTGCGAATTCCACGCTGGCAACGCCCGCAACGTGATCCCGCAATACGCCGAGCTGAAGGGCACGGTGCGGACGATGACGGCCGAGGTGCGCGACATGGTCGAGCAGCGGGTGCGCGACGTCGTCGCTGGTGTCGCCCAGGTGACCGGCACCAGGATCGAGCTCACCTACGATCGCGGCTATCCGGTGCTGGTCAATCACATGGCGGAGACCGACGTGGCGATCCAGGTCGCGCGCGACATTGCCGGCGAGTCCAATGTGGTGCCGCTGCCGCCGCTGATGGGCGCCGAGGACTTCGCCTACATGCTGGAGAAGCGCCCGGGTGCGTTCGTGTTCATCGGCAACGGCGACAGCGCCGGGCTGCATCACCCGGCCTACGACTTCAACGACGAGGCGATCGTGTACGGCACCTCGTACTGGGTGCGTCTGGTGGAGACTCAACTGGCGGCGTGACGCTAAGCGTTGCATCGCACCTTCCGCATCGTCATTGCGAGGAGCGCAGCGACGAAGCAATCCAGGAACCCCATGCATTGGGCTTCTGGACTGCTTCGCCTTCGGCTCGCAATGACGCGGAGAGAACGTTCGTGGACCTTTGTGCAAAACCTCCGTCATGCCCGGCCTTGTGCCGGGCATCCACGTCTTTGAGAGACATCACCGCATGAAAGACGTGGATGGCCGGGACGAGCCCGGCCATGACGGAATCTCATCCCTGTAGCTAGAACTGCGTACGCAGTCGTGTGGCGATCAGGTGGACTGGGCCGCGGTCGCGGTTGAAGGCCGGGTTGGCGACGAACTGATAGTCCGCGGTCAACCGCCACGAATACACCGGCAGGCTGTAATAGGCTTCGAACACCTTCTCGTCGCCCGGGTTGGGCAGGCGGCCATCGCCGATGATCGCGGTCAGGCCGCCGGCGTCGAGATACGCGATCCGCGACGCCGAGATGTGGTTGAGTAGGCCGCCGATGCCGATGGTGTCGTCGGCGCGGCCCCACATTCGTCCTGACAGCGACAGGCCGGCCGAAACGGTGCGGTCGGAATCGGTGAAGGCGTTGGTCTCGAGGTTCGGGCTGCTGAAGCCGGCGCGCGCGAACATGCCGATGTCGGCGGTGAGCTGCTGCTCCAGGCTGGCGGACAGACCGGTCTTGGAGGTGTAGCGGCGCACGTCGGCGATGCTCGGCGTCGTGCCGCTCGCCTGCGCGGCGCGGACCGCATCGGTGAAGTTGCCGAGCCGGGCGCGGTTGAGGAAGCCGGTGACCAGCACCTTGCCGGCAAGGCCCCACAGCTCGTGGCGATGCTCGAGTTCGCCGATCAGCTGGAACTGGCCGAAGCTGGAATCGAGATCGGTACTGTTCGGCGTCTGCGGCAGATCGAACACGCCGCCGCGCACCGTCCAGGCGCCGGTGTACCACTCGACCGCGGTGCCGTAGGTGAACGCCCAGGCATCGGCCGCATAGTCGAAGGTCAGCGCGTCGGCGAGGCCCCAATTGAGGAAGTCGACCCGCGGGTCATGGGCGTATTTGTTGACGTCGAAGATGTCACCGACCGAGAACTTGCCGGCGGTGATCACGATCCGCTCGGCGGATTGCTTGCCGGCGAACTGGTTCGGCCCGCCCTGCACGGTCTCGACCGCGCCGCCGAGATCGAGCGTCTGGCGGACGAAATAGCGCGGCACCCGTGCATACGGATAGTTGGCGCCGACCTTGTAGGACTCCGCGCTCGGGAACGACGCGATGCCGAAGGTGCCGCTGAGGCCGAAGCCCTGATTGATCTCCGGATTGATCCAGAACTCGGCGCCGTCCCACAGCTTGGCGCCGATGTAGAGTGTGGCGTCGAAGGTCTCGCGCGCCTGGTTGGGGGCGAGGCTGTTGGCGCCGCTATACGGCGAGCGGAAGCCGGGCGCGTATTGCCAGGTGAAGGTGCTCTGGCCATGCACCGCGAAGCGCTCCAGCTCCAGCGCATCGATGCCCTTGGTGAACACGTCGGACTTGGTCAGGTCCTCGCCGAGCCGATAGTTCAGGCCGAGCCGGACCGCATGGGTCAGCACGTCGGACGACACGCTCTGGCCGGCGATCGGAAAGGAGACGGTGCCGGAGCCGAACCCGGTCGTCAGATATTCGGCGCGCGCGCTCCAGGCCGGTGACAGCGGCACGTCCACGCCGGCACCGGCGGCCCAACCGAGCCGCCACAGCAGCGCGGTCTCCTGCTGCGCGAGCGCGGGATCTGGCGGCCAGCGTAGCCGATCGTAGCTCCAGGCAAAGCCGGCGGTGACGTAAGGCAGCCAGCCGCCAAACGCGTAGCCGACCCGGCCGCGCACGGTGCCGCCGAGCAGCGCCTGATGGTCGTGGCCGCCGACCGTGCCCGACGGCAGGGTGTTGCCGGTATTGCCGCCGAGAGTGTTCGGTGAATTGAGGTCGGCCTCGATGCCGATCAGCCAGCGCGACGGCAGCATCCAGTTGTAGCCGGCCTGCAGCCCGATCACGTAGCTGCCGGTGCCTTTGAACAGCTGAAAGGCGTCGAACAGGTCGATCGAGCCGCTGCCGCCGGCGGGGGTGGAGCTCCAGTTGGAGTGACCGGCGACCGCGCTGAAATGCGAGCCGATATAGAACCCGCTCCAGTCGAACACCGCGCGCGGGGCTTCCGGCGCCTTGCGCGCAAGATCGGCCGCGCCGGCGGGCGCGGCGCAGACCGTGGCGGCAGCGAGGATCGGAAAGAGCAGAGTGTTTCGCACGCGCTGGATCGTCCTGGTATTCGATGCTGCGTCCCGTATCACAGCGATCGGCGGGGCGCGGCCATCGATCGGCCACGCCCACAGATTTCACAATGGCGTAGCCGCCGGGCCACAACGTGGACCGGGGCAGGCCGGTGGGGTGCCGCGACGGGCGGCTGGGGTCGGAACGGCGGGCACACGGGATTGGGTTACCTGATGAGGCCGAAACGCTTCATCACCACATAGGCGACGATCGACGACAGCAGCATGATCACCAGCGCCCAGCGGAAGCCGCCGCCATCCTCGGAGAACGGCAGGCCGTGCAGGTTCATGCCGAACATGCCGGTAACGAGGGTCGGGGGCAGCAGCAGCGCGGTCAGCACCGAGAGCACCCGCAGGCTGTTGTTGCCCTGCTCCTCGATCTGCAGGTGCAGCTCTTCCTGCAGCAGCCGGCTGCGCTCGCGCATCTCCACCACCGAATGGTCGAGCCCGTCGAGCCGCTGCGCCAGCTTGCCGGCGCAGGGCCGCAGCCGCGGCGCCAGCTCGGTGCCGTCACGGTCGAACCGGTGCAGCAGCACCCGCAGGCCGGACAGATGCCGGTGCAGCCGGACGCAGCTTCGGCGCAGCCGGCCGAGGCCCTGGCGCAGCTCGTCGGTATCGTCGGTGAGCAGCTTTTCCTCGAGTTGGTCGAGCGCCTGCACCATGTCGTCGGCGATCGCTTCGATCGCCTCGGCGACGTTGTGGACGATCAGGTCGAACAGGCCGGCGCAGCTCTCGACCCGGTGGCCGCTTTCCAGCGCCCGCCGGGCGGCGTCGACCGCGCCGAGCGGCTGGTGGCGACCGGTGATCACCAGATGCTCGGTCATGACGAAGCGCAGAAGGCCGATGTCCTCGGTGATCTCGTCGATGTCGCGTCCGAGGTCGGCGATCGCGCCGTATACGCAGCCGTCGAGGCTGTGGATCTGCTGATAGACGTCCGCGGCCTGCAGCAGCGTCTTGGCCGGCGGCGGCAACGCGGTGCCGCCGATCCACTGCAGCGCGCGGCTGTCGGTGAGATCGAGGTGCAGCCAGGTCCAGCCGTCATGCAGCTCAGGCGTAAAGGTGCCGTCCGGTCCGCTATGCGCCGCGCCGTCGGGGCCGATCCGGAACGCCCAGATCAGGCCCGGCACCGGCGGACGCGCAGCTTCGCCGCCGGCGGCTTCCGCCCCGGGGATGCTGAAGCGGATGTCACCCGCGAGCGGCAGCACGGTGGGCATCGGGATGCGATCAGACCGAACGCAGCGCGACGCTGCGCCGGACCAGCACAGTGGCCACGCGAGATCTGGCGACGCAAGCTATGGCGACCGAAGAGGTGGGGCGGCTGTCGCGGATCATTCTCGTCACTCTGTACGAACGAATGACGATTTTGCCTCGGCGATTTGACGGTGGGATGACAGCGCCGCGCCGGCAGCGAATACCAGGAACAATCCTCGGAAGGTCGCGTTGGGCGGGTGGACTGACAGCGCCACACCCATTCACGACGGAGTTCACAGTATGGCCGCCACCAAAGACAAGGACCTCAACGACCTGTTCCTCGACACCTTGAAGGACATCTATTTCGCCGAGAAGCAGATCCTGAAGGCACTGCCGAAGATGGCCAAGGCCGCCACCTCGGACAAGCTGCGCGCCGCGTTCGAGAAGCATCTCGCTGAGACCGAGGGCCAGATCGAGCGGCTGGAGCAGGTGTTCGAACTGCTCGAGAAGCCGGCCCGCGGCAAGACCTGCGACGCCATCCTCGGCATCCTCGACGAGGGCAAGGAGATCATGGACGAGTACAAGGGCACCGAGGCGCTCGATGCCGGCCTGCTCGCGGCCGCGCAGGCGGTCGAGCACTACGAGATCTCCCGCTACGGCACGCTGAAGACCTGGGCCGGGCTGCTTGGCATGAAGGATGCGGTCAAGCTGATCGACCAGACGCTACAGCAGGAGAAGACCACCGATATGACCCTCTCCAAGCTGGCCGAGAGCGAAGTCAATTACGAGGCCGCGGCGTAAGCGGCCGCGTCTCGCAGGCTATCGGCGGATCGAAACGACGAAGCCCCGGGCGTTGCCGCCCGGGGCTTTTGCTTGATCGCCTGTTAGTCCGTCTCAGCCGCCGACGTCGGCGCTGATGACGTCGCCGAACAGCTCCCACTTCTCGCCCTTGAAGCGCATCAGCTGCAGCTGGCTAACGGGCGCAAAGTCGGTCGCCGAGGTGTTGATCTTGATCCCCGGCAGCAGCACTTCGGTGCGATAGTCCTTCAGGCTGGCGGCCTGCTTCATGACGTTCTCGCGGGTGAGATTGTCGCCGCACTTCTTCAGCACTTCGACTAGGGTCTGCGCCACGCCATAGCCGACCACGGTGCCGCCATCGAGCTTGTTGCCTTCCGGGAACTCCTTGTCCATGAAGGCGAGGAACTCCTTCATGCCGGCGTCATCCTTCCACTGGTCGTCGGAGACGTCCTTCAGATAGGCCGCAGAGATCACGCCCTGGGCGTTCTCATAGCCGGCCGGCTTGATCACGCTGCCGACCGAGGCCGAGACGTTGTTGAGGAAGTGGGTCGGCTTCCAGCCGACTTCGGCCAGCTTCTTGATCGCCTGGGCGGCGAATTTCGGCGTGGTGATGTTGATGAAGACGTCGGCGCCGGTGGATTTCAGCTTGACGATGTGGTTGTCGATCGTCGGCTCGGAGACCTCATAGCTCTCCTTCATCACGATCATCGACTGGCCCTTGGCGCCGAGACCGTCTTCGAAGCCCTTCAGATAGTCCTTGCCGTAGTCGTCGTTCTGATACAGCACGGCGATCTTGGCGTTCGGCATCTCCTTCAGAATGTACTTGGCGTAGATCTGGGTCTCGCTCTGGTAGTTCGGCTGCCAGCCCATCGTCCACGGATAATTCTTCGGGTCGTTCCACTTGCTGGCGCCGGTGGCGACGAACAGCTGCGGGACCTTCTTGCTGTTCATGTATTTGTGGATCGCCGAATTCGGCGGCGTGCCGAGCGAGTTAAAGATCAGCAGAACCTCGTCGCTCTCGACCAGCTTGCGCGCCTGTTCCACGGTCTTCGGTGGCGAATAGGCATCGTCATAGCTGACGAAGTTGATCTTGCGCCCGTTGATGCCGCCCTTGTCGTTGATCATCTTGAAATAGGCGGCCTCGGTGCGGCCGATCACGCCATAGGCGGAAGCGGGGCCGCTGTAAGGCATGATGTTGCCGATCTTGATTTCGGTATCGCTTGCGCCCGGATCGTATTTCTTTTGCGCGAGCGCGCCGTTCGAGGCTGCGAAACTGAGGAGAACTGCCGCGGAAAGCGCAGCCGCGTGCGAACGGAGTGAAGGCATTTCTGACTCCCTTTTCTTGGATGTGTGATTGTTGTGTCGGGTACGGGCTCTTGGTGGCCCTTCGACAAACATTCAACACCTTCCGGAATGGGCCAGCAAGCATCGTCGATAGCTATGTCGTCGCACTACGTATTGTTGCGATGCGAAGTAACCGAAAGCGCACTAATATGTCAGTATAACTACCAGATTATCGATCCGGTTCGGCGTTGGTGCGTTGCACCCGCTCGCGCGGGTTGTGCGGAGCCGCCCAATCGTTGTGTGCCGCGTGGCTTCGGCGCAAAGAAAATCCCCCGGCAATCGCTTGCCGGGGGACGATTGAGAATCAGGTCGTGATCGGGAGGCGATCAGTTCGTCGGCGCTTCCGCCGAGATGATGTCGCCGAACAGCTCCCACTTGTCGCCCTTGAACCGCATCATCTGCAGCTGGCTGATCGGAGCGAAGTCGGTCGGCGAGGTGTTGATCTTGACGCCCGGCAGCAGCGTGTCCGGCTCGAAGTTCTTCAGGCTGGCGGCCTGCTTCATCAGGTTTTCGCGGGTCAGGTTGTCGCCGCACATCTCGATCACCTTGTGCAGCGTCTGGGCGGCGCCGTAGCCGTACACCAGATTGCCGTCGGCCTTGTTGGCGCCCGGCATGTATTTGTCGACGAAGGCGTGCCACTTCTTGAAGCTCGGATCGTTGTCCCACTGCGGGTCGGTCGGATCCTTGGCGTAGTTGGCCGACAACACGCCCTGGGCGTTGTCGAAGCCGGCGGGCTGCATCACGCTCCCGACCGAGGCCGACACGTTGGTGAGGATCTGCATCGGCTTCCAGCCGAGCTCGGCGGTCTTGCGGATGGTCTGCGCGCCGAACTTCGGCGTGGTGTAGATCAGCAGCACGTCGGGATTGAGCGACTTCAGCTTGACGATGTGGCTGTCGATGGTCGGCTCGGAGATTTCATAGGCTTCCTCGGCGATGATCATCGAGGCGCCTTTCTCGCCGAAACCGTCCTTGGTGCCCTTCAGGTAGTCTTTGCCGAAATCGTCGTTCTGATAAAGGATCGCCACCTTGGCGTTCGGCTTCTCCTTCATGATGTACTTGACGTAGATCTGCGCCTCGCTCTGGTACGACGGCTGCCAGCCGATCGTCCACGGGAACGCCTTCGGATCGTTCCACTTGCTGGCGCCGGTGGCGACGAACAGCTGCGGCACCTTCTTGGCGTTGAGATACTTCTGGATCGCCGTATTGGAGGGCGTGCCGAGCGGATTGAACAACGCCAGCACTTCATCGCCCTCGACCAGCTTGCGCACCTGCTCCACCGCCTTCGGGGGCGAGTAGGCGTCGTCGTAGCTGATGAAGTTGATCTTGCGGCCGTTGATGCCGCCCTGTTCGTTGATCATCCGGAAGTAGGCTTCCTCGGTCTTGCCGATGGTGCCGTAAGCCGACGCCGGGCCCGAATAGGGCATGATGTTGCCGATCTTGATCTCGGTGTCGGACGCGCCGGTGTCGTATTTCTTCTGGGCGAAAGCGGTGCCGGTGAATGCGGCAAAACTGACGGCGACGGCTGCCGAGGCGGCAAGCGCGCGCGAACGGAAGGTGGGCATCAATACAGGCTCCTTGGGATTTTCGATTCTTCTTGTGTGGACGTCGAGGTCCGGAGCCGATTGAACACGCTTCTCGCGTATGCAGCAACCAAAAGCGGAATTACAACCGCACTGCGGCAGGCCGCCAAATGCCGCAGGGCGATAAATATAGAGGCTGCGTGGGAGGGGCGGCGGCGCGGCTTAGTTGCGAAGTTCGCCGCCGATCACCGGGCCGAACAGTTCCCAATGATCGCCGGAGAACCGCATCATCCGAAGCTGCTCGATCGGATGGAAGTCGTCCGCGGCGGTGGTCACCGTGATGCCTGGCAGCAGGGTGTCGGGCGCGTAGCCCTGAAGGCTGGCGGCCTGCTTCATGATGTTGGCACGGCTGAGATCGTCGCCGGCGCGGCGGAGCACTTCGACGAGGCACTGCGCCGCGCCATAGCCGTAGGCCACCGAATTGTCGCCGCGGTCGACGTCCGGTGCATAGGCGTCGAGGAAGGCGTGGAACCGCTTCATGCCCGGATCGTCGCGCCACTGCGGATCGGCCGCGTCCTTGTTGTAGGCGGCCGACACCAGCCCCTGGGCGGCGTCGACGCCGGCGGGCCGGATCACCGCGGCGATCGAGGCCGACACCAGTGCCTGCACATACAGCGGGTGCCACTCCAGCGTGGCGGCGGCGCGGATGCTCTGGGCGGCGAACTTCGGCGTGGTGATCGACACGAACACGTCGGCGCCCGAGGCCTTCATCCGCGCCACATGGTTATCGACCGACGGCTCGGTGACCTCGTAGCTCTCTTCTGCGGCGATCATCGGCGTCGCCCGATCGCCGAGCCCATCCTTGAGTCCCTTGAGCAGATCGCGGCCGAGATCGTCGTTCTGGTACAGCACCGCGATCCGTGCGGTCGGCTTGGTGGCCAGGATGTACTTGGCATAGACCCTGCCTTCGGTCTGGTACGGCGGCTGCCAACCCATCGTCCAGGGAAACGCCTTGGGATCGCCGAACCGGGTGGCGCCGCTGGCGGCGAACAATTGCGGCACTTGCTTGAGGTTGAGATATTTTTGGATCGCGGCGTTGGACGGCGTGCCCATTGCGCTGAACACCAGCAGCACCTCGTCGCGTTCGACCAGCTTGCGCACCTGCTCGACCGCCTTGGCGGGATTGTAGCCGTCATCATACGAGATGAACTCGATCTGCCGGCCGTTGATGCCGCCCTGATCGTTGATCATCTTGAAATAGGCTTGCTCGATCCGACCGACGATCGAATAGGCAGATGCCGGTCCCGAGTACGGCATCAGATTGCCGATGCGGATCGCGGCGGCGCCTGTCGCCGCAGGGTTCTCGGCGCGGGCCGGAGAGGCGAGGGCGAGAACGGCGGCGGACAGCGCCAGCAGCGCGCCTCGGCGCGCACGGCAAAAGCTCAAGGGCGACATGGCTCGATCGGATCGTGGCGCGCGCGGACAGCGGCGCGCTTCGCTGGCGTCCTGCATACGCCCGCCATGCCCTTCGGGACACCCTCCGATCGGGCAACAGCTCCGCTGACGGTGCAGGGCCCGCAACGACCATAGAGCGGGCAAAGAAAAAGCCCCTCGCGAACGGGTCGCGAGGGGCTGGCAGTGGTCGGTGCGGGCGGGTTATGCCCGCCGGCCGAGTTTGTGCACCCAGTTCTGCACCGTGTAGGCGATCTGCCGCGAGCCGTGCGGCAGCAGGAAGATGATCAGGACGAGGATCACGCCGAACACCGCGCCGGACAGACCCTTGGAGAAGCCTTCCGCGATGTTCGGCACGAACACGATGAACGCCGCACCGACGATCGAGCCCGGCAGCCAGCCGACGCCGCCGACCACCATGCCGAGGAACAGCGCGATCGCGAGCTGGATGGTGTAGCTGTCTGGCGCGACGAACTGCACCGCGATGGCGCCGAGGCCGCCGGCGACGCCGGTGATGCCGGCGCTGATGCCGAACGCCAGCGTCTTGTAGCGCGCCACGTCCACGCCCATCGCCGAAGCCGCGATTTCGTTGTCGCGGATCGCCATCATGGCCCGGCCGGAGCGCGACTTCAGCAGGTTGACCGAGGCGACGTAGATCGCCATCGAGACCACCAGCACGAAGTAGTACAGCCACATGTCTTGCGACATCGGCAGGCCGAACGGCGCGTCGGGCTTGGTGATGACCAGGCCCTGGACGCCACCGGTCCAGTGCTCGAAGTAGTGTAGCTTGAGCAGCTGCGGCATCGCGGTGGCGAGCGCAAAGGTCGCGAGCGCCAGATAGATGCCGCTCAATCGCAGAGCCGGCAGGCCGAACAGATAGCCGCAGATGAAGCAGATCGCTCCGGAGATCGGCAGCGTCAACGCGTAGTTGACGCCGAAGTTCTCCATCAGGATGGCCGAGGTGTAGGCGCCGACCGCGTAGAACGCGCTCTGGCCGAGCGAGAACTGGCCGGAGCCGCCGGTCAGGATGTTCAGCGCCAACACGGCGATGGCGTAGATCAGAACCATCGTCATCTGGAAGATGATGAAGTTCTTGGCGACCAGCGGGGCGAGACACAGCAGCAGCACCACCACGACCGAGGCGGTGTTGCCGAGCGCCATGTACTTCTTCGGCGTGGTCTCGACCGGTTGGGTATCGTTGACGATTTCCTGGAGTGCGCTCATGTTCAGACTCGCTTGACGATGGTGCGGCCGAACAGGCCAGTGGGTTTCACGACGAGCACGGTGACGATCAGCGCCAGGGCGATCGGCAGTTTGAGTTCGTTGCCGACACCCGGGATGTAGGTGCCCGCGAGGTTCTCGAACACGCCGACCAGGAAGCCGCCGACCACTGCACCGAACGGACTGGACAGACCGCCGAGCACCGCTGCAGCAAACCCGTAGATCAGCACGCCGCCCATCATGTTGGGCTCGAGGAATACCACCGGAGCGATCAGCATGCCGGCGATCGAACCGATCGCGGCCGCCATGCCCCAACCGAGCGCGATCATCCACGAGGTGTTGATGCCGACCAGCCGCGCCGATTCAGGCTGCGACGCCGCTGCCCGCATCGCCAGACCGATCCTAGTGTACTGGAAGAACAGGAACAGCAGGATCAGCAGCACGATGGTGACGCCGATCATCCCGGCCTGGTGGGTCGAGATCAGCTGGCTGCCGAGGAACGGCGAGGAGCCGAACGGCGACGGGAACTGCTTGATGGTGAAGTCCCAGGTCAGGCCCGCGACCGAGTTGATGATCGCGAACAGGGCGATGAAGCCCGCGACGTGGGTCAGCACCGGCGCGTTGCCGAGCGGCTTGAACAGCGCCCGCTCGATGATCACGCCGCCCGCGAACGAGAACGCCAGCGTCAGCACGAACGCGCCCCAATACGGCACGCCCCACTGCATCAGCTGCCAGGCGACGAAGGTCGAGAACATCGCCATTTCGCCCTGGGCGAAGTTGAGGTGGTCGATCGCCTGGTAGATCATCACCACGGCGAGCGCCATACAGGCATAGATCGCACCGGTGGCGATGCCAGCCAGGATTTGGTTCAGAAACAGATCCATGGCCGTCTCCTCAGTAGCCCAGATAAGATTTGCGGACGTCTTCGTTGCTGGCGATTTCCGCCGCATTGCCAGACATCACGATCCGCCCGGTCTCGATCACATACGCCTTGTCGGCGAGTTCGAGCGCGAGCTGGGCGTTCTGTTCGACCACCAGGATGGTGACCTTGTCCTCGCGGTTGATCTTGCCGAGGATCTTGAACAGATCCCGGACGATCAGCGGCGCGAGGCCGAACGAGGGCTCGTCCAGCAGCATCAGCCGCGGCCGCAGCATCAGCGCGCGGGCGACCGCGAGCATCTGCTGCTCACCGCCGGACAACGTGCCGGCCTGCTGGGTGTGGCGCTGCTTGAGCACCGGGAAGTGCGCGTACATCCGCTCGATGTCCGAGGCGATCGCCTTGGTATCCTTGCGGGTCATCGCGCCGAGCTGCAGGTTCTCCTCCACGGTCATCGTGGTGAAGGTGCCGCGGCCCTGAGGCACATGGGCGATGCCGAGCTTGACGATGGATTCCGTCGAGCTTCGGTTGATGGCCTTGCCTTCGAACTCGATCGTGCCGGTCGAACGCACCATGTTGCAGATCGCCCGCAGCGTGGTGGTCTTGCCCGCGCCGTTGGCGCCGAGCAGGGTGGTGAGGCTGCCTTCGTGCAGGTCGAATTCGAGCCCGTGCAGCGCTTGGACCTGGCCGTAATAGGCGCGCAGGTCGCGAACGTTGAGCATCGCGGTCATTGTTCGTCTTTGCTCCCCAGATAGGCTTTGATCACATCCGGGTCGTTCTGCACCTGGGTCGGCGTCCCCTCTGCGAGCTTGCGTCCGAAATTGAGCGCGACCACGTAGTCGGCTGTGGACATCACCATGCCCATGTGGTGTTCGACCAGCAGCACGGTGATGCCGCGGTCGTCGCGAATGCGGCGGATCAGGTCGCCGAGGATGTAGACTTCCTCGTGATTGAGGCCGCCGGCTGGTTCGTCGAGCAGCAGGATCTTCGGTTCTGCGGCGAGCGCACGCGCCAGCTCGACGCGCTTCTGAGTGCCGAACGGCAGGCCCGACACCGTGGTGTGGCCGACGCTGCGCAGGTCGAGATAGCCGAGGATATCGTCGACCTTCTTGTTGAGCGCTTTCTCGGTGCTGCGGATCCACGGCATGCGCAGCGAATCCGAAACGATGTCGCTGTTGGTGCGGCAATGCGCGCCGACGCGCACGTTGTCGATCACCGACATGTTCGGGAACAGCGCGACGTTCTGGAAGGTGCGGCCGATGCCGATCTCCGCGATGCGGTGCGGCGGCCGCGTCAGAATGCTCTCACCTTCGAGCAGGATGTCGCCTTTGCTCGGCTGATACAGCCGCGACAGGCAGTTGAACAACGTGGTCTTGCCGGCGCCGTTCGGGCCGATCAGTCCGAGGATCTGGCCCTTTTGCATGTTGAAAGAAATGCCGTTCAGGGCGACGATGCCACCGAACACGACGCTGACGTCGCGCACCGCGAGAAGCGGCGACGCGGAAGAAGAAGACTGAGCCTGCATCATTTGCAGTGGCCCGGTCGAGGCAGCGTTTTGCTACCTGATCCCCTCGACGACACGCGCAACTTTCCCTCCTTTTGTTCTTTTGTTATCGGATTTTCTTGGTTGCGGCGCAGCTACTCCCCCGAGCGCCGCTTCGATTTTCCTTACCATCGCGACAAGGCGAGGTCCAATGTCGTTGATCAGCCGCTCTTCCGTGAAACGGAAAGCCGGCGCGCCACAGTTGAACGCGTAGGGGCCGGTACCATCGTTGAGTGTGAGTGCAACGCCCGCGGCGTGCACATCGTCCTGCCACTCGCCGACCGAGATCGCAAAGCCGTGCTTGGCGACCATCTCCTCGGAGCGTTCGATGCCTTCTTTGATGCGCGGCCAGCGGCTGCCGTAGTATTCGCGCATTTCCTTCATTAAAACCGCGCGTTCTTCGCTTTGCAGCGCACACAAGTAAGCGCGGCCCATCGCGGTGGTGGCGATCGGGATTCGCGAGCCGACGTCGAGTTGCACGCCGACGGTGAGGCTCGATCGCGCCTGGCCGACATAGATCATGCTGATCCGGTCGCGCGCGCCAACCGCGACTGCGCCGCCGGTCTGCTGCATCAATTCGTCGCGGTAGGGCTGTGACAAATGCCGGACGCCGAGATTGGCGAGCGCCGCATAGCCAAGCGACATCGCGGCCGGCGCGAGTTGATACTTTTCGAAGCGCGGAACCTGCGTGAGATAGCCGAGCTTGGTGAGGGTATAGGTCAGCCGCGAAATCGTCGGCTTGGGCAATTTGGTGCGCGCCGCCAATTCCTGGTTGCCGAGCAGCCCGTCATTGGGGCCGAATGCGCGAAGCACTTCCAGGCCGCGGGACAGAGCCACCACGAAACTGCGGTCGGTTGCGGGTTTCTTCGGTGGACGCTTCATCCCTGCACGGCTTTTGGTTTTATGGACGTCGTTGACAATCGACGCTCTTCAAAATAACCCTCGCTGTCAAGATGTGGAATTAATTTTCGCAGTGCGAAACAAACTAAGAAACGCAAACCCAAGGAGAACGGCATGAGCGAAGTAGTCACACGCGCAACGCAGGATCAGGTCGCGATCGTCACGGTCGACAGTCCGCCGGTCAATGCGCTCAGTGCGGCTGTTCGCCGCGGCATTCTGGAAAACGTCAACGCCGCCGTTGCCGATCCCGCCGTGCAGGCGATCGTGCTGGTGTGCGCGGGCCGCACCTTCATTGCCGGCGCCGACATCACCGAATTCGGCAAGCCGGCGCAGCCGCCGGCGCTCAACGACGTCATCGCCGCGCTGGAGAATTCGCCGAAGCCGACGATCGCTGCGATCCACGGCACCGCGCTCGGCGGTGGCCTCGAAGTCGCGCTCGGCTGCCATTTCCGCGTCGCCGTCAAGGAAGCCAAGCTCGGTCTGCCGGAAGTTAAGCTCGGCCTGCTGCCGGGCGCCGGCGGTACGCAGCGCCTGCCGCGCGCTGTCGGTCCTGAGCTCGCCGTGCAGATGATCGTCGGCGGCAGCCCGATCGGCGCCGCTGAAGCGCTCAAGCATGGTCTGGTCGAAGAGATCGTCGAGAATCTGGTCGCGGGCGCGGTGGCGTTCGCCAAGAAGGTGGTGGCCGAGAAGCGCCCGCTGCGCCGGCTGCGTGACGATGATTCCAAGCTCGCCGCCGCCAAGGCCGATCGCTCGATCTTCACCAATGCGGTTGCGGCGATGACCAAGAAGGCGCGCGGCCTCGAAGCGCCGTTCGCCTGCGCCGACGCGATCGGTGCTGCGATCGATCTGCCGTTCGAGGAGGGGCTGAAGAAGGAGCGCGAGGGCTTCATGAAGCTCGTCGTGTCCGATCAGTCGAAGGCGCAGCGCTATGCATTCTTCGCCGAGCGTGAAGCCGCCAAGGTCGACGGCGTGCCGGACGGCACCAAGCCGCGCCCGGTGTCGCGCGTCGCGATCATCGGCGCCGGCACCATGGGTGGCGGCATCGCGATGTCGTTCGCCAACGCCGGCATCCCGGTGACGCTGATCGAGACCGGCGAGGAGCAGCTCAAGCGCGGCATGGGCATCATGCAGAAGAACTACGAAGCCACCGCAGCGCGCGGCGGCATCCCGGCGGACGCGCCCGCCAAGCGGATGGGCCTGATCACCGGCGTGGTTGGCCTCGAGAACGTCAAGGATGCCGACCTGATCATCGAGGCGGTGTTCGAAACCATGGCGGTGAAGAAGGAAGTGTTCACCGCGATCGACGCCCACGCCAAGCCGGGCGCGGTGCTGGCGTCGAACACCTCCTATCTGTCGATCGACGAGATCGCCGCCACCACCAAGCGTCCGCAGGACGTGCTCGGCATGCACTTCTTCTCGCCGGCCAACGTGATGAAGCTGTGCGAAATCGTGCGCGGCGCCAAGACCGCCCCGGACGCGCTGCTCACCGCGGTGTCGATCGCCAAGAAGATCGCCAAGGTGCCGGTCGTGGTCGGCGTCTGCGACGGCTTCGTCGGCAACCGCATGCTCGCCGCCCGCTCCAAGCAGTCCGAGAAGCTGTTGTTCGAAGGCGCGCTGCCGCAGCAGGTCGACGCCGTCGTCACCAAGTTCGGCATGCCGATGGGCCCGTTCGCGATGGGCGATCTCGCCGGCCTCGATATCGGCTGGCGCTCGCGCAAGGATCGCGGCATCAAGTCGGAGATCGCCGACGCGCTGTGCGAAGCCGGCCGCTTCGGCCAGAAGACCGGCAAGGGCTACTACAAGTACGAAGCCGGCTCGCGCGCCCCGATGCCCGATCCGGAAGTCGAGACGCTGATCAACGACACGCTCGCCAAGCTCGGCCTCAAGCGCCGCGACATCACTGACGAGGAGATCCTCGAGCGGATGGTGTACCCGATGATCAACGAGGGTGCCCGCATCCTCGAAGAGAAGATCGCGGCGCGTCCGAGCGACATCGACGTGGTCTGGCTGTACGGCTATGGCTGGCCGATCTATCGCGGCGGCCCGATGCACTACGCCGACAGCGTCGGCCTCAAGCACATCGCCGAGCGGCTGTCGGCCTACGCCAAGGCCACCAACGATCCGTCGCTGGAGCCCGCGCCGCTGCTCGCCCGCCTCGCCGCCGAAGGCAAGACCTTCGCCTCGCTCACGCAGCCGTCCAAGGCCGCGGCGTGATCGCTCTTCTCCCTCTCCCGCTTGCGGGAGAGGGCCGGGGTGAGGGCGACGCGGGCACAGTGCCTGGGGCCCCCACCCCCGACCCCTCCCCGCAAGGGGGAGGGGAGACCATGACGTAATGCTATTCCTGCCAGAGACGAAGAGCCGTTAGTTCACCCTCAAATCGCGAAGTGGCCCCGCATGTCCCATCCCGGTGAGCAGTACTATCCGCCTGGCGTTCGCTGGGATGCGCCAATCGCGAGGGGGACGTTGCCGGATCTGCTGGCGCAGGCCGCGAAGGACTATGCGTCGCGGCCGGCGCTGGAGTTTCGGGATCGGCAGATCACCTACACCAAGCTCGAAGCGATGGCCGAGACCGCGGCGGCCGCGCTGCTCGCCGCAGGCTATGGCCGCGACTCCTCGGTCGCGCTGTATATCGGCAACACCCCGGACCATCCGATCAATTTCTTCGGCGCGCTGAAGGCCGGCGCCCGCGTGGTGCATCTGTCGCCGCTCGATGGCGAGCGGGCGCTGTCGCACAAGCTCAGCGACTCCGGCGCACGGGTGCTGATCACCACCGATTCCGCCGCGCTGCTGCCGATGGCCGAGAGGTTTCTCGCCAAGGGGCTGCTCGACCGCCTGATCGTGTGCAGCGATGCGAGCTGGGGCGAGTCCGCCACGCCGCTGGCGCCGCTGCCCAGCGATCCGCGAGTGATTACTTACGCCGACTTCATCAAGGGCGCCTCCAAGCCCATGGCCTGGCCGGCGATTGTGCCGGACGATATCGCGCTGTTGCAGTACACCGGCGGCACCACCGGCCTGCCGAAGGGCGCGATGCTCACCCATTCCAACCTGACCTCGGCGGTGTCGATCTACGACGTCTGGGGTCTGGTGCGCGCCAATAGCGGCGGCATTCATCGCGTGATCTGCGTGCTGCCGCTGTTCCACATCTACGCCCTCACCGTGATCCTGTTGCGCTGCCTGAAGCAGGGCGATTTGATCTCGCTGCATCAGCGGTTCGACGTTGCCGCGGTTTTCCGCGACATCGAGGAGAAGCGCGCCACCGTGTTCCCGGGCGTGCCGACAATGTGGATCGCGCTCGCCAACGATCCGTCACTGGAGAAGCGCGATCTGTCGTCGCTGACGATGGCCGGCTCCGGCGGCGCGCCGCTGCCGGTCGAGGTCGCGCGGCTGTTCGAGCGCAAGACCAATCTGAAGCTGAAGAGCGGCTGGGGCATGACCGAGACCTGCTCGCCCGGCACCGGCCACCCGCCCGAAGGGCCGGACAAACCGGGCTCGATCGGCCTGATGCTGCCGGGCATCGAACTCGATGTCGTCGCGCTCGACGATCCGAAGCGCGTGCTGCCGCCGGGCGAAGTCGGCGAGCTCCGCGTCCGCGGCCCGAACGTCACCAAGGGCTATTGGAACCGGCCGGAGGAGTCCGCTCACAGTTTCGTCGGCGACCGTTTTCTCACCGGCGACATCGGCTATATGGACCAGGATGGCTACTTCTTCCTGGTCGACCGCAAGAAGGACATGATCATCTCCGGCGGCTTCAACGTCTATCCGCAGATGATCGAACAGGCGATCTACGAACACCCCGCGGTGCAGGAGGGGATCGTGATCGGCGTGCCGGACGATTACCGCGGCGAGGCGGCAAAGGCCTTCGTCAAGCTGCGCGACGGGGCGCAGCCGTTCAGCATCGACGAGCTGCGTGCCTTCCTCACCGGCAAGCTCGGCAAGCACGAGCTGCCGACCGCCGTGGAGTTTCTCGACGAACTGCCGCGCACCACGGTGGGCAAACTGTCCCGCCACGAACTGCGCAGCCAGCAGACCACCAACAAGACACAGACCAAGTAATTCGTAACAGCAACCCCGCAGGAGCCTGCATATGACCGAGGCCGTTATCGTTTCAACCGCGCGCACGCCGATCGGCAAGGCGTATCGCGGCGCCCTCAACGCCACCGAGGGCGCCACGCTGCTCGGCCACGCCATCGAGCACGCGGTGAAGCGCGCCGGCATCGACCCGAAGGAGGTCGAGGACGTGGTGATGGGCGCGGCGATGCAGCAGGGCGCCACCGGCGGCAACATCGCGCGTAAGGCGCTGCTGCGCGCCGGCCTCCCGGTGACCACCGCCGGCACCACCATCGACCGCCAGTGCGCCTCCGGCCTGCAGGCGATCGCGCTCGCCGCCCGCTCGGTGCTGTTCGACGGCGTCGAGATCGCGGTCGGCGGCGGCGGCGAGTCGATCTCGCTGGTACAGAACGACAAGATGAACAGCTTCCATGCCGTCGATCCGGCGCTGCAGGCGATCAAGGGCGACGTCTACATGGCGATGCTCGACACCGCCGAAACCGTGGCGAAGCGCTACGGCATCTCGCGCGAGCGCCAGGACGAGTACTCGCTCGAGAGCCAGCGTCGCACCGCGGCGGCGCAGCAGGGCGGCAAGTTCAACGACGAAATCGCGCCGATCGCGACCAAGATGGGCGTTGTCGACAAGGCGACTGGCGAGGTGTCGTTCAAGGACATCACCCTGTCGCAGGACGAGGGCCCGCGGCCGGAGACTACCGCTGAGGGTCTGGCTGGATTGAAGGCCGTGCGCGGCGAAGGCTTCACCATCACCGCCGGCAATGCCAGCCAGCTGTCGGACGGCGCCTCGGCCACGGTGATCATGAGCGACAAGACCGCGGCCGCGAAGGGCCTCAAGCCGCTCGGCATCTTCCGCGGCATGGTCTCCTACGGCTGCGAGCCGGACGAGATGGGCATCGGCCCGGTGTTCGCGGTGCCGCGCCTGCTGAAGCGCCACGGCCTCAGCGTCGACGACATCGGCCTGTGGGAGCTGAACGAAGCGTTCGCGGTGCAGGTGCTGTATTGCCGCGACAAGCTCGGCATCGATCCGGAGAAGCTGAACGTCAACGGCGGCGCGATCTCGGTCGGCCATCCCTACGGTATGTCGGGCGCGCGCCTCGCGGGCCACGCGCTGATTGAAGGCCGCCGCCGCAAGGTGAAGTATGCGGTGGTGACGATGTGCGTCGGCGGCGGCATGGGCTCCGCCGGCCTGTTCGAGATCGTGCAGTAAGCCTCACGGGAGTCATTCCGGGGCGCGAGCGCAGCTCGCGAACCCGGAATGACGAAGATAGTTTCGTAGACGAATTCGACCCAAGGAGGATCCGATGGATCTGAATTTCAGCAAAGAAGAGATCGCGTTCCGCGACGAGGTGCGGCAGTTCTTCAAGGACAATGTGCCGGCTAAGACGCGGCAGAAACTGATCGAAGGCCGCCACAACACCAAGGAAGAAATGGTCGAGTGGTACCGCATCCTCAACAAGAAGGGCTGGGCGGTGACGCACTGGCCGAAGGAATACGGTGGCACCGGCTGGAGCAGCGTGCAGCACTACATCTTCAATGAGGAGCTGCAGGCCGCGCCCGCGCCGCAGCCGCTCGCCTTCGGTGTTTCGATGGTCGGCCCGGTGATCTACACCTTCGGCAGCGAGGAGCAGAAGAAGCGCTTCCTGCCGCGCATCGCCAATGTCGATGATTGGTGGTGCCAGGGCTTCTCCGAGCCGGGCTCGGGCTCCGACCTCGCTTCGCTGAAGACGAAGGCGGAGAAGAAGGGCGACAAGTGGATCATCAACGGCCAGAAGACCTGGACCACGCTGGCGCAGCACGCCGACTGGATCTTCTGCCTGTGCCGCACCGATCCGGCCGCCAAGAAGCAGGAAGGCATCTCCTTCATCTTGGTCGACATGAAGACCAAGGGCATCACCGTCCGTCCGATCCAGACCATCGACGGCGGCCACGAAGTCAACGAAGTGTTCTTCGATGACGTCGAAGTGCCGCTGGAGAACCTGGTCGGCCAGGAGAACAAGGGCTGGGACTACGCCAAGTTCCTGCTCGGCAACGAGCGCACCGGCATCGCCCGGGTCGGCATGTCGAAGGAACGCATCCGCCGCATCAAGCAGCTCGCCGCGCAGGTCGAGTCCGGCGGCAAGCCGGTGATCGAGGATCCGAAGTTCCGCGACAAGCTGGCCGCGGTCGAGATCGAGCTGAAGGCGCTCGAGCTCACCCAGCTCCGCGTCGTCGCCGATGAAGGCAAGCACGGCAAGGGCAAGCCGAATCCAGCGTCCTCAGTGCTGAAGATCAAGGGTTCCGAGATTCAGCAGGCGACCACCGAACTCCTGATGGAAGTCATCGGCCCGTTCGCCGCGCCTTACGACGTCCATGGCGACGACGATTCGAACGAGACGATGGATTGGACCGCCCAGATCGCCCCCGGTTACTTCAACAACCGCAAGGTCTCGATCTACGGCGGCTCCAACGAGATCCAGCGCAACATCATCTGCAAGGCGGTGCTCGGGCTGTAAGGCGCGAAGTTCTCTCCGTCATTGCGAGCGAAGCGAAGCAATCCTGAGCCACGTGCTCGAAGCTGGATTGCTTCGTCGCTTCGCTCCTCGCAATGACGCCCGGTCGATTTTGCTATTCAAGGAAGCATCACGATGGATTTTGATTTGTCGGAGGAGCAGCGCCTCCTCAAGGAAAGCGTCGAAGGCCTGCTGAAGGGCTCTTACGATTTCGACAGCCGCAAGAAGTACGCCAAGGAGAAGGGCGGCTGGAGCCGCGGGGTGTGGGGCAAGTTCGCCGAGCAGGGCCTGCTCGGCCTGCCGTTCGCCGAGGAAGACGGCGGCTTCGGCGCCGGCGCGGTCGAGACCATGATCGTCATGGAAGCGCTCGGCCATGCGCTGGTGCTCGAACCCTATCTGCCGACCGTGGTGATCGGCGGCGGCTTCCTGCGCCGCGCCGGTTCGGCCGCGCAGAAGGCGGCGCATCTGCCCGGCATCATCGACGGCTCCAAGACCTTCGCGTTCGCCCAGCTCGAGAAGAACTCGCGCTGGGATCTCGGCGACGTCTCCACCACCGCCAAGAAGACCGGCGACGGCTGGGTGATCGACGGCGAAAAGTTCGTGGTGCTGAATGGCGAAGCCGCCGACACCCTGATCGTCACCGCCCGCACCAAGGGCGGCCAGCGTGACCGCGCCGGCGTCGGCGTGTTCCTGGTGCCGGCCGATGCCAAGGGCATCACCCGCAAGGGCTATCCGACCCAGGACGGGCTGCACGCCGCGGACATCACCTTCACCGGCGTCCAGGTCGGCTCCGATGCGGCGATCGGCGATCCGGAGAACGCGCTCGAATTGATCGAGGCGGTGGTCGACGATGCCCGCACCGCGCTGTGCGCCGAAGCGGTCGGCCTGATGGATGAATCGCTCACCACCACGGTCGAGTATATCAAGACCCGCAAGCAGTTCGGCGTGCCGATCGGTTCTTTCCAGGTGCTGCAGCATCGCGCCGCCGACATGTTCGTCGCCACCGAACAGGCCCGCTCGATGGCGATGTTCGCCACCATGGCGGCCGAGTTCGACGACGCCAAGGAACGCGCCGGCGCGATCGCGGCCGCGAAGGTGCAGATCGGCAAGTCTGGCAAGTTCGTCGGCCAGCAGTCGATCCAGCTGCATGGCGGCATCGGCATGACGATGGAAGCGAAGATCGGCCACTACTTCAAGCGGCTGACCATGATCGAGCAGACCTTCGGCGACACCGATCACCACCTCGCCCGCGTCAGCGCCGGTGGTGGGTTGATCTGATCTCTCCACGAGTCATTCCGGGGCGCTCACGACAGTGAGCGAACCCGGAATTTCTCACCTCCGTCATTCCGGGGCGCGCGCAGCGCGAACCCGGAATCTCGGCCGCACAAACACCCTCTGGATTCCGGGTTCGCGAGCTTCCGCTCGCGCCCCGGAATGACGACAGCATCCTCGTCATTGCCGGGCTCGACCCGGCAATCCATCCCAAGACGATGGATGCGCGGGTCAAGCCCGCGCATGACGTGGTCACGCGGGGGCTACCGCGTTCCGCCATAAGTAACAATCAACAACGAATCCCAGGGAGCCTCGCCATGACCGCCAATCCGTTCGATCTCACCGGCAAGGTTGCCGTCGTCACCGGCTCGTCGCGCGGGATCGGGCGGGCGTCGGCGGAGCTGCTGGCTAAGCTCGGCGCCAAGGTGGTGATCTCGAGCCGCAAGGCGGACGCCTGCGAGGAAGTCGCCGAAGGCATCCGCAAGGAGGGCGGCGATGCGCACGTCATCGCCTGCAACATCTCGCGCAAGGCCGAGGTCGAGGGTCTGATCGACGGCGCCAACGCCAAATACGGCAAGGTCGACATTCTGGTCTGCAACGCCGCGGTCAACCCGTATTACGGCCCGCTGCTCGATATCGCCGACGAAGCGTTCGACAAGATCATGGCCTCGAACGTCAAGAGCAACATCTGGCTGTGCGCCCGCGCGATTCCGCAGATGGCCGAGCGCGGCTCTGGCTCGGTGGTGATCATCTCGTCGATCGGCGGCTTGCGCGGCTCCACCGTGATCGGCGCCTACGGCATTTCGAAAGCCGCCGACTTCGCGCTGTGCCGGAGCCTCGCCGGTGAATGGGGCCCGAAGGGCATCCGCGTCAACGCCATCGCGCCGGGCCTGGTCAAGACCGACTTCGCCCGCGCGCTGTGGGAAGACGAAGCCAATCTGAAGCGCCGCACCGCCGGCACCCCGCTGCGCCGGATCGGCGAGCCGCACGAAATCGCCGGCGCCGTCGCCTATCTGGGCTCAGACGCCTCGACCTTCATGACCGGCCAGACCATCGTGATCGACGGCGGCGTCACGACGGCGTCGGTGTAGGCCTCTCCATCGTCATTCCGGGGCGCTCACGAAGTGAGCGAGCCCGGAATCTCTCTTCCTTGGAAGCAACCTCGGGATTCCGGGTTCGCGCGCAAGGCGCGCGCCCCGGAATGACGGACGATGGCGGGACGCCTAATACACATCCTGCTGATAGCGTCCCTGTTTCTTCAACTCCGACACGAACGCCGTCGCCTCCGCCGCCGAACGGGCGCCGTGCTGGGCGACGATGTCGACCAGTGCGCGTTCGACGTCCTTGGCCATGCGCTTGGCGTCGCCGCAGACGTAGAGGTTGGCGCCTTCGGTGAGCCAGCTCCACAGGTCGCGGCCGACTTCGCGCATCCGGTCCTGGACATAGATCTTCTCTCCGCTATCGCGCGACCACGCCAGCGTCAGCCGCGTCAGCAGGCCGGCATTTTTCATCGCCTTCAATTCGTCCTCGTAGAAGAAGTCCGAGGCCGAGCGCTGATGGCCGAAGAACAGCCAGTTCTTGCCCGGCGCCTGGATCGCCTGGCGCTCGTGCAGGAAGGCGCGGAACGGCGCGACGCCGGTGCCGGGGCCGATCATGATGATCGGCTGGCTGGAATCGGGCGGCAGCGCGAAATTGTGCGCCTTCTGTATGTAGGCACGGAGCGTGTCGCCGGGCTGCACCCGCTCGGCGAGGCCGGTGGAGCAGACACCGAGCCGCTGCCGCTTGCCGATCTTGTAGCGCACGCAATCGACCGTCAGCGACAGCCGGCCGGGCGTGGTCTTCGGCGACGACGAGATCGAGTACAGCCGCGGCTGCAGCGGATCGAGCGCTTCGATAAAGGCTTCCGGATCGGGACGGAGGACGGGGAATTTCTCCAGCGCGGCGAGCACGTCGAGCGTCGCGGCGTCGCCATCGGGATCCTCGCCGCTGGCGAGCGCGCGCGCCTTCTTCCGCTTGTCGCCGCCGGTGATGTAGCTGATCAGCTGGAACAGCATGTCGGGCGCGGGGGACAGCGACACGCTGTCGAGCAGCGTCTGCCGCAGCGTCGATTGCGCAATCGGAAACTCCGCCGGCGCGCCGAGCGCGTGCAGCACGGCGTCGACCAGCGCCGGATCATTGGTCGGAAACAGACCGAAGGAATCGCCGGCCTCGTAGTTCAAGCAATCCTCCAGCTCGAACTCGACGTGCCAGGTCTCCTTCTCCGAGCCCGGCTTGTTGAGCCGGCGCCGTGACAGCACCTTGGCAGTCGCCGGATTGTCGCGCGAGGTGCCGCGCGGCGGCAGCGCCGCGACCGGGGCAGCATCGGCGGCAAGGGAGGGGGCGCTATCCAGCGTCGGCGCGGTGCCGATCTGTTCGGCCAGCGTCTTCACCATCCGTGCGGTGTCCTTGCCGCCGGGGGCGCACAGGTTCAGCCGCGTCTCCTTGCCGTCGAAGATCGCGCCCGAGTAGTTGCGGCAGTCGTAGCCGCATTGGCCGCAATCCTGCTGCGCCATCGCGGCCATCAGCTTCCAGCGCAGCGGCTTGCCCTCCGCAAGCTGCATCCGTTCGCCGATCGGCAGGCTCTGATCGTGCCACGGCGCGCCGCCGTCGTCGTCTTCGGCTGCAGGCGCCGGGCCGCCGGCGAGCAATGCTGCGGCTTGATCGGGCGACAGCGCGGTGACGCCTTGCCCATCGAGCGACACCAGGCCGGCGAAGAAGCCGTTGAGCCAAGCGCGTTGCTCCTCGGAGAACGGCGCGGTCTCCGGCACCAGGAGCGGGATCGGGGGCGGCAGGTTCTGGCTCATGCCACGGTCTCCGGTGATGGCTCATAGGCGAACAGTTGGCGCAGCGTCGCCGCATCGTGGCGGCGGGCGAAGGCGAGGAAGGTTTCGGCAGGTGAAGTGCGGCGCGCGAGATACGTCTGCAGCATCCGCGCGATCACGCGTGGGGCATCGTCCTGCTTGACGTCGCGCAGCACCTCGGTGCCGATCGCCGCGTCCGGGCCAAAGCCGCCGCCGACATGGACGTGAAAGCCCTCGACGCTGTCCTCGTCCGAGATCGCGACCTTGGCGCCGATCAGGCCGATGTCGCTGATGAAGTGCTGCGCGCAGGAGTTATGACAGCCGGTGAGATGGATGCTGATCGGCGTGTTGAGCGGCACGCGGGGCTCGCAATATTGCGCGATCGCTTCCGCGGTTTCCTTGGTATGCGCGGCGGCAAAGCGGCAGCCGCTGGCACCGGTGCAGGCGATCAGTCCGGCTCGTAGCGGCGAGGCGGTTATCGCCAGTCCCAGCGCCTCGATCGCTGCCGTGGCCTCAGCCACGCGTGCGTCCGCCACGCCGGAGATCAAGAGGTTCTGCCACACCGTCAGCCGCAGATCGCCGTCGCCGAAGCTGCGTGCGACCTCGGCGAGCCCGCGCATCTGTGCGGACGTGAGATGACCGGTGGCGAGCCGGACGCCGATCCAGTTCAGTCCTTCCTGCTGTTGCGGGTGCACGCCGAGATGCGCGGCGCGATCTTGCGCCGGGCGCGGGGATGCAGCTTCGGCCGGCACGCGGATCAGCGTGCGGCCGAGTTTCTCCTCGACCAGCTCCAAGTACTTATCGAAGCCGAACGCATCGAGCACGTATTTCAGCCGCGCCTTGTTGCGGTCGGTGCGGTCGCCGTGCTCGATGAATACCCGCACGATCGCATCCGCGACCTCGGTCGCTTCGTCCGGCGCCAAGATCACGCCGGTGTCGCGGGCGAAGTCCTTGTGGCCGGTGATGCCGCCGAGCGCGAGGCGAAACCACACGCCGGGCGCGACGCCGTGACCATTCGCGATCTGCACCGCCTGGAATGCGATGTCGTTGGTGTCCTCCAGCGTCGGGATCAGCCCGCCGCCGTCGAATGCGACGTTGAACTTGCGCGGCAACCCGAACAGCGCGCGTTCATTGAGGATGTGGAAGTGCCAGTCGCGGGCGTAGGGCCGCGTATCGATCAGCTCCTGCGGATCGATCCCGGCGGTTGCCGAGCCGGTGACGTTGCGGATGTTGTCGGCGCCGGAGCCGCGCGCCCACAGCCCGAGGCTTTCGATGCCCTGCAGGAGCAGCACGGCGTTTTTCGGCGCGATCTCGCGCATCTGCAAATTGGCGCGCGTCGTGACATGCGCGTAGCCGCCGGCGAGGGTATCGGCGAGATCGGCGAGGCCAGCCATCTGCCACGATGTCAGGATGCCATTGGGAATACGCAGGCGGCACATATACGAGGTCTGCGCCGGGGCGACGTAGAATAGCCCGTAGTAGCGCCAGCGGAAATTGTCCGCCGGCTTCGGCGCGGCGTTGTCCTTCGCCTGCTGCTTCAGCCGGGCAAAGGCATCGAACGGATGCTGTTCGCGCTTCCATTTCTCCGGATCGTTGAGCTTCTTGCCCGACGCGGTGACACGGTCTTGCGCCTGGAGGTGGATTGCGTCCGGGCCGCTCGGCGCCGCGGCACCGCCGGCCGGCAGGCTGCCACGCGCGGCGCGCGCTGCGGTGACGCCGGTGGCGAAGCCTTCGAGATAGCGCTTCTGATCGATCGAGAATTCGCTGCCCATCACCGCCTCACGCCGCTTGCACGGGGAGGGGCAGGGCGCGGATCAGCTCGGCGTGGTGTCGTCGTAAGCCGCCGCCAGCATCGTCTCGGACAGCAGCGCGTAGGCGTCCCGCCAGGCTGCGGCCAGCTCCGGTGTCCAGTCGGCGCCGAGCTCGCGCTCCAGCGTCCATAGCAGTGCTGCGCCGAACGGCGTGTAGTGCGCAGCGCTGACGCCGTAGGCGATGTGCAGCCGCGCCAGCCGCCCCGTGGCCGGCAGGATGGTGTCGAGCGCGGTCAGCCCGGTCACCACCACGTTCAGCGTGCTCATCAGCTTCTTGCCCTGCCGGCGCATGTCGCCGTGAAACAGTGCCCGCAGCTCCGGCGCGGTCGTGAACAGCCGCTCGTAGAACAGCGTCGCGGTCTCGTCCGAGATCGGCGTCAACTGCGCGAAGCTCTGTTGCACCAATGCGATCGCCTGCGGCGTCATCACGATCCTTGCTTGCGATGTGGTTTCGCCGACATCCGTACACGAAGCGCTGCATCGACCAATCCCCTTTGCACGGGGCGCCTCGAACCGACGAAAAAAAGCCGCTGCCTGGGTGCTCGCGGAGCGAGGCCAGGACAGCGGCGTTGCTGTCGGAGTTTCGATGACGCCAGGACGCCCCACCGGCATCCCGCAAAGACAGTTCAGCGAATTTCGTGCCAGTTGCTGGCAGGAGGTGGATTTGGCTGGATTGTCAGGCGGTTAGAGACTTTCGCAGCAAATGCCAGAGCGTGTTCGAAGCCGCCGTCCGCCGCTGCCCGGCTGAGCAGCGTGGCGATGAAATGTGCAGCGCAACGTGAGACACCGTTCCCGGGCGTCGTGATTCCGGAGCGCTCGCGGCAGCGAGCGAGTCCGGAATCCAGAGATTGTCATGTACCGGCAAGATTCCGGGTCCGCACTGGCGCGCGCCCCCGGAATGACCAACTTGGTCCCTGATCAGCGTTTGATCTGCAGCTTCTGCAGATAGCCGGCGATGTCGTCGGGATCGAACGGCGCGCCGGTGCACTCGCCGATGCCGTCGGCGGGTGCCGTCGGCAAAGCCGGAGCTGTGCCGACCGCTGCGTCATACAGGTCCGGCCGGAACACCGCCTTGGCTGCGGCGAGCAGATCGGCCGACAGCGGCGCCTGCCCCCAGCGCACCATCTGGGCGTAGTTCCACGCGCCTTGCACCGGATCGGGCCGCGCCGCGGCCTCGCGCCCGACCAACAGATAGCGGTCGCTGGTGCGCAGCGTGCCGTCGGCCGCAACCTTCAGCCGGCCGTCGAGCGTGCGCCGGATCAGCTCCGGCGTCACCTCGATTCGGCCCGGCGCCGCGAGCAGGGCGCAAACCTCGTCGCGGTTGGCGACGTCCTCGATGTAGTCCGCGGCGCGGACATGGGCGCGGATCAGCGCCTGCAGCACCTCGGGGTGCTGCGCGGCCCAGTTCGCCCGCACCGTCAGCATCTTCTCGGCGGCGCGCTGAAACAGCTCGCTGGTGAAATGCAGGATGGTGCCGATGCCGAGATCAATCGCCACCGAATTCCACGGCGCGCCGACGCAGAAGCCGTCGAGATGCTTGCTGGCGAGACTCTCCACCATGAATGGCGGCGGCAGCACCACCAGCCGCACATCCTCGTCCGGATCGACGCCGCCGGCGCCCATCCAGAATCGCAGATCGTAATTGTGGCTTGAGAACGGGAAGGTCATGCCGAAGGTCAGCGGCTCCTGGCCCTTGGCGCGGCGCTCGGCAACGACGCGAGCCAGCGCGCGTGCCGATACGACCGGATCGGCAACGTCACCGTCGGCCATCGCGACGATTGCGGCGTGCAGGTCCGGCGACACCGTGATGGCGTTGCCGTTGACGCCCAGTCCGAAACCAGAAATCACCGGCACCTTGACGTGGCCGATGCCCAGGCTGGAGGCGACCGCCAGCGGCGCCAGCAGATGCGCGGCGTCGAACAGGCCGATGTTGAACTTGTCGCGGACGTTGGCCCAGGAGATCTCACGCACCAGCTCGACGTCGAGCCCTTCGGCGGCGCAGAAGCCCTTGTCGGCGGCGACGATCAGCGCGGCGGCGTCGACCAGCGGGATGAATCCGATGCGCAGCCGCTCGCTCATTTCACGCGCTCCAGCTTTCCACTCGTCATGCCCGGCCTTGTGCCGGGCATCCACGCCTTGCTGACGGCAACGCGAGAAAGGCGTGGATGGCCGGGACGAGCCCGGCCATGACGCGCGGAGAGGATGGTGTTGATGGCGCGACGCATCATTTCAGCATCTCCGAAGCCGTGATCACCGACTGGGCGATCTCGGCGATCTTCTTCTTCTCGTTCATCGCGGTGGTCCGCAGCAGCACGTAGGCCTGCTCCTCGGTCAGGCCCTTGGCCTTCATCAGGATGCCCTTGGCGCGGTCGATCACCTTGCGGTCTTCGAGCGCCGAGCGGGCGTTGCTCAGCTCGGTCTCGAGCTTGGCGAAGGCATTGAAGCGCGAGATGCACAGATCGAGGATGTGCTTCATCCGCTCCTTCTTCAGCCCGTCGACGATGTAGGCGGACACGCCGGCATCGACCGAGGCCTGGATCGAGGCGGTGTCGCTCTGGTCGACGAACATCGCGATCGGCCGCTTCACGATCCTCGAGACCTGGAACATCTGCTCCAGCATGTCGCGGCTGGGGTTCTCGAGGTCGATCAGGATCACGTCCGGATCGATCTGGTAGATCCGTGCCAACAGGTTGGTGGTGCCTTCGAGATGGGTGATTTCTGTCATCCCGGCCTCGCGCAGGCCCTCGGTGAGAATCGCGGCGCGCACCGGGTTCTCATCGACGATGACGATGTTGAGCGAATGGTCCATCAGTCGAGGCGGTACCTATGGAGGGTTGATGGCAGCACAAACCACATCCCGGTCGGCAATTGAAGCAGATTGATTGTGCACCGCCGGCGCTCCCAGGTTCAAACCCGGCAGCGGCCGCGGGCTGGCTTTTCAGCCGATATTGACGGCGAAACCGCGATCGGGTGGGGTGGGCAAAACCGTTCCGTCATCATCTTCGGGAAGAACGCTGATGCCTTTCGTCATGGCCATCGATCAGGGCACCACCTCGTCGCGGGCGATTCTGTTCCGCTCCGACATTTCGATCGCGGCCTCCGCGCAGCAGGAATTCCCGCAGCATTTCCCGGCGTCCGGCTGGGTCGAGCACGAGCCCGAGGATATCTGGGCGACGACCATCGCCACCTGCCGCGCTGCGATGGACAAGGCCGGCGCCACCGCCGCCGATATCGCCGCGATCGGCATCACCAACCAGCGCGAAACCGTGGTGGTGTGGGATGCCGTCTCAGGCCATGCGATCCACCGCGCCATCGTCTGGCAGGACCGCCGCACCGCGGAGTTCTGCACCCGGCTGAAGGCCGAGGGGCTGGAGCCGATGGTCACCGCCAAGACCGGGCTGATCATCGATCCGTATTTCTCCGGCACCAAGGTTGCCTGGCTGCTCGACAACGTGCCCGGCGCGCGGGCTCGCGCCGAACGCGGTGAGCTGAAGTTCGGCACGGTCGACTGCTATCTGCTGTGGCGGCTGACCGGCGGCAAGGTTCACGCCACCGACGCTACCAATGCGTCGCGCACGCTGCTTTTCAACATCCACGACGGCGCCTGGGACGACGAACTGCTCAAGCTGCTCGGCGTGCCGCGCTCGATGCTGCCGGAGGTGAGGGATTCCTCGGCGCATTTCGGCGACAGCGTGCCGGAGCTGTTCGGCGGTTCGATCACCATCCGCGGCATCGCCGGCGACCAGCAGGCGGCGACCATCGGCCAGGCTTGCTTCACCCCGGGCATGATCAAGTCGACCTACGGCACCGGCTGCTTCGCGCTGCTCAACACCGGTGCGACGCCGGTGAAGTCGAACAACAAGCTGCTCACCACCGTCGCCTATCAGCTCGACGGCAAGCGCACCTACGCGCTCGAAGGCTCGATCTTCGTCGCCGGCAGCGCGGTGCAGTGGCTGCGCGACGGCCTCGGCGTGATCAAGCATGCCTCCGAGACCGGGCCGCTCGCCGACAAGTCGGATTCGGCGCAGAGCGTGTATCTGGTCCCGGCGTTCGTCGGCATGGGCGCGCCGTATTGGAATCCGCGCGTCCGCGGCGCGCTGTTCGGCCTGACGCGCAACACCGGCCCGGCCGAACTCGCCCACGCCGCGCTGGAGAGCGTGTGCTACCAGACCTTCGACCTGTGGGCGGCGATGCGTGCCGATTGGCCGGACGCCGACGCTGCCACCACCGTGCTCCGCGTCGACGGCGGCATGACCGCGTCGGACTGGACCATGCAGCGCCTCGCCGATCTGCTCGACGCCCCGGTCGACCGCCCGGTGATCCAGGAAACCACCGCGCTCGGCGCCGCGTACTTGGCTGGCCTCAGTGCAGGCGTGTTCCCCGAACCGCAAAAATTCGCCGACAACTGGCGCCTCGACCACCGCTTCCGCCCCGCAATGAGCGCATCGACGCGCGAACGCAAACTGGCGGGCTGGGCAAGGGCCGTGAAGGGGCTGCTGGCGACGGATGAGGGGGAAGGGGGCAGGTAACGTCGTAGCTTTCTGCAGTTGCTCAAATCAGCCGTTGATGTTGCGCTCTGCAAAATGGACATAGTAGAAGTTGATGGTGCACAAGATTTGATCTTGGAGTTGAATTAATGGCTTCATTTAAGCCAAAGGTCTCAGACAATGCTGTCTTTGAGGCGTTTCTAAATCGAGGGTTCTTTCCCGAGGTTTTGCCGCCAGTCTTTCAGACGAAGGCTTGGGCTGAGGGCGTAGATCCGACCAATATTGAGTTGGTTCTTCCTGATGCTGACCTAAATCGAATTCCTTACAGCTGTACTAAGCGCGGCTATGGCCGACGTTATTTCGATGTTGTACATCCTGCGACTGCCGTCGCTACGGCAGCTTGGATGTCGCGTCATTGGAGTGAGATTCTCTCTTATTGCAATGAGAAAGAGGCTGCTCCAATCAAATTGTCGCTTCTGCAACAAGAAGATAATCGAGCTGTTGCTACTTGCTCTTTTGATCGTGTTTTGCACGAGACAAAAAGGCGCTTAGCCGGAGCCAGATATGTCGTAAGAGCGGATATCGCGAAATTCTATTCTTCGATCTACACCCATGCGATTCCATGGGCATTGCACACCAAGAAGTTAGCCAAGGCCGACAGAAAAACTGCGTCCGCCAAAATATTCGCGAATGATCTCGATTGGGCTATTCGCTTAGGGCAAGGAAATCAGACGAAGGGGATTCCAATTGGTCCAGATTTCAGCCGTGTAGTTGGGGAAGTGATTGGTTCCGCCATAGATCGGGAGATTTTGGAGAAGATCGATGGAAGATATGTCGGTTACTTACGCAATATAGACGACTTTTGCGTCGGGGCGAGTGATCTTGCGTCTGCGGAAGCGATTCTTCATGCTCTTCAAGAGGCGCTTCACTCCTACGAGCTTGAGCTCAATGACGAAAAGACAGGTATCTCTGAATCGAGTACTCTAATCGATGAAACGTGGATTCATGAGGTTGACAATATCCTCGATGGATACGGTTCGATTAAGACGAGGTTAATTGACAGGGCTTTCGATCGAGCTTTCAAGTTGGCAGAGTTGTCAGCCTCCGACAGCTCTTTGAAATATTTGATCAGGGCGGTCGATCGTCTGACGTCTGAAGGAGTTATCGAGTTCTGGGAGGTTGAGCATAACGTTGTGCGGTCGATGGTGAGTTATCCGCATTGTTTGGATTATTGCATTTTGCTTTTCTTGAAGCAGCAGAAACTTGGAAGAGATAATTCGAAGCTTTGGAAGAGGGTAATCGATCAGGAACTGAGGCGGCATCTAGCTCTCTCTCATGATCACGAGGTTTCGTGGTTGCTCGTGGCTGTGCTTGGTGCCGAAATTGATCTTGGTAAGATTGCGTTTGTTCCTGATCCAAATCGGCAAATAGTGAATACCTTGCTCTTGCAGAGTTTAGATTCGGGTCGGCTTGCGTTCGAAGTGAGTAGCTTCCTGGAAGAGGTTGTGCCTGACTCTGAGGTTAATTCAAATTGGCTTTTGTCAAATGAGATCGTGGCCAATGGTTGGTCAACGAGTTCAGTGCGGGCTCGAATTTCGCAGCGTCGCAATCAAGTAGTTGGAAAGAATATTTCCTTCATTAAAAACGATTTTATGGATGACTTCGATTTGGAGGTCTCCTCTAGAGCAATTCCTGACCGGTACAACCGGTACGACGAAGGTTCTGATGAAGATGATTGGGATTTTGATGAGGATGATTTAGACGCTCAGTTTGAAAGAGCGATGGCGAATGATAGAAGTTAGTAACGCGTAGTGCGGATGGTAGGGGTGTGATCCGCCGTTTTGGCAACGAACAACGAGTTACCGCGCGCATTTGGCTGGCGGCTGATTTGGCGATCCCACTGGGAGCGAGCCATGATATCCACGCTGGACAAGGCTGATCATTCCGCTTGGCCGTAAATGTCGCGACGCGACAATTGCTGCCAAGCTTTCGATCCCACGGTGCCCGCGATGATCCTGATCGGCCAATACGACTCCCCTTCGTGCGCCGCGTCGCGCTCGCGCTGCGGCTGTATGAGTTGCCGTTCGAGCATTGGCCGTGGTCGACGTTCGGCGATGCCGACAACATTGCGCCTTACAATCCGCTGCGCCGGGTGCCGACGCTGGTGCTGGACGATAGTGAGGTGCTGATTGAGAGCACGGCGATCCTGGATTAACTCGACGAACTGGTCGGACCTGCCAAGGCGATGATCGCGGAGAGCGGATCGGCGCGACGGCAGGCGCTGAAAGTCTGCGCGCTGGCGACCGGGCTTGGCGACAAGGCGGTCAGCCTGGTCTACGAGCGGGTGCTGCGCCAGCAGCAATCCGACGTCTGGGTCGCGCGCTGCGAGGCGCAGATCGGCAGTGTGCTCGACGTGCTGGAGGCGCAACGCGCCGCGATCGCGACGCCGTTTTGGTTCGGCGACACCATCGGCCACGCCGATATCGCGGTCGCCTGCGTGCTGCGCTTCACCGGCGAGGCGCATCCGCATCTGTTCGATGCCGCGCGCCATCCCGCGCTCGCGGCCCATGCGGCGCGCTGCGAAGCCCTGCCGGCGTTTCGCGAGATCGTACAGCCGCTGATCCCGCCGACGCCGGCATAGGCGGGGGGAGGAGGGCGATAGCACGTCCATTTGCCTGATCGCGCGCGGGGGCAATGAGGCTGATCGTCGGATCAGCCTCGGCGACGCGAACTCGCACCGTGTATTGACAATATTCCTATAAGGATTATAGTCCGTATCGTCCTGTCCGTGAGGGGCGCTTCGCGAGGCGTCGTTGAGCGGGACAGATCGTCGGCCGGGAGACCGGCCGGTGAGGGTTTGGCGAAGCTGCAGGGTGCAGCGGCGCCGAGCCTGACGCGGCGTCCTGCGCGCGGTGGTTCGCACCCACTTCGTCCGGGAGGCAGAAGGTCGCCGTCCGCCGCTACTATGAGCGGCTGCCCGTTGCGCGGCTGGACGGGACGGAACGAGACGGGAGAAATCCCCGTACTTCCCGCGCCCGGAAGAACGGTCCCGATGCCAAAAGATCACCGCTGGTGGGCGCGCCGTGACGGCGTCGCGCGATGGATCGCAAGCCATCGCGACCAACCACCAACTTTGCGCCAAGCGGCGCGCCCCCGCCCCTCGTCGTGATGACGACGGGTGCAAAGCTCGGGCTCGGCAGAGCCGCGAGATCGCGACGCCGTGGCTGTTTGACATTTTGAAAGCGATGGGCGCGGTCGAGCAGAGCGGTCGTTTCACCTTCCGCTGTCATCGTCCGGCTTGACCGGACGACCCAGTATTCCAGAGCGCAGCTTGCTCTGCGGTCCGCTTACGAACAACGCTCTGCAATACTGGGGCCCCCGCCTGCGCGGGGGGCGCCGATTGTGGTACACGCCCGCTGAATAGGAAGGCGAGCTATTTCGCCGCGACCTTCTGCTTGCGCCAGGCGAGGTGCAGCGCGCAGGTGCAACCCTGCGGGTGCGAGGCCAGCGCGGCGTCGTCGGCCGATAGCGGAGCATCGGCTTGCGGCGCCAGCGGCGGCATACCGGTTTCATCCGTGGCGCCCGTGCTGCGCGACGGGATGTAATTCAGCACCGGTGCCAGCCAGCGTTCGGCGGTGGCGACGTCCCAGCCCTTGCGCGCGGCATAATCTTCGACCTGGTCGCGTTCGATCTTGCCGACGCCGAAATAGGCGCTCTGCGGATGGCTGAAATACAGTCCCGACACCGACGAGCCCGGCCACATCGCAAAGCTCTCGGTCAGCGTCACGCTGGCGGAGGCTTCGGCGTCGAGCAGCTCGAACAGCGTCGCCTTCTCGGTGTGGTCGGGCTGGGCCGGATAGCCGGGCGCGGGGCGGATGCCCTGATACTTCTCCAGGATCAGATCGTCGGCCGACAGGGTCTCATCCGGCGCATAGCCCCAGAACACGCGGCGGACGCGGGCGTGCATCCGCTCGGCGAAGGCTTCGGCGAGACGATCGGCCAGCGCCTTGACCATGATCGACGAGTAGTCGTCGCGCTCGGCCTTGAACTTGTCGGCGATCACGTCCTCGCCGATGCCGGCGGTGACGACGAAGCCGCCGATATAGTCGGCGACGCCGCTCGCAACCGGTGCGATGAAGTCGCTGAGCGCGGCGTTGGCGCGGCCTTCGCGCTTGTCGAGCTGCTGGCGCAGGCTGTGCAGCGTGGCGATCGGCGTGGTGCGCGCTTCATCCGCATAGACCAGGATGTCGTCGCCTTGCGCATTCGCCGGCCAGAAGCCGATCGTCGCGTTGGCGGTGAACCAGTTCTCGGTGACGATGCGGTCCAGCATCTTGCGGGCGTCGACATACAGCGACCGCGCCGCTTCGCCGACCACGCCATCGTCGAGGATCGCGGGGAAGCGTCCGGCGAGTTCCCAGGCCTGGAAGAACGGCGTCCAGTCGATGTAGTCGACCAGTTCGGCGAGCGAATAGCTGCTGAAGCTCCGCGTGCCGATGAAGGAGGGCTTGACCGGCTTGGTCGCGGCCCAATCGATCTTGGTGGCGTTGGCGCGGGCGGCAGCGAGCGTCAGCCGCTTCTTGTCGGCCTGGGCGCGGTGATGCGCCGCCGAGATCTTGGCGTAGTCGGCGCGAATCTCCGCCGCATAGGCGGCGCCCTTGTCCTTCGACAGCAGCGAAGAGGCGACGCCGACCGCACGGCTGGCGTCGTTGACGTGCACCACGCTGCCGGCAGGGTAGGCGGGGTCGATCTTCACCGCGGTGTGGACACGGCTCGTCGTCGCGCCGCCGATCAGCAGCGGAACGTCGAAGCCGCTCCGCTGCAGCTCGCCGGCGAGGAAGCTCATCTCGTCGAGCGACGGCGTGATCAGCCCGGACAGGCCGATAATATCGGCGTTCTCGGCCTTCGCGGTCTCGATGATCTTGGCGGCCGGCACCATCACGCCGAGGTCGATCACCTCGAAGTTGTTGCACTGGAGCACGATGCCGACGATGTTCTTGCCGATATCGTGGACGTCGCCCTTGACGGTGGCGAGCACGATCTTGCCGGCGGAGGAGCGCTCTCCGGAGTCCTTGCCCGCGGCGAGGTTGGCCGCCTTCTCGGCTTCCATGAACGGCATCAGATAGGCGACCGCCTGCTTCATCACGCGGGCCGACTTCACCACCTGCGGCAGGAACATCTTGCCGTCGCCGAACAGGTCGCCGACCACGTTCATGCCGGCCATCAGCGGGCCTTCGATCACGTGCAGCGGCCGCTCGGCCTTGGCACGTGCTTCCTCGGTGTCGGCTTCGATGAACTCGGTGATGCCGTGCACCAGCGCGTGGCTGAGCCGCTGCTCGACCGGCCAGGAGCGCCAGGCGAGGTCCTGTTCCTTCTGCTGCTTGCCCTGGCCGCGATATTTGTCGGCGAGCGCCAGCAGGCGTTCGGAGGCGCCGGGATCACGGTTGAGGATGACGTCCTCGCACACCTGGCGCAGCTCGGGATCGATGTCGTCATACACGATCATCTGGCCGGCATTGACGATGCCCATGTCCATGCCGGCCTTGATGGCATGATACAGGAACACCGAGTGCATCGCCTCCCGCACCGGCTCGTTGCCGCGGAACGAGAACGACAGGTTGGAGACGCCGCCGGAGACGTGGGCGTGCGGCAGGTTTTGCCGGATCCAGCGCGTCGCCTCGATGAAGTCGACGCCGTAATTGTTGTGTTCTTCGAGGCCGGTGGCGATCGCGAAGATGTTCGGATCGAAGATGATGTCTTCGGGCGGGAAGCCGATGCGGTTGACGAGAATGTCGTAAGCGCGGGCGCAGATCTCGGTCTTGCGCGCGTAGGTGTCGGCCTGGCCGGTCTCGTCGAACGCCATCACCACCACGGCGGCGCCGTGACGCTTGGCGATGCCCGCCTCGTGAACGAACTTGTCCTCACCCTCTTTGAGCGAGATCGAGTTCACCACCGGCTTGCCCTGCAGGCACTTCAGCCCGGCCTCGATCACATTGAACTTCGAGGAGTCGACCATCACCGGCACCTTGGCGATGTCCGGCTCGGCGGCGACGAGGTTGAGGAAGGTGACCATCGCGGCTTCGGAATCGAGCAGCCCTTCGTCCATGTTGACGTCGATGATCTGGGCACCGTTCTCGACCTGGTCGCGCGCCACCTGCAGCGCGGCGGCGTAGTCTCCGGCGGTGATCAGCTTGCGGAATTTCGCCGAGCCGGTGACGTTGGTGCGTTCGCCGACGTTGACGAACGGAATGTCCTTGGTCAGTTCGAATGGCTCGAGGCCGGAGAGCCGCAGCCGCGGTTCGATGGTCGGGATCACACGCGGCTTATGTGGCGCGACCGCTTCGGCGATCGCCTTGATGTGGGCTGGCGTGGTGCCGCAGCAGCCGCCGACGATGTTGACGAGGCCGGCTTCGGCGAACTCGCCGACGAGACCAGCCATGTATTCTGGGCTCTCGTCGTACTGGCCGAATTCGTTGGGCAGGCCGGCGTTGGGATAGGCGCAGACCAGCGTATCGGCGACGCGGCTGATATCGGCGATGTGGGCGCGCAGATCCTTGGCACCGAGCGCGCAGTTGAAGCCGATGGTGATCGGCCGCGCATGCCGCACCGAATTCCAGAACGCTTCCGGCATCTGGCCCGACAGCAGGCGGCCCGATTTGTCGGTGATGGTGCCGGAGATCATCACCGGCACGTCGATGCCGCGGGCCTCGGTGATCTCGGCGATCGCATACAGCGCCGCCTTGGCGTTCAGCGTATCGAAGATGGTTTCGAGCAGCAGGATGTCGGTGCCGCCGTCGAGCAGGCCGTTGATCTGTTCGCTATAGGCGATGCGCAGATCATCGAACGTCACCGCGCGGTAGCCGGGATTGGCGACGTCCGGCGAAATCGAGGCGGTGCGGTTGGTCGGGCCGATCGCGCCGGCGACGAAGCGCGGCTTGCCGTCTTCGGCTTCGACCTTGGCGGCGGCGTTACGGGCGAGGCGGGCGCCGTCGCGGCTCATCTCGTAGGCGAGGTCCGACATGTCGTAGTCGGCCTGCGCGATCGAGGTCGAGGAGAAGGTGTTGGTCGCGACGATATCGGCACCGGCGCGCAGGTACTGCGCGTGGATGTCCTCGATCGCCTGCGGCTGGGTCAGGATGAGGAGGTCGTTGTTGCCGCGCAGGTCGCGGTGGAAGTCCTTGAACCGCTCGCCGCGGAACGCAGCTTCGTCGAGCTGCAGCTGCTGGATCATCGTCCCCATCGCGCCGTCGAGCACGAGGATCCGCTGCGCGGCGAGGGCCAGAAGTTGGGTGCGGGCTGCGGAAATGGGCTTGGTCATATCGGACACTGCTTACGCGGCCTTCTGCTTGGCGATCGGCCGGAAGCCCAGCAGATGGCTGATGGCGAACACCAGGTCCGCGCGGTTCATGGTGTAGAAGTGGAAGTTGTTGACGCCGTGCTTGGCGAGCTTGTGCACCTGGCCGGCGGCGACGGTGGCGGCCACCAGTTTGCGGGTGTCGGGATCGTCGTCGAGGCCTTCGAACTGCTTGGCCAGCCAGTCCGGCACGCTGGCGCCGGCGCGGGCCGCGAAGCCGGCGGCCTGCTTGAAGTTCTGCACGGGCAGGATGCCCGGCACGATCGGGATATTGATGCCGCGGGCGCGGACGCGGTCGAGGTAGCGGAAGTACAGGTCGTTATCGAAGAAGAACTGGGTGATGGCGCGCGTCGCGCCGGCATCGACCTTGGCCTTCAGGATATCGAGGTCGGCATCGAAGCCGGTGCTCTCCGGATGCTTCTCCGGATAGGCCGACACCGTGACGTCGATGTCCGGATAGCGGCGCTTGATCGAGGCGACGAGATCGGCCGAGCTGCGATAGCCCTGCGGATGCGGCGTGTAGGTGCCGCCGAGCCCGGTGGTCGGATCGCCGCGGAGCGCCACGATGTGGCGGACGCCGATGTCGTGATACCGTGCCACGACGTCGTCGACGTCGGCACAGGGGGCATCGACGCAGGTCAGATGCGCCGCCGGGGTCAGATCGGTTTCTTTGAGAATACGCGCGATCGTGGCGTGGGTCCGCTCCCGGGTGGAGCCCCCGGCCCCATAGGTGACCGAGACGAAGCTCGGATGCAGCGGCGCCAGCCGGCTGATCGCCTGCCACAAGTTGCGCTCCATCTCTTCGGTCTTCGGTGGGAAGAACTCGAAGGAAATCGCCGGAAGCTCCTGCGGCAGGTCGCTCATCTGATGGTCATCCAGTTTGAAAGGGCGGTTCGGGTGTCCACAGGCGCGTGCGGCTGCCCAACGGTCAGGAACCTCCACGAACCGCGTTAAATTAGGCCGAACTGCTTTCGGCGGCCAGCCCACTTTGGGCGATATCAGTTTGGGAAGTTGCCCAAAATAGTCCGTTTTGTGCGTTGGATGAAGCTGGGGTCTGTCCCGGGGTGGGCAAGGCGTATCCCGCGACTGTTTCGAAAATCAACCGATCTGTCAGATGGTTGTGTGCAACGCAGCGATTCTGGCAGAACCAGATAGCCAGACCTTCCCAAGCAGACGGTCATTCTGCCCACTCCGAAAGAAACGGGCAGGGGATCGTCGAATTGCCTAGCCCAATACCTTTGCGCCCGCCTCGGTCGCGCACTAGGTTAGGCAAATGCTGCCACTCTCGATCCTCGATCTGTCCGTCGTCACCACCGGCACACCGCCGGCTGCGGCGTTGCGCAACTCGATCGACCTTGCGCGCCATGCGGATGCGCTGGGCTATGTGCGCTATTGGCTGGCCGAGCATCACAATCTTCCTTCAGTCGCGAGTCCGGCGCCGGACATCATGATTGGGCAGATTGCGGCGGTGACCGAACGCATCCATGTCGGCTCCGGTGGGGTGATGCTGCCCAACCACGCGCCGCTGGTTGTGGCGGAGCGCTTCAAGATGCTCGAAGCGCTGTTCCCCGGCCGGATCGATCTCGGCATCGGCCGCGCGCCGGGCACCGATCAGGCGACGATGCACGCGCTCCGGCGGCGGCTCGACGGCCGCGAGGGCGATGATTTTCTGGAGCGGCTGCAGGAGCTGACGCTGTGGGAGACGCGCGGCTTTCCCCCCGGCCATCCCTACAACAACGTCGTCGCGATGCCCGACGATACGCCACTGCCGCCGATCTGGCTGCTCGGCTCCAGCGACTACAGTTCCGAGCTCGCCGCGCAGGTCGGCATGGGCTTCGCCTTCGCACATCATTTCGCGTCGCACGATGCGGTTGAGGCGCTGACGCATTATCGCAGCAACTTCCGTCCGACGCGTTGGCGGTCGACGCCGCATGGCATTTTGGCCGTCGCCGCCGTTGTCGCCGACACCGATGAGGAAGCGGAGCGGCTCGCAAGCTCGATGGATCTCAGTCGCCTGCTACGCGATCGCGGCCGCTACGTGCCGCTGCCGAGTGTCGAAGAAGCTCTGTCTTATTCTTACACCGACGCCGACCGCGCCTCGATCGCGCGCAATCGCTCGCGGCTGTTCGTCGGCAGTCCGGCGACGGTGCGGCAGGCGTTGCAGCCGCTGATCTCCGCAAGCCACGCCGACGAGCTGATGGTGATTACCGCGGTGTACGATCACGAAGCGCGCAAGCGCAGCTATAGCCTGCTGGCCGACGCCTTCGAGCTGCAGCGCGCGGCGGCGTAGTGCGAGAAAACAGCTTTCGTCATTGCGAGGAGCGCAGCGACGAAGCAATCCAGAAGCTCAGTGCACCGAGCTGGATTGCTTCGCTTCGCTCGCAATGACGTGGCAGGGCTTTCGCCTAGCGCTCGCTGAACGTGTCGCGGAACGGGTGGCCCGGGTAGACGCCGACGATGCGGAATTCGCGGGAGAAGAACTTCAGTTCGTCGAGCGCGAAGGCGAGGTTGCGGTCTTCGGGATGGCCTTCGACGTCGGCGTAAAACTGCGTCGCGAAGAAATTGCCGTCGACCATGTAGCTTTCCAGCTTGGTCATGTTGACGCCGTTGGTGGCGAAGCCGCCGAGCGCCTTGTAGAGCGCGGCCGGCAGGTTGCGCACCCGGAATACAAACGTGGTGACGAGCTTGCCGGAGCCTTGCGCCGCCCAGCGCGGCTCGCGCGCCAGCACGACGAAGCGGGTGGTGTTATGCGCTTCGTCTTCGATGTCCTCGGCCAGGATGTCGAGACCATAGATCTTCGCCGCCAGCCGAGACGAGATCGCCGCGCAGGTCTTGTCGCCGCGCTCGGCGATGATCCGTGCAGAGCCGGCAGTGTCGCCGGCGACGATCGGCTTCAGTCCGAATTTGCGGATGATGCGGCGGCACTGGCCGAGCGCGTGGACGTGGCTCTCGACCGTCTTGATGTCTTCGAGCTTGGCGCCGGGCACTGCGACGAGCTGATGCCGGATCGGCAGGAACCACTCGCCGACGATGAACAGCTTGGAGGTCGGCAGCAGATGGTGGATGTCGGCGACGCGGCCGGCGACTGAATTCTCGATCGGGATCATGCCGAGGTCGGCTTCGCCCGAGGAGATCGCGCTCAGCGCGTCCTCGAAGGTGGCGCAAGGCATCGCCTCGGCGGTGGGATAGGCGTCGCTGATCGCGATGTGGGAATTGGCGCCGGGTTCGCCCTGGAATGCGATTTTCATGGTCTGATCTTAGCGTCCTGTGTCTGGCGCGCGTTCTAGCAGCCGTAGCGGTTTTCGCTAGTGGGCGGGGTCAGCCGCCGAGCACGCGCCGTGCGGTCTCGAGATCAGCCGCCGTATCGACCCCGCGCGGCACGGTATCCACGATGCCGACGTCGATCCGCATGCCGGCCTCCAGCGCACGGAGCTGTTCGAGCTTTTCGCGCAACTCGAGCGGGGAAGGGGGCAGCGCCACGAACCGCTCCAGGGCGGCGCGGCGGTAGCCGTACAGGCCGATGTGGTGGTAGCGCGGCCCGTCTCCCCAGGGAGCGGTGGCGCGGGTGAAGTACAGCGCCCGCAGCCGGTCCGTGGCCAGCGGTGAGCCGATCACCTTGACCACGTTCGGGTTGGTGGCCTCTTCCTCGGTATGGATCTCGGCCGCCAGCGTGGCGATGTCGACGGCCGGGTCGGCGAGCGGCCCCAGCACCGCGCCGATCTGCTCGGGGCGGATGGTCGGGAAATCGCCCTGCAGGTTGATCACGGTCTCGATCTTGCGCTCCGGATCCAGCGTCTGCAGCGCCTCGAAGATGCGGTCCGATCCGGACGGATGATCGGACCGGGTCATCACCACCTCGCCGCCATGGGCGGTCACCGCGGCAGCGATCTCCGGCGTATCGGTCGCCACCGCCACCCGGCCGATCTCCGCCGCCTGCGCCCGGCGCAGCACCTGCACCACCATCGGCAGCCCGGCGATGTCGAGCAGCGGTTTGCCCGGCAGCCGCGTCGCGGCCATCCGGGCGGGGATCAGAACCAGAGTGGCAGGAGATGTCATGGAAGGATCGCTTGCAGCGGATGATGCACCGCAGCGAATGCCGGAACTGGTATCAGGCTGCCCGAAGCGACGCGTGTGAGGCGTTTATACGGGTTGCCAGCGCAGGGGCAAACCGATATCTCATCCCGACTAAAGTCGAGTTGAGAATGCCTCCGATGAACAAGTCCGGACGCGGGCTGGTTTGGAAACGCGAGCGAAAATGGATACTTTCGAACTCAACAAAATTGTCGGCGCGATCTTCGGGACCTTGCTGATCCTGTTGCTATCCAACTTCGCCGCGCAGGCGATCTTTTCCCCGACCAAGCCCGAAAAGCAGGGCTACGCCATCGCCGTGAAGGAAGCCGAGCCGGCCCAGGCGAAGGATGCTGCGCCGAAGGCGGACGAGCCGATCGAGAAGCTGCTGCAGACCGCCTCGGTCGACCAGGGCTCCAAGGTCGCGAAGAAATGCGCCGCCTGCCACACTTTCGAAAAGGACGGCCCGAACCGCGTCGGCCCGAACCTCTACGGCATCGTCGGCGACCACCGCGGCGAAGGCCGCAACGGTTTCAACTTCTCGGCGGCGATGAAGGCGAAGGGCGGCGCCTGGACGTTCGACGAGCTCAACAAGTTCCTCGCCAATCCGAAGGGCTACATCCCCGGCACCGCGATGAGCTTCGCCGGCATTCCGAACGACAAGGAACGGGCCGACCTGATCGCCTATCTCAACAAGAATTCGGACAAGCCCGAAGCACTGCCGGCGACGGCAGAGAAGTAACGATTTTCCAAGATTGGAATGTTGAACGGCCGGGATTATCCCGGCCGTTTTGTTTTGCGAAACCGGGGCGGATTAAACATCGGTAACCGGGACCTTTCGCCGCAAGTCGGCCGTGCGTGGGGTGTTATCCTCCGCCAAAATCGCCATAATCGGACGAATCCTCGGACAGTCCGGTCTGGGCGAAGACCGCAGCGAACAGGGATTTCAGTATCGTGACGTTGACCCGACGACATCTTCTGCAGGGCGGCTTGTTGGCCGCAGCGACCCCAGTTTTGAGCTTCAGCCCCGGTCCGTTTGGAGCGAGCGCGGCGCGCGCCGAAACCGCGGTCGATGGCGCGGCCTGGCGCCACGGACTGTCGCTGTTCGGGGACCTCAAATATCCGGCCGGCTTCGCACAGTTCGATTATGTGAATCCGAAAGCGCCGAAGGGCGGTATCGCGCGGCAGATTGCGCTCGGCACCTTCGACAATTTCAATCTCGCGGTCGCCGGTGTGAAGGGCAACATCGCCGGTCCTGCGGGGTATCTTTACGAAACCCTGATGACGCCGTCGCAGGATGAGGTCGGCACCGAGTACGGTCTGCTCGCCGAGGGCGCCGCGCATCCCGACGATTTTTCCTGGGTGATCTATCGACTGCGCAAGGAAGCGCGCTGGAACGACGGCAAGCCGGTCACCGCTGACGACGTGGTGTTCTCGTTCGACGCGCTGAAGAAATACAGCCCGCGCTACGCTTCGTATTATCGGCATGTCGTCAAAGCCGAGAAGGTCGGCGAGCGCGACGTCCGTTTCACCTTCGATGCGCCGGGCAATCGCGAACTGCCGACCATCGTCGGAGAATTGATGGTGTTGCCGAAGCATTGGTGGGAAGGCACCGACGCGCAGGGACGCAAGCGCGACATCTCGGCCACGACGCTGGAGCCGCCGCTCGGCTCCGCCCCCTATAAGATCAAGGAATTCGTCGCCGGCCGCTCGGTCGTGCTGGAGCGGGTGAAGGACTATTGGGGCGAGAAGCTGCCGGTGCGGATCGGCCAGAACAATTTCGACGAACTGCGGTTCGAGTACTTCCGCGACAACACGGTGGCGCTGGAAGCCTTCAAGGCCGATCAGGCCGACTGGATCATGGAGAACTCCGCCAAGCAGTGGGCGACCGCCTACGACTTCCCGGCGGTGAATGACAAGCGCGTCGTCAAAGAAGAATTCCCGATCAACGACTCCGGCCGGATGCAGGCCTTCGTGCTGAACACGCGCCGCGAGATGTTCAAGGACCCGCGGGTACGGCGTGCCTTCAACTACGCGTTCGACTTCGAGGAAATGAACAAGCAACTGTTCTACGGACAGTACAAGCGGATCGCGAGCTTCTTCGAAGGGACCGAGCTCGCCTCCAGCGGGCTGCCTGAAGGGCAGGAGCTGGCGTTCCTCGAAACCGTGCGCGACAAGGTTCCGGCCGAGCTGTTCACGCAGCCCTACACCAATCCAGTCGGCGGCAATCCGGAGGCGGTGCGCGCCAACTTGCGCGAGGCCATCAAGCTGGTGAAAGAGGCCGGCTTCGACATCAAGGATCGCAAGCTGGTCGATCCGTCCGGCAAGCCGGTGACGGTCGAGATCCTGGTGCAGGACCCATCGTCGGAACGGATCGCGTTGTTCTACAAGCCGTCGCTGGAGCGGCTAGGCGTTGCCGTCTCGATCCGTGTGGTCGACGACGCGCAGTATCAGAACCGAATTCGCGCGTTCGATTTCGACATCATCACCGATCTGTGGGGCCAGTCGCTATCGCCGGGCAACGAGCAGCGGGACTATTGGGGATCGCAGGCGGCCAATGAACAGGGCTCGCACAACACCATTGGCATCAAGAATCCGGCCATCGATGAGCTGATCGAAAAGGTGATCTACGCCAAGGATCGGGCCACGCTGGTTGCCGCCACACGGGCGCTCGACCGCGTGCTGCTGTGGAACTTCTACGTCGTGCCGCAATTCACCTACGGTTTCATGCGCTACGCGCGCTGGGATCGGTTTGGGCACGCGCCGCTGCCGAAATACGCCCGCTCCGGTCTACCGGCGCTGTGGTGGTACGACGCCGACAAGGCCGCTAACCTCGGCAAGCGCTCTTGAGGATTGCTTCGCGTATGGCGCAGCTCAATCGTCGCAACGTGCTCGCTCTCGGCGTCGGCGCGCTCGCCGCCACGCAGCTGCGGGGCACCGCCGTCGCGGCCGACGGTGAAACGGTCTCCCACGGCATCTCGGCGTTCGGTGACCTGAAGTATCCGGCCGATTTCGTGCAGTTCGACTACGTCGATGCGAAGGCTCCCAAGGGCGGGCTGTTCTCGACCATTCCATCGGTCCGCGCCTTCAATCAGTCGTTCCAGACCTTCAATTCGCTCAACGCCTTCATCCTCAAGGGCGACGGGGCGCAGGGGATGGGCCTGACCTTTGCGACGCTCATGGCCCGCGCGGGCGATGAGCCCGATGCGATGTACGGCTTTGCCGCGTCCAAGGTGGCGATCTCCGCCGATGGGCTGACCTATAGCTTCACGATGCGGCCCGAGGCGCGATTTCACGACGGCAGCAAGCTAACCGCGCGTGACGCCGCGTTCTCGCTCAATATTCTGAAGGCCAAAGGCCATCCGCTGATCACGCAGCAACTGCGCGACTTCATTGAGGCGAAGGCCGACGGCGACGCGACTCTGATCGTCACCTTCAAGCCGAAGCGCGCGCGGGACGTGCCGCTGTTCGTCGCCGCGCTGCCGCTATTTTCGGAAGCTTACTACGCCAATCAGCCGTTCGATGAATCGACCATGGAAGTGCCGCTCGGCAGTGGGCCCTACAAGGTCGGCCGGATGGAATCGGGCCGCTATATCGAATTCGATCGGGTCAAGGATTGGTGGGGCGCCAAGCTGCCGGTGAATGTCGGATCGTACAATTTCGATACCGTGCGGTTCGAATTCTATCGCGATCGCGACGTCGCTTTCGAAGGCTTCACCGGGCGTAGCTACCTGTTTCGCGAGGAGTTCACCTCGCGGATCTGGAACACCCGCTACGATTTTCCCGCGATCCACGACGGCCGCGTCAAGCGCGAGATGCTGCCGGACGACACGCCGTCGGGGGCACAGGGCTGGTTCATCAACACCCGCCGCGACAAATTCAAGGATCCGCGGGTACGCGAAGCGCTCGGCTGCGCGTTCGATTTCGAGTGGACCAACAAGACCATCATGTACGGCACCTATGCACGCACGGTGTCGCCGTTCCAGAATTCGGACATGATGGCGGTGGGCGCGCCGTCGCCGGAAGAATTGGCGCTGCTCGAGCCGTTTCGCGGCAAGGTGCCGGACGAGGTGTTCGGTGCGCCGTTCGTGCCGCCGGCCTCCGACGGCTCCGGGCAAGACCGCGCGCTGCTGCGGCACGGCGCGCAGCTGCTCAACGACGCGGGTTTCCCGATCAAGAACGGCAAACGCCTGACGCCGTCCGGTGAGCCGTTCCGCGTTGAATTCCTGCTCGAAGAGCCGGCATTCCAGCCCCACCATATGCCGTTCATCAAGAACCTCGGCACGCTCGGCATCGAAGCAACCTTGCGGCTGGTCGATCCCGTGCAGCAGCGGGCGCGTCGCGATGATTTCGATTTCGATCTCGCGATCGAGCGCTACAGCTTCTCGACGGTACCGGGCGACGCGCTGCGCAATTTCTTCTCGTCGCAGGCGGCCGCCACCAAGGGTTCGAACAACCTCGCCGGCATTTCCGATCCGGTGATCGATGCGATGATCGATCAGGTGATCGCCGCCGACACCCGCATCAAGCTGGTAGTGGCGGCGCGGGCGCTCGACCGTCTGATCCGCGCCGGGCGCTATTGGGTGCCGCAATGGTATTCGGCCTCGCACCGGCTCGCCTATTGGGACGTGTTCGGCCATCCGCCCAATCTGCCAAAATACGCCGGCGTCGGCGTGCCGGAACTGTGGTGGGCGAAGGATACGGCGGCTGCGGCCGACCGGGGGAAGAAATAGCATGGCCGCCTATATCGCTCGCCGCGTCCTGCTGATGTTTCCGACCCTGCTCGGGATTCTGTTCGTCTCTTTTGTCGTCGTGCAGTTCGCGCCCGGCGGTCCGGTCGAACGAGTGATCGCGCAGATTTCCGGCGCCGACACCGGCGCCTCGTCGCGCATCTCGGGGTCGTCCGGTGGTGACTTCGGTGCACGGCCGCAGGTCGCCGGTTCGGCGGACGCGGTGAACTCGAAATATCGCGGCGCCCAGGGGCTTGATCCGGAATTCGTCAAGAGCCTCGAAAAGCAGTTCGGCTTCGACAAGCCGGCGCCCGAGCGCTTCGCGATCATGCTGTGGAATTTCGCGCGGTTCGATTTCGGTAAGAGCTACTTCCGCGATGTCAGCGTGCTGCAGCTGATCAAGGAAAAGCTGCCGGTTTCGATGTCACTCGGGATCTGGATGACGCTGCTGACCTATCTGATCTCGATTCCGCTCGGCATTCGCAAGGCGGTGCAGGACGGCTCGAAATTCGACACCTGGACTTCCGCGGTGATCATCGTCGGCTTCGCGATCCCGGGCTTCCTGTTCGCGATCCTGTTGATCATCCTGTTCGCCGGCGGCTCATTCTTCAGTTGGTTTCCGCTGCGCGGACTGACCTCCGACGGGTGGAGCCAGTTTCCCTGGTACTGGAAGATCCTCGACTATTTCTGGCACCTGACGCTGCCGTTGATCTCGATGGCGCTCGGTGCGTTCGCCACCATGACGCTGCTGACCAAAAACTCGTTCCTGGACGAGATCCGTAAGCAATATGTCATGACTGCGCGCGCCAAGGGCTGCAGCGAGACCCAGGTGCTATACGGACACGTGTTCCGCAATGCCATGCTGATCGTGATCGCCGGCTTTCCCAGCGCCTTCATCCACGCGTTCTTCTCGGGCTCGCTGTTGATCGAGACCATTTTCTCGCTCGACGGGCTCGGCCTGCTCGGCTTCGAAAGCGTACTCAACCGCGACTATCCGGTGGTGTTTGGCACGCTCTTCATCTTTTCCCTGGTCGGCCTGGTGGTGAACCTGATTTCCGATCTCACCTATATGTGGATCGATCCCCGGATCGACTTCGAGGCGCGGGACGTCTGATGACGCTGATCGCACGCGAGCCGATCGAAACCACCACGCAGGCGCCGCTCGGCGAGGCGGTGCCGCCGACGCGCCACCGGCTGTCGCTGTCGCCGCTGAACAAGCGGCGCTGGCAGAATTTCAAAGCCAACCGGCGCGGCTACTGGTCGTTCTGGATCTTTCTGGTGCTGTTCGGCATCTCGCTGTTCGCCGAATTCATCGCCAACGACCGGCCGCTGCTGATCAAGCTCGACGGCCATTATTATTTCCCGGCGGTCGTAACCTATTCCGAGACCACCTTCGGCGGCGACTTCGAAACGGCGGCGGATTATCGTGATCCGTTTCTGCAGAAGCTGATCGCCGACAACGGCGGCACGGTGATCTGGGCGCCGATCCGCTATTCCTACGGCACCCACAATCTCGACCTGCCGACGCCGGCACCGTCGAAGCCGACCTGGCTGCTGACCGAGCAGGAATGCGCCGCGGTGGTCGCCAAGAAGGGCGTCAAGAGCTGCCGTGATCTCGAATACAACTGGCTCGGCACTGACGATCAGGGCCGCGACGTGGTCGCACGGCTGATCTACGGCTTCCGGATCTCGATTCTGTTCGGCCTCAGCCTGACGATCATCTCGTCGATCATCGGCGTCGCGGCCGGCGGCATCCAGGGCTATTTCGGCGGCTGGGTCGATCTCACCTTCCAACGGCTGATCGAAGTGTGGACTGCAATCCCGTCGCTGTACCTGCTGCTGATTCTGTCGTCGGTGCTGGTGCCGGGTTTCTTCGTGCTGCTCGGCATCCTGTTGCTGTTCAGCTGGGTGTCGCTGGTCGGCTTGGTGCGGGCCGAGTTTCTGCGCGGCAGAAACTTCGAGTACATCACCGCGGCCCGAGCGCTCGGCGTGTCCAACGCCAAGATCATGGTCCGTCACCTGCTGCCGAACGCGATGGTGGCGACCATGACGTTCCTGCCGTTCATCGTGTCATCCTCGGTGATGACCTTGACGGCGCTGGACTTCCTCGGCTTCGGCTTGCCGCCTGGCTCGCCGTCGCTGGGCGAATTGCTGGCGCAGGGCAAGGCCAACGTCCAGGCACCATGGCTCGGCTTCACCGGGTTCTTCGCCGTCGCCATCATGCTGTCGCTGCTGATCTTCATCGGCGAAGCCGTCCGCGACGCCTTCGACCCGCGCAAGACGTTCAGGTGAAGGTGTGATAAATTCTCATTCCGGAGCAGAGGCGATGAACAAGATTGTTCGAGAGTATCCGGTCGATAAGCTGCCGTCGGACCTTCAGGAAGGTTTGCCGCAGCACGGCTGGGTCGAGATCGAATTTAGGCCCAAGGCCGATCGCAAGGCGAGGATCATGCTCGCTCCGCTCGCAGGCTCCGTTCCCAATCTCCACGGCAGCGACGAAGACGTCGTTCGGCATATCCGCGAGTTGCGCGAAGATCACTGATGTGGGCGCGTTTCAAAGATCGGCCGATCTACCTGGACTCGAACATCATCATCTATGCGATCGAGCAAGGGAGCCAATGGGCCGAGACGATCCGCGCATTTTTAGGCGCGATCGATGCTGATGACGTGCGGGTGGTCACCTCCGAATTGACGATGGCCGAGGTCATGCCAAAGCCGATCTCGCTCAAAAACCCCGACTATTTGGAAAAGTACGAGTTGTTCTTTTCACCTCTTAGTCCGCTTCTGACGGTGCCGGTCAGTCGAGATATCCTCCTAGCTTCCTGTCATATCCAGGCTGAACTGGGGATCAAACCGATGGACGCGATCCACGTGGCGACCGCGCGAGCGGCGGGATGTGAATACTTCTTGACCGAAGACCAACGGCTGGGCCGTGCGATCGCCGGCGGGCCGACATGGCTTCAACTCAGCGAGCTTGTCTGATGGACGCGATCAACCAGCCTCTGCTCGATGTCAGCGACCTGTCCGTCGCCTTCCATCAGCCCAGCGGGACGACGACGGCGGTCGATCATGTGTCGTTCCGGATCAAGCGGGGCGAATGCGTTGCGCTGGTGGGTGAGTCCGGCTCGGGCAAGTCGGTCAGCGCGCTGTCGATCCTGAAGCTGCTGCCGTATCCGAGCGCGTCGCATCCGTCCGGCCAGATCCGGTTCAAGGGGCGCGAACTGCTGGGGATGTCCGAGCGCGAGATCCGCGGCATTCGCGGCAACGAGATCTCGATCGTGTTTCAGGAGCCGATGACCTCGCTCAATCCGCTGCACACGATCGAGGCGCAGATCGGCGAGATCCTGCAATTGCACGGCGGTGTGCGCGGCGCCAAGGCGCGGGCGCGGATCATCGAGCTGCTGACTCAGGTCGGCATTCCCGAGCCGGAGACGCGTCTCGCCAGCTATCCGCATCAACTGTCCGGCGGGCAGCGGCAGCGCGTGATGATCGCGATGGCGCTCGCCAACGAGCCGGATCTTTTGATCGCCGACGAGCCGACCACGGCGCTCGACGTCACCGTTCAGGCGCAGATCCTGGCGCTGCTCGCGGACATCCGCGCGCGGCTCGGGATGAGCATGCTGTTCATCACCCACGATCTCGGCATCGTCCGTCGCATCGCCGACACGGTGTGCGTGATGCACACCGGCAAGATCGTCGAGCAGGGGCCGGTCGAACAAGTGTTCACCGATCCGCAGCATCCCTACACCAAGGCGCTGCTGGCGGCCGAGCCGAAGCCCGACCCGGCGCCGCCGTGTCCCGATGCGCCGGTGGTAATCTCCACCGACGATCTCAAGGTCTGGTTTCCGATCCGTCGCGGCCTGATGCGCAAGACGGTCGGGCACATCAAGGCGGTCGATGGTGTGACGCTGGCGATCCGTAAAGGTGAGACGCTCGGCGTGGTCGGCGAGTCCGGCTCGGGCAAGACCACGCTCGGATTGGCGATGCTGCGGCTGATCTCGTCCGACGGGCCGATCGTGTTTCTCGGCAACGACATCCAGGGCTTGAAGTTCAAGCAGATGCGGCCGTTCCGCCGCGATATGCAGATCGTGTTTCAGGACCCGTTCGGCGCGCTTAGCCCGCGCATGTCGGTCGGCGATATCATCGCCGAGGGGCTCAGCGTGCATCAGCCGCAACTCGGCGAGGCCGAGCGCGAAGCGCGGGTGATCAAGGCGCTGAAGGAGGTCGGCCTCGATCCGGCGACCCGCTTCCGCTATCCGCACGAGTTCTCCGGTGGTCAGCGGCAGCGGATTTCGATCGCGCGCGCGGTGGTGCTCGAGCCGAACTTCGTCGTGCTGGACGAGCCGACCAGCGCGCTCGACATGCTGTTTCAGGCGCAGATGGTCGATCTGCTACGCGAACTGCAGCGCAAGCGCGATCTGACCTATATGTTCATTTCGCACGATCTGCGCGTCGTGGCCTCGCTTGCCAGTCATCTGATCGTCATGAAACAAGGCAAAGTGGTCGAGGAAGGTCCTGCGGCCGAGCTGTTCAAGTCTCCGAAGACCGACTATACGCGGGCGCTGTTTGCCGCCGCGTTCCGGCTCGAGACCGCGCCCGGCGGCGCTGCGGCCCAATAGGTGTTTGATGAGCGAGAGCGACCAAACTAATCAGCTCGCGGACCACGCGGCGGATGTCACCGTGTCGGCGCCTGAGCTGATCGGGCAGGGGTTCATGTCCTATCAGCGTTTCGAGGTGTCGATCCGGCGCGACGGCGAGCCGCCGCTGTTGCAGCGGCGGGACGTGCTGCGCGCCAGCCGCGTTGCGGCCGTGGTCCCGATCGATCTGGCGCGGGATTCGGTCGTCCTGATCCGGCAGTTTCGCCTTCCGGCGCATCTTGCCACTGGGCGCGGCGACATGGTCGAAATCGTCGCCGGCCGGGTCGATCCGCACGAGAGTGATGCGGATGCGGCGCGGCGCGAATGCATCGAGGAGATCGGCGTCGCGCCGACGCAGCTTGCCGAACTTTATCGCGTGCTACCGACCCCCGGCCTCACCGATGAACAGGTCATCTTCTTTGTTGGTCACGTCGATTCTAGCGCCGTGCTGCAACGCGCCGGCTTGGCCGAAGAAGACGAGGACACCGAGCCGTTCGTCGTGACGATCGACGAGGCGCTGGCGGCGCTCAGCCGCGGCGCGTTCAACAACGCGCTGCTTGTCACCGCCTTGCAGTGGCTGGCGCTCAATCGTGCGCGGCTGCGCGAGTGTTTCAGCCGAGCCGCTTGATCGCCGTCAGCGAGCTGCCGGCCGCTGCGATCCGCGCGATCGCCTGCTGCGTCGGTTCGATTGCCGTTGCCATGTGATAAGCATTGGCGTGCACGATGCTGGCGGCGTCGCGTGCGATTGCGACGTGGCCTTTCCAGAACAACAGGTCCCCGCGCTTCAGCGCGGCTTGCTGGTCGAGCGACACCGGTGTGCCGAGCGCGGCTTCCTGCATATCGCTGTCACGCGGCGCAGCGATCCCGCAGGCCGCCAGCGCGGTTTGCACCAGACCCGAACAGTCGATGCCGAGACTGCTACGACCGCCCCACAGATACGGCGTGCCGACGAAGCGTTCGGCAACCGCGACGAAGTCGGCTTCGACGTCAGCCAGCGGTGCGACGTGCCGGCGCGGCACGTGCCAGCCTTCCTGCGTCACCGCGAAACTCGCATCCTCGCGCACGATCGCCAGCCGCGCGCCGAGTGGCAGCGTCTCCGCCGGCGGCAGTTTGATCGAAGGACCGTGGAACGCGAAAGTGCGTAGCGCCGTCACCTTGTGGGTCGGCTCAGCGGCGGGTCTATATAGAGCGAGGTCCGGAAGCCAGCCGACATAGCCGTCGGTCATCAGCTGGCCCCAGGCCCAGCCTTCTTCGGTCCGGTCATAGACGGTGACGCGCTCGCCTTTCAGCGCCTCGGTCTCCAGCATCGCACCGGAAAACGGCTCGCGCCGCACCGGCGCCACGCCGTAGCTGACTTCGAACACTTCACCTTCGACGAAACGCGCCGCGGTGACTTGGCCTTCGAGATGTTTCGCGGCGAGGTCGGGCCGCGCCGGCGTTAGCCTTCGATCAGCCATAGCGCTCGCTCAACAGCGCGAAGATCGCGCGCGCGGCCTGGCATTCGCCGCCTTCGGGACGACCGGGTTTGCCCTTCGGCGTCCAGCCGTAGATGTCGACGTGTAGCCAGCTCTTGGCGGCTTCGACGAAGCGCTGCAGGAACAGCGCGCACGTAATCGAGCCGGCGAATCCGCCGGACGGCGCGTTGTTGATGTTTGCGACCTTGGAGTCGAGCCACGAGTCGTACGGGCCCCATAGCGGCATCCGCCACAGCGGATCGTTCTCCGCGCTCGCGTGGCGCGCGACGTCGAGCGCCAGCGCTTCATCGTTGGTGTAGTAGGGCGGCAGATCGGGGCCGAGCGCGACGCGTGCTGCGCCGGTCAGCGTGCCGAGATCGATCAGCAGGTCCGGCGCTTCCTCGTCCGCATAAGCGAGCGCATCGGCCAGCACCAGCCGGCCTTCGGCATCGGTGTTGCCGATCTCGACGGTCGGCCCCTTGCGAGACGGGAAGATATCGAGCGGCCGCATTGCGTTGCCGGCGACGGAGTTCTCGACCGCAGGGATCAGCACGCGCAGCCGCAGCTTCAACCCGGCGTCCATGATCATCGAAGCCAGCGCCAGGACGTTGGCGGCGCCGCCCATGTCCTTCTTCATGATCAGCATAGCGCTCGACGGCTTCAGATCGAGGCCGCCGGTGTCGAAGCACACGCCCTTGCCGACCAGCGTGACCTTCGGATGGGAAGGATCACCCCAGGTCAGATCGATCAGCCGCGGTGCGCGGGTCGACGCCATGCCGACCGCGCGGATCAGCGGGAAGTTCTGGGTGGCGAGCTCGTCACCGACGATGACGCTGATGCTCGCGCCGAAGCGCGTCGCCAGTGCGTCCGCAGCGTCGGCGAGTTCAGCCGGCCCCATGTCGTTCGACGGCGTGTTGATGAGGTCGCGCGCCAGCGCCGCGGCGTCTGCGGCGCGGCTGATCGCGGCGGCATCGACGCCATCGGGCGGAACCAGACGCACGGCCGGCGGCTCGGCCTTGCGATAGCGGCCAAACTTATAGGCGCCGAGCGCGAAGGCGAGAGCGGCGAGCCGCACATCGTGAGGCGTGTTGGCGAAACGATAGACGCCGGCGGGCAGCAGCCCGGGCAGGGCGCCGGGACGGAACGGGTCGTGGCTTTTCGCGCCCGGCTCGTTGAGGCCGAACAGCACATGTCCAATCTCGCCGTCCGCCGTCGGTAGCGCCAGGTACTGACCCGGCTTGCCGCTATAGCCGCTCGCCGTTGCAAAGCGCTGAGCTGCTTCGGGCAGATCAACTCGCACCGCATCCCAGCTCGATTTGGTGACGAACAGAATTGGCGTTGCGGACGGAGTGGGCTCGGTTTGGAAAATCGGGTGCATGCGTTGCGGCTCTTTCGAATCTTAAGGCGGCGCCGATGGCCGGAAGGATTAACCCAACATTAGGGTTAACGCTCTATTGCTGGGCCAGAATTCGTCGGCTTTGTGAGTATGGTGCCATGCGCGACCTGCCTTGTCTTGCCCGGGTTGCCGCATCCGCGGCGCTGACCGTCAGCCTGGCGGTGTCGCTTGCAGGTTGCAAGTCCATGGGCATGGCCGATGTCACCGGCTCGCTCGGCAGCCGCAACGAGGCCGCAGCCGATCCGAACCGCGCGGTCGAGCTCGCTGGCGATCGCTACCGATCCCGCCCCAACGATCCCGACGCCGCAATCGCTTACGGCAACGCGCTGCGCGCGATCGGCCAGCGCGCCCAGGCCGTTGCGGTGCTGGAGAAGGCCTCGCTTGCCAATCCGAGCAACAAAGCGGTGCGGGCCGCGTATGGCCGCGCGCTCGCCGACAACGGCAACTTCCAGTTGGCGTTCGACACGCTGGCGCGGGCGCACAGCCCCGACAATCCCGATTGGCGAATCCTGTCGGTGCAAGGCACCGTCCTCGACCAGATGGGACGCAATGAGGAAGCGCGGCGTTACTACGCCAGCGCGCTGCGGCTCGCGCCGGACGAGCCCTCGGTGCTGTCGAACCTCGGCATGTCCTACGTGCTGACCAAAGAGCTGCCGAAAGCCGAAGACACGCTGCGGCGTGCCTACGCCAGTGGCCGGGCGGACTCGCGCGTGCGTCAGAACCTAGCGCTGGTGATCGGCCTGCAGGGCCGCTACGCCGAAGCCGAGTCGATCGTCCGTGCCGACCTGCCGCCGGACGAGGCCGCCGCCAACGTCGCCTATCTCAAGGAGATGGTGAGCGGCCATGATGCCGCCCGAGCGGCGGGCCGTGGCGTGCTAGCCGCCGGCCGCTAAGCTGATCCTTTAAGCGGTCGACCTTACTGCATCGCCGCGATGCGAATGCCGGTCGGGCCCAGGATCACCACGAACAGCACCGGCAGGAAGAACACGATCATCGGCACGGTGAGCTTGGGCGGCAGTGCTGCCGCCTTCTTCTCGGCCTCGTTCATGCGCATGTCGCGGTTTTCCTGCGCCATCACCCGCAGGCTCTGACCGAGCGGCGTGCCGTATCGCTCCGACTGCTGCAGCGCCAGGCAGACCGACTTCACGCCGTCGAGGCCGGTGCGTAGCGCCAGATTCTCGTAGGCTTGCTTGCGGTCCTGCAGATAGGACAGCTCGGCGGTGGTCAGAGTGAATTCTTCGGCGAGCGGGATCGACTGCGATCCGATCTCGATCGAGACCCGACGGAACGCGGTTTCGATCGACATGCCGGATTCGATGCAGATCAGCAGCAGGTCGAGCGCGTCGGGAAACGCCCGCTTGATCGACAGTTGCCGTTTCTGGATCGCGTTTTTCAGAAACAGCATCGGCGCCTGCATGCCGAAGAAGATCGCGGCGAGGCACATACCGATCTTGACCGTCAGCGGCTGGTCGAAATTCGCGATGACAAACACGTACAGTGCTGAAGCTATACCGAACGCGATCGGCATCACCATACGGAAGAACAGGAAGGTGACGTAGGGTGCCTGGCCGCGGTAGCCGGCCATCACCAGCTTGTCGCGTGCGGATTCTTGCGCCAGCCATTTGGCGAGGTTGAAGTCTTCCACCACGCGCGCCACGAATTTCTTCGGCGCTTGGCGCAGTGACACCTTCTCGGCTTTGGCGAGACGATCGCGTTCGCGCTGACGCAGGCGCTCGCGTTCGCTGCCGACTGCCTTCATTCGCTTGGCAAGCGTCTCGCCTGCAAAGAACGGAATGATGAGGGTGTAGACCGTCGCGCTCGCCGCGATGGCCGCGAGCAGCGTCGCCATGAACCGCGCGTCGTGGAACTTCTCGATCAGAAAATCCAACATGGCCGCCCTCAGAAGTCGAAGTTGATCATCTTCTTCATCACGAAGATGCCCGCCGACATCCACAGCGCCGAAGCCGCGAGCAGGATGCGACCGGTCGGATGCGTCCACAGCAGCGAGATGTAGTCCGGGGTCGTCACATAGACCAGCAGCATCACGATGATCGGCAGCGAACCGATGATCGCCGCAGACGCTTTGGCTTCCATCGACATCGCCTGGATTTTTTCGGCCATCTTCTTACGATCGCGGAGCACCTTGGAGAGGTTTCCGAGCGCTTCGGAAAGGTTGCCGCCCGATTTTTGCTGGATCGAGATCACGATGCCGAAGAAGTTCGCTTCGGGAATCGGCATCCGCTCATACAGCCGGGCGCAGGCCTCGCCGATCGGCATGCCGATCGCCTGGGTCTCGATGATGGCATTGAACTCGCCCCGCAGCGGCTCAGGTGAATCGGCGGCCACCATCTTGATCGAGTCGAACAATGGCAGGCCGGCCTTGATACCGCGAACGATAACGTCAACCGCGTCGGGAAGGGCAGCCAGAAACTTCTTCTCGCGGCGGCGCTTGAGATAGCCGAGCGTCCAGCGCGGCAGTCCGAAGCCGGCGGCGAAACCAAGACCGGCCGCGGCCGGCAGTCCGGCGCCCAAGATGATCGCGATACCGAACACGAAGATGCCGAGCGAAGCCGAAACCACGCCGAATTTGCCGGGAGTCCAATCGAGGCCAGCCTGCGACAGCTTGGCGGTCAGCGGGACGTTCTTCTGCTTTTCGTTGCGGGTCTCGATCTCTTTGAGAGAGCCTTCGATCTGCTCGCGCCGTGACCGCTGCGTGCGATCGGCTTGACGCACGGTGGGCGTGGAGCGCGCGACGGAGGTCAGCCGCTGTTCGACAGTCTTCTCTCCGGACAGCAGCGGATAGACGAAAACCCATGCCACACCGCCGACGGCGATGGCAGCGAAGAAGCCGAGTGCGAGCGTTTGCATTTCTATCGCTCCGGCCTCTTATGAGTTGACCACGACCTCCGCGGCATCCAGCGCCGCGGCGAGTCGTTGCTCTTCGCCGTAATAGCGGGCGCGTTCCCAGAACCGCGGGCGACCGATGCCGGTGGCGCGGTGGCGGCCGACGATGTGACCGTTGGCATCCTCGCCCAACAGGTCGTAGACGAAGATATCCTGGGTGATGATGGTGTCGCCTTCCATCCCCACCACCTCGGTGACGTGAGTGATGCGGCGGGAGCCGTCACGCAGGCGCGCCGCCTGGATGATGACGTCGATCGAGGCGCAGATCATCTCGCGGATCGTGCGCGAGGGCAGGGCGAAGCCGCCCATCGTGATCATCGATTCACAACGTGACAGGGCTTCGCGCGGATTGTTGGCGTGCAGCGTGCCCATCGAGCCGTCGTGGCCAGTGTTCATCGCCTGCAACAGGTCGAACGCCTCTGGTCCGCGGACTTCGCCGACGATGATCCGCTCAGGACGCATACGCAGACAGTTGCGGACCAGATCTCGCATCGTGATCTGGCCTTCGCCTTCGATGTTCGGGGGCCGCGTTTCAAGGCGCACCACGTGCGGCTGCTGCAGTTGCAGTTCGGCCGCGTCTTCGCAGGTGATGATGCGCTCGTCGTCGTCGATATAGTTGGTCAGGCAGTTCAGGAGGGTCGTTTTACCCGAGCCGGTACCGCCGGAGATCAGCACGTTGCAGCGGACCCTGCCGATGATCTGCAGAATCTGAGCGCCCTCCGGCGTGATCGCGCCGAATTTGACCAACTGGTCGAGCGTCAGCTTGTCCTTCTTGAATTTGCGGATGGTGAGGGCTGGTCCGTCGATCGCCAGCGGCGGCACAATCGCGTTGACGCGGGAGCCGTCGGCGAGGCGCGCGTCGCAAATCGGTGAGGATTCGTCGACGCGCCGACCGACTTGGCTGACGATGCGCTGGCAGATGTTGAGGAGCTGCTGATTGTCGCGAAACCGAATGCCGGTGCGTTGAATCCGGCCTGCGACTTCGATGTAAACCGTGCCGGCGCCGTTGACCATGATGTCGGAAATGTCGTCGCGCGACAGCAGCGGCTCTAGCGGACCATAGCCGAGCACGTCGTTGCAGATGTCGTCGAGCAGTTCCTCCTGCTCGGCGATCGACATCACGATGTTCTTGATCGCGATGATCTCGTTGACGATGTCGCGGATTTCTTCACGGGCGGATTCGCCGTCGAGCTTGGCAAGCTGCGCCAGATCGATCGCTTCGATCAGCGCGCCGAAGATCGTCGCCTTGACTTGGTAGTAGTTCTCGGAACGGCGCGTCTCGACGGCCACCGGCGGCGCTGAAGGGGGGCGCGCTGGTGCCAGCGGTGGTGATGACACGACCGGCTTGGGTTCGACGGCGCGCATCGTCGGCTCCGGCGAGAAGCTCGCCGGTTTCAGGGCCCTGACTTCGTTTTCCGGTCCGCGCTTACCAAACACCTCGATACTCCAACACCAGGCTTACTTGGCCCGCAACTTCTCCAGAATCGGCCCGAGGAACGACCCCTTCGGCTTCTTGGCCTCTCCGCGTCCCGTCAGCCGCTGGGCGATCTGCAGGAACATTTCCGTCGTCTTATGGTTCGCCGCGATTTCCGCGATCATCTGGCCGTTGTTGGCGGCTGCGCCGAAGATCTGCGGCTCGAACGGGATCGAGACGATCGGTGGGCTCTCAATCGCCTTGGCGAACTCGCTCGTAGAGATCTCGGGCCGCTTCGGCACCCCGACCTGATTGAGACAGTAGAGCGGGGGACGATCGTTCGGCCGTCCCGCCTTCAAGAGGTCGATCAGGTTCTTGGTGTTGCGCAGATTGGCGAGATCGGGCGTCGCGACGATCAGAATGTCATCGGCGGTGATGAGGGAACGCTTGGCCCATCCGGTCCATTGATGCGGCACGTCGAGCACGATGCACGGCATCGTGGTACGGAGCGTGTCGAAGACCGAGTCGAAAGCATCGGCGCCAAAATCGTAGACGCGGTCCAGCGTCGCCGGCGCAGCCAGCAGGCTTAGATGGTCGGTGCATTTCGACAGCAGGCGATCGACGAAGGCGGTATCGACGCGGTCGGGTGCAAACACCGCTTCGGCGATGCCTTGCGGCGGGTCCTGATTGTAGTCGAGGCCGGCGGTGCCGAACGCGAGATCGAGATCGGCTACGACCGAGTCCAGCGCCAGGTCACGGGCGATCGCCCAGGCGACGTTGTGGGCGACGGTGGATGCGCCAACGCCCCCTTTTGCTCCGACCACTGCGATAATGCGGCCGACGGCTTTGGCTTCAGGGGCCGAGAACAGATTGCAAATTGAGCGCACGACGTCGATCGGCTGCACCGGCGCGATCGCGTAGTCGCTGACGCCGCGCCGGACGAGCTCGCGATACAGCGTCACGTCGTTGACTTTGCCGATCACGATCACCCGCGTGCCCGGATCGCACACCGTCGCGAGCTGGTCGAGACCGGCCAGCACGTCGCTGCGCGCGTCGGTTTCTAGCACGATGACGTTCGGCGTCGGGGCGGAGCGATAGGCTTCGATCGCCGCGACCACGCCGCCCATCTGGATCTTCAGATGCGCCTTGGCGAGACGACGATCTTCGCCTGCAGCCTGCACGGCGGCGGCAGTCTCGACGGTCTCGCAGAATGCTTGAACCGAGACGCGGGGAGCCGGCGCGATGTGATCCTCCGGCCCCGCATCCGGGGCCGCCGTGGCCGGTTCGTCCTGATTTTGCCGCGAGTAACTGATCATTGTCCGACACCGCTCAACTTGCTCTTGTCGCTCGTGTCCGGTTTGGTCGTGCGATAGGTGTCGTAGGTCACAGCGCGACGTGCGGTGTAAGGCGGCGTTTCAGGGCGCGGCTGGACCAGATCGGCGGGATTTTCGACCATCGCAGCAAGATTGCGCTGGTTGGCGCAGCCGAGATTCCAGTACGGACGATTGTCGTAGTAGCCCTTGTTCTTGATGCTCGGACCGAGATCCTCCGGCCACAACCCGCATGGCCCCGCCACGGCGGTCACCCTCGGATAGATCAGGCGGATGGTCGCAAACGTGCGCGGATCGGCCGGACGATAGTGCTTCACCGTCACGCCGCGCGGCGGCACGCCGTTGGCCGCGAGCACCGACTGAATCTCTCGGATGGTGTCGGAGGCGGCGCGGGCGTTGGGCGTATCGGAGGGCACTTCGGCGATGATCGCGCCAGTGCCTTCACGCAGCCAGGTCTGCCCGAGCTCGGCGACTTCCGCGCGCTGCACGGGGGTGAGACCGCCCCGGCCGTTGCCGACGAAGACTTCGACCGTGCGATCGGCCTCGCGGATCGCGATCGGATGGCGCTGCCGATAGTCGGTCGGGATGCTCTGGGTGACTTCGACTTCCCGGCTGGTGTGGGTGCAGGCCCCCAGCGACAGCGAAAAACCGATCAAAGCGGCCCCGAGACCGAGGCCGCGTGCCACTTTGGCGGAGGTAGGAGATGTCATCGTGCTGTCCTCGCTCCGCCTAGTCGGTGATGAAGCCGAACCGGCCGCGATAGGTGCGGGCGGGCTCGGTCCGGCCGGGAACGCCGTAGAGCTTGTTGATGCTGCCGAGCAGGTCGGATTGCGGATCCGAGGCGTCGGCGAAGCCGTCGTCGGGCCGGGACAGATCCTTTTGCGCCACGGCGCGCACCACATAGGGCGTCACCAGCACCATCAGCTCGGTCTGGCGGTTGATGTAGTCGCGGCTGCGGAACAGCGTGCCGAGGATCGGCAGTTGCGCCGCACCGGGCATGCCATTGATGGCCTGCTTGGTCTGCTCCTGAATCAAGCCGGCCATCGCGAGCGAGCCGCCCGAGGGAATTTCCACCGTGCTCTCGACGCGGCGGGTCTTGATCGACGGCACCGACATGTTGCTGATGATGACAGAGTTGTCGCTCGACACCTCGGAGACTTCGGTCATCACCTTCAGGCTGATCCGGCCTGCGGTCATCACGACCGGCGTGAAGTTGAGCAGGATACCGAACTTCTTGAATGTCACCGACGGGGTGCAGACGCCGTTGGTGCAGGTCACGCCGCTTGGCACCGGGAATTCACCGCCGGCCAGGAAGGTGGCCGGCTCGCCGGAGATCGCCGTCAGATTCGGCTCGGCGAGGGTACGCACGACGCCGGCGCTTTCCATCGCGCGCAGCGTTGCAGTGACCGACGGCAGCGATCCGAATTTGGTGGTCAGTGCATTGGTCGAAACCAGCGGACCACCCGACTGGGTGAATGGATTGGAGTTGTTGAAGTTCACCACGGCGGTGCCGTAGGCCATGTTGGCACTGAGGTCGACGCCGAGCTGCTTGACGATGTCCCGCTGCACTTCGGCAACGGTGATCTTCAGCATCACCTGATCGCGGCCGCGGACCGCGATGTTGTTGACGACCTTCTTGTCTTCACCCACCAACCGCACGGCGAGGTCGTAAGCCTGCTGAGCGTCGATCGGGGAGGTCACCCAGCCGTTCAGCATCACGCCATCGCCAAGGCCTTCGACCTGGATTTCGGCGTTGGGCAAGGTCTGCTTGAGCGCAGTCCGGAGACCGTTGAGGTCGCGCGTGACTGCGATGTCGTAGGCGGCGATCTGCCGGCCGGCGGAATCGAAGAACACGATGTTGGTCTGGCCGACGGCGGCGCCGATGATGTAGGCGCGCTGTGCCGAACGGACCACCGCATTGGCGATCTTCGGATCCGCAACCAGCACGTCTTTGATGTCGCGCGGCAGGTCGATCACCATCGACTTGCCGATGCCGAGCGAAACCGATTGGGCATTCAGGCCGGACGATGCCGGTGGGACAGGTGCCGCACGGTAGTCGCTGGCGTGAACCGCGGTCCAGCTCGGGATCAGCGTCAGCGCCACGGCTGCGGATAGGGCGAACGCCGTGCCGCGCCAGAAGTGGGTCAATCGGGGGCCGGTATTGCGAGTCATATCCCGTCCTCCGATCATCTCTGCAACGATGTCTGAGTGGTAATTTCGTAGCGCGCCACCTTGACGGAGCCACGCTTGGCTTCGGTGGTGTCGTTCGAGGCAGTCTGCCGCGCATCGGCAAGGTGCGGTGCCGGCGACAGCGTTTCCTTTTGTCGTGCGCTGCCTGCGCCGCTCTCCACGGAGATCTCGGTCGAGATGGCGCGCATGCCGGCAGGCAGGATCGCGGGCACGAGGCCGGAACCATCGCCTTTGACGAGCTTCTGTTTGCGGATCGGCTCACCGGCAATGAAGGGCGCGCGGGCGATCGAGCCGCCAACATCGGTGGTGGCGCTGGGTTGAGTGTCGCGGCGGATGAAGTTCGAGCTGGCACTTGCGGCGTGCCAAGTCTGCCATTGCAGATTGCCAGCCGTCACGACTTGACCGAGCGGAATGTCGTTCTTGGCGACCAGGACTTCGATCGTCTGAAGCTGGGCAGCCGGCGCAGCAGCGGCAGCCGGCTGCGGACCGGCGCTGCTGGCCAGATAAGCGGCGACGCCGCCGGCACCGACAGCGACGGTCAGCACGACAATGCGCGCGGGATTCATACGCTTCACTTTCCACATGACTCGGGCGGCGCACCCGCCGCAGTGAGGCGAGTTGACCAGCTATTCGTCAAAGCATGGTTAATGAGGCGTATCTAAATCGCGTTAACGGGAGGTTCCCGGGCAATCAGCCCAGAGAGAGACGGGCGATATCGACCGCCTTGATCCATTCGGTGTGCGGATAGATCACCAGCGCGCCCATCGCCAGCGCGATGCCGTAAGGAATGCCAGTTTGCTGGTCGTGCAGCCGCAGGACCCAGCCCTGGCAAGCCAGGCGATAGGGCAGAGGCCACTGCCGGAAGCCGAGCAGCAACAGCGTCAGCGCGCCGCCGAACAGCGAAGCGTACAGCAGGTAGTCCAACAGGTGGTCGAAGCCGAACCATAGCGCCGCGGCGGCCACCACCTTGGCGTCGCCGCCGCCGATCCAGCCCATCGCAAAGCAGCCAAAGGCGACCGCAAGCACCAGCGCGCCGGCCCCGAAGTGCAGCAGGATGTCGTATGCGCCGAGTCCGGTGAGCGGCGCCAAGAGCAGGAAGCCGGCGACGAGCAACAGCGAAATCCGGTTGGAGATCGTCATCGTCAGCAAGTCGCTGGTTGCGGCGAAGGCCATCAACGCAGGAAACAGCGAAATGCGAAGCAGGTCGGCGATCATCTTGGCCTCGTCGGAACTCTGCGGACAATCGAACCAGCACGGGTTCGAAAGCCAAACTAGACGGCAGAAGTGAATGATCGGGAAATGCGGTCCGTCCTCACCAGAACGTCGCAGCGATCTGGACAATAACCGCTGCGACTGCGAGCGCGAGGGCTGCGCAGACCATCTGCCGCGCGGCCGTGTCGCGTGAGGCCGCCACTGCGCCATCAGGCGCCGGAATCGGTTGGATATGATCGGAACGGTGCATTGCAGTTCTGATCGTGAGACGGAGGGTGAACAAAAAAGGCCCCGGAGTGCCGGGGCCTTGATTGTTCGGCCGACCCGTCGATTACTTCAGCGCGTTCTGGACGCTGGTGAAGGTCGAGTTCAGCTTGCCGGCGAGGCCCTGCACCGCGGCAATGATGGCGAGCGAGATGCCGGCGGCGATCAGGCCGTATTCAATCGCGGTGGCGCCGGATTCGTCCTTGATGAAACGCGCAACGATGTTCTTCATCGGGTAGCTCCATGTACACGTGGCTGTCGAACTCTGTTTGGTCTTGCCGGCGTTCTCAGCACCGTGACCATGGAGCTAACCCTAGGGGGGGGAAATTGCAGCGCAGTTAATTCGATTGCGTAAACATGGGGGCATCAGGTGTTTCGTTGGCACTTCCGGGGGAGGGTAAATGTGCTGTTAATTTGAAGTAATTGAGTGGCGAAGTCCGTGTTCTCGGCACGCCGATACCGTGGTCCGTACCAGCGCGACGCAAGCTGCTTCAAAATCGGACAAACTGTATCAACTTGTTCTGTTTCGATTTCAGCTTGATTCATAAATCGGCGGGCGCCTTTTCATTGTCGTGTACCGATGCCGCTAAGAACCACGTCCGTCGGTTCGTAAACCTTCCACAGTTGAGAGCGCCGTCGATCCATTTCATGCGCCATTCGGCGACCACGCTCTGTTCCTTCGGGTTGTTGGACGTGCTTTCTGCGCCTGCCAGTGCCGGTGCTGAGGGGTAATTGCTGACGGCGCGGATCAGGCGAAGCTGATCAGGCTGTCTCTGCATGGTTCTGGATCCGCTCATTGCGGATGTGTCTCGCCAGCTTCCTAAGTGTGGCGGCCAGCCGACACCTTTGGGGCCAGAACGTTGTGGTTGACGCGAGGTTAACAGCGCGTCGCATTTCGTTTCAATACAGCGAAACACTTCCACAATGTGTTGCGATTAGGTTGCCTCGAACAGAGGTCGACTGACGGAAGAGGGTTGCGGATCGATGCCGTCCATCGTTTCACCGGCGCGAGCAATGGCTCGCAAATTTCGTCGTAACCGGAATGGCTCTGCGGCAGTCGAGTTTGCGATCGTTGCCCCGATTTTCTTCGCGTTGTTGTTCGCGATCATCGAAGTGGCGATGATCTTCTTCGCCAGCCAGGTGCTGGAGACCGCGGTTCAGGATTCGTCGCGGCTGATCTTTACGCGGCAGGCTCAGAATTCCTCGATGACGCAGGATCAGTTCAAGACCGAGATCTGCAAGCGTCTCATCTCGCTTTTCGATTGCAACGGCGTCCGCGTCGACGTGCAGAATTATGGCAGTGACTTCAGCACCGTGAACATCACCACACCGATTGATACCAACAAGAATTTCGTCGACAACATGCAGTATAACATCGGTAAGGCTGGCGATATCATCGTGGTTCGCGCCTTCTATCAATGGCCATTGTTTGTCACCGGTCTCGGCTTCGACACCTCAAATCTTGCCGGCGGTAAGCGACTTCTGTCGGCAACCGCCGCGTTCCGCAACGAGCCTTGAGCGAGCAGCGCGATGCGGTCCAGTTTCCAACGCCTTGTTCTTATTCGATCGCTCGTGTTGCTGCGACGGCTGCAACGCGATCGCCGCGGCGTGGCCGCGATCGAGTTCGCAATCATCGTTCCGGTGATGCTGGTGATGTTTCTCGCAACCGTTGAAGTCACGTCCGGTATCGCCATCGACCGCAAGGTGACGCTGGTGGCGCGGACGTTGTCGGATCTGGTGTCGCAGTCGACCAGCGTTACTGACAATGACCTCAAGAACGTGTTTGCCGCGAGCTACGGCGTGTTGACTCCGTATTCGGCGACGCCGGTCAAAGCGACCATCACCGAGGTCTTCGTCAACAAGAACCAGGTTGCCACGGTACAGTGGAGCAAGACGGGGACCGTTACGCAAAGTGGTAGCTCGGCTACCGCGACGGTGACGAACTCGACCCGGCAGACGGGCGACACCATCACGATTCCGGACGGCCTCAAAGTCGCCAATACCTATCTGATCTTGAGCGAAGTCAGCTATCAGTATCAGCCGACGGTCGCGTACTTCATTCCCCAGGCTGGTATTAGCCTGACCGACCAGTCCTACACGCGGCCACGACAATCGCTCTGCGTTTTGTACGGCACAACGGTGTGTCCGACGAACTAAGTCTTTCCTCTTTAGCGCTCACACGCCGACATCTGCTAAAGAGGCGTCCCCAAAATGAAAGAGGCCGCGCTGTTAACGCGGCCCCATTCGGTTCAGAACCTAAATCTGCTCAGCTTGCAGCGCGCAGATTGTCGGCCGACGACTTGCCAGAGCGGCGATCGGCGACGATTTCGTAGCTGATCTTCTGGCCCTCGCGCAGGGTGCCGAGACCGGCACGCTCGACAGCGCTGATGTGCACGAACACGTCGTTGCCGCCATCATCCGGCTGGATGAAGCCGTAGCCCTTGGTCGCGTTGAACCACTTCACGGTTCCCATGCTCACGGGTGGTAGTCCCTTCTCAATATAGACACGGTCGATGCCCACTTTGTCTCGGTGGGCTGGTGAGATCGAATTTTTGGAAGGGTCGTCAGCGTTCTGAACCGGCTGTACCGGTGGATAGCTAATGTCGTCCGGCCGAAAATCGATTAACAGATATTATGCGAAGCCTGTCCCCAAAACAATCCTGGCATGCGCGATTTTTTGAGCCGCGGAGGTTCCGGAAGTAGGGGGCTGTCGGGCGCTTTGCCGGTCGGCAAAGCGCCTTGTTGTTAGGCAGTCTGCCTTAGCGACGGCGGAACTGACCGCGCGGCGGACCGCTGCGCGGCGGGCCGCCCGGACGCTCGTCCTTATGACGGAAGATCAGCCGACCTTTTTCCAGATCGTACGGGGACATCTCGACCGTGACCCGGTCGCCAGCCAGCGTCTTGATGCGATTCTTCTTCATCTTGCCGGCGGTATAGGCGACGATTTCGTGTCCGGTATCGAGCTGCACGCGGTAGCGCGCGTCGGGGAGAATTTCGGTCACCAGTCCTTCGAACTGGATCAGCTCTTCTTTGGCCATCGGTATCTCCAGATCGGCTGTTCGTTAGCGGTGCGGGCGGTGCTGATGAGCGGTCGGTGCGGGGCGGTTTTTGCGCTGCAAAAACGCGACGCCCTGCAGACCCTCACCGTTGCCACCGTGCTGGGAGCGCGGCGCCGCCTCGTGGCGGCTGGCGTCCGACTGGCGGGCGGGCCCGGCTGCGGGACCGTGGCGCCGACGATTCTTTCCCCGCGTCGGTGCATCGCCGCTGCGCGGAGAATGGCCGTGAGGCGCTTGACGGGGACCGCGATGCGGCGGCGGGGTGGGAGCGGCATGGGCGCCCGGGGTGCGACGATCTTCCTTCGGCAACGACACCTTGATCAGTTTTTCGATGTCGCGCAGATACGCCATCTCTTCGCCGGCGCAAAGCGAGATTGCAGTGCCGTCCGCTCCGGCGCGCGCGGTGCGGCCGATGCGGTGGACGTAAGTCTCGGGGATATTCGGCAGGTCGAAGTTGACCACGTGCGACACGCCGTCGACGTCGATACCGCGCGCGGCGATATCGGTCGCTACCAGGGTGCGCAATTCGCCGGTACGGAATGCCGCCAGCACGCGCTCGCGGTAGTTCTGCGACTTGTTACCGTGGATCGCGTCGGCGGTAATACCTGCCCGCGCGAGGCCCTTCACCACCTTGTCGGCACCATGCTTGGTGCGGGTGAAGACCAGCGCCTGATTGACCTTGTCGTCCTTGAGGATCTGGGCGAGCGCGGCCGGCTTGGCGGAATGGTCGAGCTGGATCACCCGCTGGTTGATCCGCTCCACCGTCGAGGACACCGGCGTCACCGCCACGCGGGCGGGGTCACGCAGCATCTGCTCGGCGAGGTCGGCGATATCCTTCGGCATGGTGGCCGAGAAGAACAGCGTCTGCCGCTTGATCGGCAGCTTGGCGACGATCTTCCGGATGTCGTTGATGAACCCCATGTCGAGCATGCGGTCGGCTTCGTCCAGCACCAGGAATTCGACATGCGCGAGCTTGAGCGCATTGCCTTGCACGAGGTCGAGCAACCGGCCCGGAGTGGCGACCAGCACGTCGACGCCGCCCATCAGGCTGCGAACCTGGCGGCCCATCGGCACGCCGCCGATCGCCAGCGCGGCGCTGAGATGGATGTGGCGGCCATAGGCATTGAAGCTGTCGAGGATCTGGCCGGAGAGCTCGCGGGTCGGGCTCAGCACCAGCACGGGGCAGGTCTTGGAGGCCGGCTTGATCCGGTTCTGCAGCAGGCGGTGCAGGATCGGCAGCGCGAATGAGGCGGTCTTGCCGGTGCCGGTCTGGGCGATGCCGACGACGTCGCGGCCGGCGAGGGCGAGGGGGATAGTCTGCGCCTGGATCGGCGTGGGGGTGTGGTAGTTTTCTTCCTGAAGAGCGCGAGCGATCGGATCGGCGAGGCCGAATTCCTGAAATGAGGTCAAAAGGTTGGTTCTTTCCATCATGAAAGCAAACGCCCGACGGAGCCCGTCGGGAGCGCTTGGAAACTCTGAGACGCTCGCGTGTCCGGAACGTCGGCTATTATCGGATGAAAGGCGAACCAGAAACCGCTGTTCAGGACAGAACGCGGGATCAGAACACGCGGCTCGCAACGACCTGATGATTCTCTAGGTCTCTCACAGTCATATGGAACATCGCTGCACTGCTTTCAAGGTCGAATTGCTGTTCCTTCGCGATCGGCAGGAAAGTGCAATAATTAATCAGCTTGCGAACATTTGATGATTTGTTGTGCTGAATGGCCAATGTGCGGTCATTGCTTCTGCCCATTCATTGGGCTGAAGGGCTCGCGCCGAACTTTGCTCAAATAAGAATTGTCCCGCAGGATCATCGCCTTAGGCGCATCCGAGGGCATGGCATACTTCTTGCGATCTTCCTTGCCGCAGACGGCCGTTGGGGCCGCGCATCATGTCTGCGTCAGGGAGATGACACCTCATGCGTATTGAAACCAAGCGACTCGGAGCGAGCCCGATCAGCCGCCGGAGCTGGCTGGCCGCGGCGGCCGGCCTGGCTCTGGGCCTGTCGGCGTTCGGGCCGGCCAAGGCGGCGGACGACACCATCAAGGTGGGCGTGCTGCATTCGCTGTCCGGCACCATGGCGATCAGCGAGACCACGCTGAAAGACACGGTGCTGTTTCTGATCGACGAGCAGAACAAGAAGGGTGGCGTGCTCGGCAAGAAGCTCGAGGCGGTGGTAGTAGATCCGGCGTCGAACTGGCCGCTGTTTGCGGAGAAGGCCCGCGAGCTGATCACCAAGGACAAGGTTTCGGTGGTGTTCGGCTGCTGGACCTCGGTGTCGCGCAAGTCGGTGCTGCCGGTGTTCAAGGAGCTGAATTCGATCCTGTTCTATCCGGTGCAGTACGAAGGCGAGGAGAGCGAGCGCAACGTGTTCTACACCGGCGCCGCGCCGAACCAGCAGGCGATCCCGGCGGTCGACTATCTCGCCAAGGAAGAAAAGGTTGAGCGCTGGGTGCTGGCGGGCACCGACTACGTCTATCCGCGCACCACCAACAAGATCCTCGAAGCCTATCTGAAGTCGAAGGGCGTCAAGTCCGAAGACATCATGATCAACTACACCCCGTTCGGCCACTCGGACTGGCAGACCATCGTCGCCGACATCAAGAAGTTCGGCTCGGCCGGCAAGAAGACCGCCGTGGTGTCCACCATCAACGGCGACGCCAACGTGCCGTTCTACAAGGAGCTCGGCAACCAGGGCATCAAGGCCACCGACATTCCGGTGGTGGCGTTCTCGGTCGGCGAAGAAGAGCTCGCCGGTATCGACACCAAGCCGCTGGTCGGCCATCTCGCCGCCTGGAATTACTTCCAGTCGATCAAGACCCCCGAGAACGAGCAGTTCATCAAGGACTGGCAGGCCTACACCAAGAATCCGAAGCGCGTGACCAACGACCCGATGGAAGCGCACGTGATCGGCTTCAACATGTGGGTGAAGGCGGTCGAGAAGGCCGGCTCGGTCGATCCGGACAAGGTGATCGACGCGCTGCCGGGCACCAAGGCTCCGAACCTGACCGGCGGCATCTCTGAAATGCTGCCGAACCACCACATCACCAAGCCGGTGTTCATCGGCGAGATCAAGGCCGACGGCCAGTTCGACGTGGTGTGGAAGACTCCGGGCCTGGTGCCGGGCGACGCCTGGTCGAAGGAGCTGGAAGGCTCGAAGGACCTGATCGGTGACTGGGTGACGCTGAAGTGCGGCAACTACAACACCGTGACCAAGAAGTGCGGCGGCCAGGGCACCTGACGGTTCTCCTGATCATCCGCTGACGTCCGACAAGCGAAAGGGCGGCGACGCCGGTGCGCGCCGCCCTTTCCATCCTCCGACGCACCTTCATCCTTGCCGGGATACTTCAGTGCCTCTCATCCATCTGACGCGCATTCTGTTTGCCGCGGTCGCGATCGCGTTCGCCACATTGGGGAGCTTGCCGGCAGTGGCCGGTCCCTATGAGGACGCCATCGCGCAATTCGCCCAAGATTCCTTCTCCGACAGCGAGGACGCGATCGGCAAGCTGGTCGCCAGCGGCAATCCGCGCGCTGCGGTGATCATCACCGCGCTGCAGGACGGCAAGCTCTACGCCGATCCGGACAGCAAGGCGGCCTTCATCAAGACCTACGACGGCAAGATCGCCAATGCGGCGACCGGCGAGGCGGTCGGTGCGCTGCCGGCCAAGGCCAGCGCGGTGCGGCTCAACAACAAGCTGCGCCGCGTCGTCGCCGGCGCGATGGCCGGTCTGACTCTGCTGTCGCCGGATCTCGACAAGCGGATCCAGGCGGCGCAGTCGGTGTTCAAGTCGCACGACGAGACTATGCTGCCGACCGTCGAGGCGGCGCTGAAGGCGGAAAAGAACGCCGCCGCCAAGCGCGCCTTCACTGAGGCGCGGGCCTCGATCCTGCTGTTCAAGCAGGGCGCCTCCGATGCCGACAAGCTGGACGCGATCGCCACCATCAAGGCGCGCGGCGATCAGGAAGCGATGGCGCTGCTCACCGGCGCGCCGTCGAACCAGAGCCCCGCTGTCGCCAGCGGCATCGCCGGCGCCAAGGCATCGATCGAGCGCAATCTGGCGATCTGGTCGATGGTGCAAAATGCCTGGTACGGGCTGTCGCTCGGCTCGGTGCTGCTGCTCGCCGCGATCGGGCTCGCCATCACCTTCGGCGTGATGGGCGTGATCAACATGGCCCATGGCGAGATGGTGATGCTCGGCGCCTACACCACCTTCGTGGTGCAGGAAGCGATTCGCACCCGCTATCCGGCGCTGTTCGACTACTCGCTGCTGATCGCGGTGCCGCTCGCCTTCCTGGTCGCCGGCGCGATCGGCGTTCTGATCGAGCGCACCGTGATCCGCTTCCTCTACGGCCGTCCTTTGGAAACGCTGCTCGCCACCTGGGGCCTGTCGCTGATCCTGCAGCAGGCGGTGCGCACGCTGTTCGGCCCGACCAATCGCGAGGTCGGCAATCCGAGCTGGATGAGCGGCGCATTCGAACTCGGCGAGATGACCATCACCTACAACCGGCTGTGGATTCTGTGCTTCACGCTGGCGGTGTTCGCCCTGCTGCTGGCGATGCTGCGCTACACCTCGCTCGGCCTCGAGATGCGGGCGGTGACGCAGAACCGCCGGATGGCGGCGTCGATGGGCATCGCCACGTCGCGGGTCGACGCGCTGACCTTCGGGCTCGGCTCCGGCATCGCCGGCATTGCCGGCGTGGCGCTGTCGCAGATCGACAACGTCTCGCCGAACCTCGGCCAGAGCTACATCATCGACAGCTTCATGGTGGTGGTGTTCGGCGGCGTCGGAAACCTGTGGGGCACGCTGGTCGGCGCGTTCTCGCTCGGCATCGCCAACAAGTTCCTGGAGCCGGTCGCCGGCGCCGTGCTGGGCAAGATCGCCATCCTGGTGCTGATCATCCTGTTCATCCAAAAGCGCCCCCGCGGCCTGTTCGCGCTCAAGGGCCGTGCGGTGGAGGCATGAGGATGATCGGAATGCACCACCTCCGCTCCGCGCCGCAGCCTGACTCCCTCTCCCGCCTGCGGGAGAGGGCTGGGGTGAGGACACTTGCCACGGGCTCAGTGCTCGCTGCTGCGGTTCACCCTCCCCTGGAGGGGGAGGGTCGCTCGCGCAGCGAGCGGGGTGGGGTGGCGAAGAGTTCATCCGCCGTGCCCGCGGCTCACCCCACCCCGGCGTGCACCGCGCTTCGCGCGCTACCCGCCGACCCTCCCCCTCTAGGGGAGGGTGAAGAAGGCTCCGGTGCGATGGCTTTCGAAACTCTCGATGCGATCGCTTTGAGTGTATGCGTGAGGGACGTGCGTGGTGTTGCGGTGCGGGGGCTGTGCCAATGACCCCGCACATCCTGACCCGCTCGCTCGATCGCGGGGCGACGATCTTTCTGGTGCTGCTCGCCGCGATTGGAATCCTGCTGCCGCTGCTCAATCTGCTGACGCCGGAGTCTTCGGCGCTGCACGTGCCGACCTATCTGATCTCGCTGTTTGGCAAATACGTCTGCTATGCGCTGCTCGCGCTGTCGATCGACCTGATCTGGGGCTATTGCGGCATCCTCTCGCTCGGCCACGGCGCGTTCTTCGCGCTCGGCGGCTACGCGATGGGCATGTATCTGATGCGTCAGATCGGCACCCGCGGCGTCTATGCCAATCCGACCCTGCCGGACTTCATGGTGTTCCTGAATTGGAAGGAGCTGCCCTGGTACTGGTACGGCTTCGACATGTTCTGGTTTGCGGCCGTGATGGTGCTGCTGGTGCCGGGCCTGCTCGCGTTTGGCTTCGGCTGGCTGGCATTCCGCTCCCGCGTCACCGGTGTGTATCTGTCGATCATTACGCAAGCGATGACCTATGCGCTGCTGCTGGCGTTCTTCCGCAACGATTTCGGTTTCGGCGGCAATAACGGCCTGACCGATTTCAAGGACATTCTCGGCTTCAACGTCCAGGCCGACGGCACCCGCGCGGCGCTGTTCATGCTGAGCTGTCTGGCGCTGGCGATCGGCTTCTTCATCTGCCGGGCGGTCGTCACCTCCAAGCTCGGCAAGGTGCTGATCGCGATCCGCGATGCCGAAAGCCGCACCCGTTTCCTCGGCTACCGTGTCGAGTCCTACAAGCTGTTCGTGTTCACGCTGTCGGCCTGTATGGCCGGCGTCGCGGGCGCGCTGTACGTGCCGCAGGTCGGCATCATCAATCCGAGCGAATTCGCCCCCGGCAATTCGATCGAGGCGGTGATCTGGGTCGCGGTCGGCGGCCGCGGCACGCTGGTGGGTGCTGCGCTGGGTGCGATCGTCGTCAACTACGCCAAGACCGTGTTCACCTCCGGGCCGCTGGCGCCGTATTGGCTGTTCATGCTCGGCGCCCTGTTCGTGGCGGTGACGCTGCTGCTGCCGAAAGGCATCGTCGGCACCGTCAATGCGTGGCTGGCCTCGCGCAAGCTGCCGCCGACCGACACCGCGGACAGCGCGGCGCGGGAAGACGGCGTGATCCAACCGAAGCCGGCGGAGTGACGTCATGAGCATGCTCGAAACCCGCTCGACCTCGGCGATGCTGTATCTCGACGGCGTCCACGTCTCGTTCGATGGCTTCCACGCCATCAACAACCTGTCGCTGACGCTGGAACCCGGCGAGATGCGGGCGATCATCGGCCCGAACGGCGCCGGCAAGACCACGATGATGGATATCATCACCGGCAAGACCAAGCCGGACAAAGGCGAGGTGGTGTTCGACGGCACCGTCGACCTCACCAAACTCGACGAGACCGAGATCGCCAAGCTCGGCATCGGCCGCAAATTCCAGAAGCCGACGGTGTTCGAAAGCCAGACCATCGAGGACAATCTTCTGCTGGCCCTCAACGTCGATCACAGCGTCCGCGGCACGCTGTTCTGGCGGCGGAGCAGGGACGAGAGCGAGCGGATCGAGCGCGTGCTCGACATCATCCGCTTGCGCGACGCGCGCGACCGGCTGGCCGGCTCGCTGTCGCACGGCCAGAAGCAGTGGCTGGAGATCGGCATGCTGCTGGCGCAGGACCCCAAGGTGCTGCTGGTCGACGAACCGGTCGCCGGCATGACCGACGTCGAAACCCAGCAGACCGCGGAGCTGCTGCGCGAGATCAACAGCCACGACAAGACCGTGATGGTGGTCGAGCACGACATGACCTTCGTGCGCGAACTCGGCGTCAAGGTCACCTGCCTGCACGAAGGCACCGTGCTGGCCGAAGGCTCGATCGACGACGTCTCGGCCAACGACCGGGTCGTGGAAGTGTATCTGGGGCGGTGAGGATGATTCTTGCTGGCTTGTTTCTCGCGCCGTCTCCCCACGCTGCACCGTCATCGCCCGCGCAGGCGGGCGACCCAGTATCCCAGGGAGCCGCGTGTTCACCGCAGCGCTGCGGCGTACTGGATCCCACGCATCCGCGGGGGATGACGGCCGTGGACGGGACGACGGCCGTGCCGAGTACGCCGGCTCTTGCTGAAGTTACATATTGAGGACGAGCCCATGCTCACCGTCGACAATATCAATCTGTACTACGGCGCCGCGCAGGCGCTCCGGGGTGTGTCGATCGCGGCGGAGCCCGGCAAGGTCACCTGCGTGCTCGGCCGCAACGGCGTCGGCAAGACCAGCCTGCTGCGTGCGCTGGTGGGACAGCAGCCGATCTCGTCCGGCGCGATCACCTTCGACGGCACCGACATCTCGCATCTGAAGCCGTATGAGCGGGCGCGACGCGGCATCTCGCTGGTGCCGCAGGGCCGCGAGATCTTTCCGCTGCTCACGGTCGAAGAGAATCTCAAGACTGGCTACGCGCCGCTGAAGCGCGCCGACAAGTCGATCCCCGACGATGTGTTCTCGCTGTTTCCGGTGCTCAATTCGATGCTGAAGCGGCGCGGCGGCGACCTGTCCGGCGGCCAGCAGCAGCAGCTCGCGATCGGCCGCGCGCTGGTGATGCGGCCCAAGGTGCTGCTGCTCGACGAGCCGACCGAGGGCATTCAACCGTCGATCATCAAGGACATCGGCCGGGCGATTTCGTATTTGCGCAATCTCGGCAACATCGCCATTGTGCTGGTCGAACAATATCTCGATTTCGCCTGCGAGCTCGGCGACAGCTTCGCGGTGATGGATCGCGGCGCGGTGAAGTACACCTGCGACCGCGCCACCCTCGACCCCGCCGAGATCAGCCGGCAGATGGCGCTGTAGGACGACTTTTGACTCATCAGCTTCGGCATCACCACGCGCGCCTCTCTTCACCTCTCCCCGCGCGCGCGGAGAGGTCGATCTGCGTCGCGCAGCGATGCCGATCGGGTGAGGGGGCGCTTCCGCAGAGCCGAGAGCCTGCGACCCGCGTCGCCCCTCACCCCAGCCCTCTCCCCGCAACAGCGGGGCGAGGGAGCTCGCCGTGCTCGGGACGAGGGAGCGCGCGACCGGCGTGGCAGCGCCGCGGATACTCGGCATGATCGCGACCGATACCAGCCTCATCACCTCGCAGACCTTCGCCGCCAATCGCGCGGTCGGCGAAGTGGCCGTCGAGGTGCGGGCGGATGGCGGCGTCACACGGCGCGGACCGGTGCACGAAGCCGGATCGCTCCGGGTGCGCTTTCCATCGCCGGAGCAGCAGGGGCTGTCGGCTGTGCTGGTGAACACCGCCGGCGGCGTCGCCGGTGGGGATCGCTTCAGCATCAGCCTCGACGTTCAGGCCGATGCGCGGCTGACGCTGACCACGGCGGCGGCCGAGAAGGTGTATCGCTCGCATGGTCCTGCCGCGCAGCTCGATATCACCCTCAAGGTCGCGAGTGGCGGCCATCTGGCGTGGCTGCCGCAGGAGACCATCCTGTTCGATCGGGCCCGCGCCGAGCGCCGGATCGATATCGAGCTTGCGGGCGATGCTTCGCTGCTGCTGTCCGAGATGGTGATCTTCGGCCGCTCGGCGATGGGCGAGACCATGCAGCACGGCAGCTTCGTCGACCGCTGGCGGATGCGGCGGGGCGGCAAACTAGTGTTCGCCGAAACCGTGCGGCTCGATGGCGAGATCGGTGCCCTCTTGGCACGCCCTGCAGTGGCCAAAGCCGGCGTCGCGATCGGCACCGCATTGATTGTGCCGGGCGATGCGGCGCTGGTCGAGCGGCTGCGCGAGGCGGCCGATACGTTCGGCGCCGAGCTTGGGATTTCGGCGTGGAATGGGTTTGCAATGGCCCGGTTCTGCGCCCAAAATGCCGCAAAGCTGCGCGCCGACATGATGACCGTTCTCGGCCGCGCCGCCGGCCGCGCGCTGCCGCGGCTGTGGCTGAGTTGATCCCGCGTCGCGTCCGAATTTCAGGCTCATTCGATCGAGTGCCTTCATGAACCTCTCCCCCCGCGAAAAGGACAAGCTGCTGGTCTCGATGGCAGCGATGGTCGCCCGCCGCCGGCTCGAGCGCGGCGTCAAGCTCAACCATCCCGAGGCCGTGGCGCTGATCACCGATTTCATCGTCGAGGGTGCGCGCGACGGCCGCAGCGTCGCCGAACTGATGCACGCCGGCGCCCAGGTGATCACCCGCGACCAGTGCATGGACGGCATTGCTGAAATGATTCACGACATCCAGGTCGAAGCCACATTCCCCGACGGCACCAAGCTCGTCACCGTGCACCAGCCGATCCGGTAGTGGCGGTGTGTTTCCCTGTCGCCCATCCTTCGAGACGCGCCCTGCGGGCGCTCCTCAGGATGAGGGCCGTGCGAGTCGAAGCCCTCATGGTGAGGAGCCCGGCGGCGCTCGAAGAGCGTAGTCGGGCGTCTCGAACCATGAGCTTGTAGGAGAAAGTCGATGATCCCCGGTGAACTGTTCATCGAAGACGGCGAGATCGAGCTCAACGCCGGGCGCGCCACGGTGACGCTGACGGTGGCCAACACCGGCGACCGGCCGATCCAGGTCGGCTCGCACTATCACTTCTTCGAAACCAACCCGGCGCTGCAATTCGACCGCGACAAGGCCCGCGGCATGCGGCTGGACATCGCGGCCGGCACCGCCGTGCGCTTCGAGCCCGGCCAGAGCCGCGACGTCCAGCTGGTCGCGCTCGCCGGCAGCCGCTCCATCTACGGCTTCCGCGGCGACGTGATGGGCAAGCTGTAATGACGGATCTCGTGCTGGTGTCTCGCGCTGCCGACTTCGCCGCGCGAAAACATGCCGGGACGCGGCGCAAGGGCGCCGACAAGGAGCCTTACGTCAATCACCTCGCCGAGGTTGCGCTGCTGCTGACGGTCGCGACGGACGGCGCCGATGCGCCGCTGGTGGCCGCAGGCTGGCTGCACGACACCATCGAGGACACCGGCGTCACCCGCGACGATCTCGCCGAGCTGTTCAGCGAAGACGTCGCCGAGCTGGTCGTCGCCTGCACCGACGACAAGACGCTGCCGAAGGCCGAGCGCAAGCGGCTGCAGATAGAGCACGCGCCGCATCTGGCGCCGCGCGCCAAGATGATCAAGCTCGCCGACAAGATCAGCAATCTTCGCTCGCTGATCCTGGCGCCGCCGGACGATTGGGAGCGCGACCGGCTGCTCGACTATCTCGATTGGGCCGAAAAGGTCGCGGCCGGCTGCCGCGGCGTCGACGATCACCTCGAACGTTTGTTCGACGAAACCGCCGCGCGCGGGAGGGCCGTGTTGTGAGCACCAAGATTGCACGTTCCGTCTATGCCGACATGTTCGGCCCGACCACCGGCGACCGCGTCCGGCTCGCCGACACCGATCTGATCATCGAGGTCGAGAAGGATCTCACCACTTATGGCGAGGAGGTGAAATTCGGCGGCGGCAAGGTGATCCGCGACGGGATGGGCCAGTCGCAGGTGACCAATAAGGGCGGCGCTGCCGATACGGTGATCACCAACGCGCTGATCGTCGACCATTGGGGCATTGTCAAAGCCGACGTTGCCATCACGGCCGGCCTGATCACCGCGATCGGCAAGGCCGGCAATCCGGACATTCAGCCCAATGTCGATATCATCATCGGCCCCGGCACCGACGTGATCGCCGGCGAAGGCAAGATCCTCACCGCCGGCGGCTTCGACAGCCACATCCATTTCATCTGCCCGCAGCAGATCGAACATGCGCTGATGAGCGGCGTCACCACGATGCTGGGCGGCGGCACCGGCCCGTCTCACGGCACGTTTGCGACCACTTGCACGCCGGGACCGTGGCATATCGGCCGGATGATTCAGTCGTTCGATGCCTTCCCGGTCAATCTCGGCATCTCCGGCAAGGGCAACGCCGCGCTGCCCGACCCGCTGAAGGAGATGATCGAAGGCGGGGCGTGCGCGCTCAAGCTGCACGAGGACTGGGGCACGACACCGGCGGCGATCGACAATTGCCTCACCGTCGCCGACGCCTACGACATCCAGGTGATGATCCACACCGACACGCTCAACGAGTCGGGCTTCGTTGAAGACACCGTGAAGGCATTCAAGGGCCGCACCATTCACGCCTTCCATACCGAAGGCGCCGGCGGCGGCCACGCGCCGGACATCATCAAGGTCGCGAGCCTCGAAAACGTGCTGCCGTCGTCGACCAATCCGACGCGGCCGTTCACCAAGAACACCATCGACGAGCATCTCGACATGCTGATGGTGTGCCACCATCTCGATCCGTCGATCGCCGAGGATCTCGCCTTCGCCGAGAGCCGTATCCGCAAGGAGACGATCGCGGCGGAAGACATCCTGCACGACCTCGGCGCGCTGTCGATGATGTCGTCGGACAGTCAGGCGATGGGCCGGCTCGGCGAAGTGATCATCCGCACCTGGCAGACCGCGGACAAGATGAAGAAGCAGCGCGGCGCGCTGCCGCAGGACTCCTCGCGGAATGATAATTTTCGCGTTAAGCGCTACATTGCCAAGTACACGATCAATCCGGCGATCGCCCATGGTGTGTCGAAGCTGATCGGCTCGGTCGAGACCGGCAAGATGGCCGACCTGGTGCTGTGGTCGCCGGCGTTCTTCGGCGTCAAGCCGGACTGCATCATCAAGGGCGGCAGCATCGTCGCGGCGCCGATGGGCGATCCCAACGCCTCGATCCCGACGCCGCAGCCGGTGCACTATCAGCCGATGTTCGGCGCCTTCGGCAAGGCGCTGACGGCGTCGTCGGTGGTGTTCACCTCGCAGGCCGCCGCCGCCGGCAATCTCGCCCGTGACCTCGGCATCGCCAAGAAGCTGGTCCCGATCAGCAACGTCCGCGGCGGCATCTCCAAGAAGAGCATGATCCACAACGATGCCACGCCGAAGCTCGAAGTCGATCCCGAGACCTACGAAGTCCGCGCCGACGGCGAGCTCCTGACCTGTGCCCCGGCCGACGTGCTGCCGCTGGCGCAGCGCTACTTCATGTTCTGAGGGCGGGGCGAAGCACAGCAGCCGCCACACCAACAATCGTCATCCCCCGCGAAAGCGGGGGACCCAGTATCCCAGAGCGCTCGCCTTTGGCGCTGGATTCCGCGGCGAACGCCCTGGAATACTGGGTCGCCCGGTCAAGCCGGGCGATGACGGTGGTGTGGGTGGCGAGGTGCGCGCTCACTGGCGCCTCAAGCGTTGTGCCATCCCCTTTGCATCCCCGACGCATCCGCCTAATGTCCCGCGCGCCGGCGCATGTCCGGCCTTGCAGACACAAACCGCCGGGAGGAATATTCGTGATCTATGTCGTCGCCACTTTGACCGTGAAGCCCGAAATGCGTGCCGAACTGATCGCCGCTGCCAAAGCCTGCATCGCCGAGACGCGCAAGGAGCCCGGCAACATCGCCTACGACCTGCACGAGAGCGTCACCGAACCTTCCAAGATGGTGTTCGTCGAGCAGTGGGAGAACGCCGAAGCGCTGGAGCCGCATCGCAAGGCCGAGCACATGAAGACGTTCGGTCGCGTCGCCGTCACCTGCTTCGCCGCGCCGCCCAAAATCGAGATCATCACGCCGGCGAACGTCGTGACCAGATAGGAGACACCATGATCCGCGCCACCGCCGTCCGCGGCCAGCATCGCTGGACCGACACCCCGGCCGACACCGTCGTGCTCGATTTCGACGACCGGCATCGCCGCCGCATGGCGATGACCGGGACGCGGGGACTGTCGTTCCTGCTCGATCTGGAGCAGGCGGTAGCGCTGCGCGGCGGCGACGCGCTGGTGCTGGAAGACGGGCGGCTGGTGGAAGTGGTTGCGGCGCCGGAGCCGCTGCTCGAGATCCGCGGCCATGATCCGCAGCACCTGGTGCGGCTCGCCTGGCATCTCGGCAACCGCCATCTGCCGACGCAACTGATGGCGAAAGCGCTGCGCATCCGCCGCGACCACGTCATCGCCGACATGGTCCGCGGCCTCGGCGGCAAGGTGGTGGAGATCGAAGCGCCGTTCGATCCAGAAGGCGGCGCCTACGCACCGCCGCACGACAGCGGCGAGGCGGCGCACGCGCACCACGATCATGGCCAGCATGATCACGCTCACCACGATCACCACCATGGTCACGGCCATCACGATCATGGCCATCATGGTCACGCGCATCATGACCACGATCACGCTGATGGCGGCTGCTGCGGGCATGATCATCATGGCCACGACCATCATGTCCATGACGAGCACTGCGGCCATTCGCACAAGCATGAGCACTGAGCCGGAGGCGTCGGCGCAGCCGCTGCCGGCGGAGCAGAGCGCCGCGCTGTTCCGGCTGATGACCTGGCTGTCGCCGGCGTTCCCGGTCGGCGCGTTCTCGTATTCCAGCGGCATCGAATGGGCGGTGGAGGCGGGCGACGTCACAGACGCTGCGACGCTGCGCGATTGGCTCGACGCGATGCTGCAGCATGGCGCCGGATTCTGTGACGCGGTGCTGCTCAGCCACGCTTACCGCGCCACCGAGCGCGGCGATGACGCCGGCCTGTCCGCCGTCGCCGAACTCGCCGCGGCGTTCGTCGCCTCGGCAGAACGCCAGCTCGAGACATTGTCGCAGGGCCGCGCCTTCATCGAGATCGCCCGCAAGGCTTGGGACAGCGACGGCCTCGGCCGTGCGGTGGCGGCATGCGGCGAGGCGATCGCCTATCC
>NZ_QUML01000119.1:0-506 GCF_010907025.1 Rhodopseudomonas sp. BR0G17 | reverse complement strand
GGATGGATGAAGCGCGGTGCCGCCCTGTTGATCGCCCTCGGCCTGCTGTGCGTACCGGGCGCCGTCCACCGCGCTCGCGCGCAGGATGCGTCCTTCGGGTGCAAGGTCTTGCTATGTGCGGCCGCCAGCGCGCCAGGGTGGTCGGGCATTCCCTATTGCGTGCCGGTGATGCAGACGTTGTTTCGTCAATTGGCGAAGGGCGGCGGGTGGCCGTCCTGCCCCGAAGGCAATGCCAGTGGTCTGGGCTATGAGCCCTATCAGGCATGTCCGGCAGGGTTGACGCCTGTCCAATCAGGGGCGGACGGCAGCGAGGGAGTGTCCGCGTCGCCCAACGGCAGTCTCTGCGCCGACCTTTCGAAGCCGCAACAGGTCTGTTCCGGCGGCGATGGCGGCTGCACAACCACCTACCCGACCACGCCGAGAGATCCGCGCAGCGATCCGTATTTCGTTGACATCAGTACGGCAAACGGCGCTCAGCGCTTCTACTTCTCCCTGCAGGGCTATTG
>NZ_QUML01000118.1:0-508 GCF_010907025.1 Rhodopseudomonas sp. BR0G17 | reverse complement strand
GCCGAGCGTCTCGGCGAGCAACACCATGATGTCGTCGACCTCGCTGGCGACCCGTTCGCCGATCCGGTCGATCCGGTCGGTCGTCTGCCCTTGCGACAAGTAATCGTCGTAGAGTTGGTCGAGATCGGCGTCGCTGAGGCGACCGCGCTGTGTCAGCGTGTCGTTGATCGCCTTGTTCAGCGCCGGATTATGGCCGGTTGCGTAGATGTACCAGATCTCGTAGTTGCGCGGAGCCGCGCTTTGTCGGAGCGCCTTGATCTGGGAGAGAGCGACCTCGGCATAGGCCATGGTGCGGTTGTGGTCGTCCTGCTTAGCGGCCACCAGCCACCCTCCGATCCGGCGTTTCTCAACGCATCGCCCTGAAACGGCGTGAACCTAAGGTCGGTGGGTGAAGGCGTGGTTAAACGCCTTCAGGTTCCAAGCGCAGGTCAGCCCCGCGCGCGCACGGGGCGCAACAAGAACGCCGGCAGGTGCGAGTGATCGCCAGCTTCAGACGACGTGTCGCGGG
>NZ_QUML01000117.1:0-510 GCF_010907025.1 Rhodopseudomonas sp. BR0G17 | reverse complement strand
GCCGCTTTACGGTTTCCATTGTAAGCAATGCGACAAGGACAGCGAATTGCTGGTCGGTTTCGACGACAAGCCGCCCGGCCCGGCCTGCGGCAGCCGGCGGATGGAGCGACTGGTGTCGCGCCCGGCAGCGCCCGGCAAGAGCAAGAGTCTGATCAAAGCCGCACGCGCCCAAGCGGCACGCGAGGGGCACTTCTCGAACTACAGCCGTAACGAGCGTCGCGGCTGATCTGGGTTCGAGTCGGGCACGGGTGACCGGTCGGATCAACAGACTGAATCAGACGACGACCCTTGATCAGACGCACTGAGCCCGGTCGCACAGAGCGAACCGGGCCCGCACACGCCTGCGATCAGTCGGCGTCATAGCCATAGGCGTCATTATAGTCGTATGCGCGGTAGCCAGCGCTCCAGGCGCTGTAGCGAGGATTCGCCACGCAGTTGCCGCCCGCGCCCTGCGCTGCGTAGCGGCAGGCTTCGAAGCTGACGAAACTGCAGTTGCCGGGATATCCCTGC
>NZ_QUML01000116.1:0-511 GCF_010907025.1 Rhodopseudomonas sp. BR0G17 | reverse complement strand
CCGACGCCGAAGCGCCGAGCAGATTGCCGGCCATCGAGCCGCCGAGCACGCGACCGATCGCGATCTGCCGCCGATCCACCGTGACCAGATCGGCCGCAAGGCCGAGCGCCACCGGAAACACGCCGCCGGCGCCGATGCCCGCGAGGATACGGCAGACGAACAGCACCGCGAATGACGACGACAGCGCGCCGAGCAGATTGGCGAAGCCGAGCAGCGCCAGGCAGATGATCATCAACCGCGCTTTGCCGAACAGATCGCCGAGCGCGCCGATCGCAGGCTGCACCACCGCGAAGGTGAAGGCGGTGACCGCCGCGAGCCCGGCCGCGGTGGTGATCGTGACGGAGAAATCGTCGGCGATCCGCGGCAGAACCGGATCGAGCGCGCGCGTCGACAGCGAGGCCGCGAAGCTCGATAGAGCGATGATATTAAGCGCCGGCGGCAGCCGCGAGGACGAAGCGGCACTGCCGGCTGGCGGCATCAAACGCTCCCGACCGCGGATCGCTTCTTGGTC
>NZ_QUML01000115.1:0-513 GCF_010907025.1 Rhodopseudomonas sp. BR0G17 | reverse complement strand
GATCCGCATCCTGTTCCAGCAGATTCACGACCTGCTGATGGTCAAGATCCCGGGCGACGACGAGCCGCACCAGGTGCTGCTGATGCTCGACGAGTTCTACCATGTCGGGCGCATGGACTCGTTGATTTCGAAGATCACGATCAGCGCCGGCTACGGCTTCCGCATGGCGATCGTCATGCAGGACCTCGCACAGCTCGACGAGCTCTATGGGAAGAACACGCGCATCACCACGGTATCCGGCTCGCAGATCAAACTGTTTATCCAGATCAACGACCTCGAGACGTCGGAATTCGTTTCAGAGATGCTCGGCGAGACGACGCAGGTCTACAAGACGCCGATCCAGCGGCCGGGGCAGGGGATCTTCGCTCCCCGCGTTTGGGCGCCCCACTACACGCCGCGTCCGCTACGCAGCCCGCTCGAGCTGCGTGAGATGTCGGCGCGCCTATCGATCCTGATGGTGAAGAATTCGCCGTCGTTCGAATTGACAAAGATTAGGCATTACCTCGATAAGCC
>NZ_QUML01000114.1:0-514 GCF_010907025.1 Rhodopseudomonas sp. BR0G17 | reverse complement strand
TCATAGCCCAGCGCTTTCGCCTCGCGGTACTCTTCGAGCGGCTTGAGCGCTGCGAGTTGAAACCTCTGCCCGGCGGAGAACTCCGGAACCATGTAGTGGTAGTTCGTATCAAACCACTTGGTCATCTCCTGAGCCGGAACGCCCTGCGGTGTCGAATCCCCGTGGTGATGGCCATTGGCGCAGCAATGCCCAGCGATTTCGGCCTGGGTGCCACGGGCCATGGCGAAATAGGTGGAAAGCGAGACAGGCCCCCCTCTCCATCCATAGATGTCGGGAATCGCACCGACCATCACGCTGGTGTCGAGCACCTGATCGTAGAGCGAGAAATCGTTCGACGGAATCACGCTGATGCCGCGCGCTTTTTGCCGCGCCCAGTTCGCCGCGCGCAACTCGGCCGCGACTCGCATCAGGTCGGCTTCCGTCGACCTGCCGGCCCAGAAGCTTTCGAGTGCGGATTTCAGCTCGCGCCGCGGCCCGATCCGCGGTGTGCCGAGTGTGGCGACGGCAAGAGACG
>NZ_QUML01000113.1:0-521 GCF_010907025.1 Rhodopseudomonas sp. BR0G17 | reverse complement strand
GTTCGGCATTGTCCGCGACGTCACGCCGGAAACCTCTGCTCTTCGGCAACTTGCCGAGAGCGAACAGCGGCTGGCGGATTTCGTCGGCACCGCGTCGGATTGGTGCTGGAGCGGCCCCGACCATCGGCTGCTGCCGCATCCGGATTCAATCGACGGCAATGCGGCCCTGCAGACCGTCGCGTCCGGCGGGAAGGCGCGTTGGGAGCTGTCCTGCGCGCCCGAAGACGAAGGCGCCATGGCGCTGCACAGGGCCGACATGGAAGCCCATCGCGCCTTCCGCGACTTCGTCTACACCTCGATCGGGGATGATGGCTCGCGGATCAGTATCAGCACCGGCGGCAAGCCTATCTTTGCCGATAACGGAACCTTCCTGGGCTATCGCGGCACGGCGAGTGACATCACCCAGCTCGAGGTCGCCCGCACCTTGCTCGACCAGCGCACGCGCGCGCTGGAAGAAGCCCATCGGCTCGGCAAGATCGGAACCTGGCATCACCGGCTGGACACCGGCCGAACTGTCTGGT
>NZ_QUML01000112.1:0-522 GCF_010907025.1 Rhodopseudomonas sp. BR0G17 | reverse complement strand
GCTATCGCTATCCCAACCGCTACGATCCCGGTCTCAACCGCATCTATGCCGAGATGGCCGGCCATTACGGAACTGCCATCCTTGCCGCCCGGCCGCGGCGTCCGAAGGACAAGGCGAAGGTCGAGGTCGCGGTGCAAATCGCCCAGCGATGGATTCTGGCGCGGCATCGCAATCACCGGTTCTTCTCGCTGGCCGATCTCAATGCCGCCATCCGAGAGCTGGTCGCCGAGCTCAATGGCCGCCGGATGCGCGGCTTCGGATCCAGCCGCGCCGAACTGTACGCCGAGGTCGACGGCCATTGGTATTCGACGCCGTGCCGGCTGATCCGGGAACTGGTCCACGTCCGGATCACTGACAGAACCGTCGAGATCTTCCACAAGGGCATCCAGATCGCCAGTCATGCCCTCGAGCACGCCGGCCGAACTCCCAGCTTTGATGGTCTCCTTTTAGAAGGATCGCTGGAAACGTGCTCAAGGGAAAAGATGAATGCGCCGCCCCCTGCACCCGTTACACGTCTAACAT
>NZ_QUML01000111.1:0-525 GCF_010907025.1 Rhodopseudomonas sp. BR0G17 | reverse complement strand
CCGCCCGCTCGACACGGATCTCCGCTGGCTCGGCGCGCTCGCGACCAAGAACGGCCAGCTCGAAGAGACCGGCCTCGCCGCCAGCGTGCTCAACCATCCGGCGACCGCGGTCGCGTGGCTGGCCAACAAGATCGCGCCGCAGGGGCTGGCGCTGGAGCCCGGCCAGATCGTGCTGGCCGGCTCGTTCATCCGCGCGATCGAAACCACGAAGGGTGATACGATCCAGGCCGACTTCGGGCCCTACGGCACCGTGAGTTGTTACTTCGGGTGACGCGCCGAAGCGAGGGACACATGCCGCATTTCACCATCGAATATTCCGCCAATCTCGACGACAAGGTGGACATGGCCGAGATCGTCGAACTGGTTCGCACGACCGCGATCGAGACCGGAATCTTTCCGGTCGGCGGCATCCGCGTCCGCGTGATTCGTTGCGAGACTTACGCGATCGCCGACGGCCGGCCGGGCTTCAGTTTTCTCGCGATGCTGCTGCGCCTCGGCGAGGGCCGCGACCTCGCCGCCCGCAAG
>NZ_QUML01000110.1:0-533 GCF_010907025.1 Rhodopseudomonas sp. BR0G17 | reverse complement strand
CCAGGCCGGGGAACGGTTCGGGCAAATGCCGGTAGGCATTGGGGTCGAACACCTTGGTCTCGACTGAGTCAACGAGGCAGCGCTCCAGCATTGCAGTGATGCGCTCGCGGTTCATCGTGCCGAGCATGCCAATGAAGACAATCTCCTGACGCCTATCGCCATAGACGGGGTCGAACTTGGCCTTCACCCGTGCGCGAACCTCAGCGTCGTCCGGCCAGCGTGACTGCGGTACCGCCACCCACCAAAGTCCCAGCGGCTTGGTCGTGGCCAGCGCGCCGGCGACGCTGAATTCCCCCACCCATTCGGGACGCGTCGCCATCCAGAAGTGGCCCTTGGCACGGATCACGCCGGGCAGCGGGGTTTGCAGAAACTCGTTGAAGCGTTCAGGCACTAGCGGACGGCGCGCATGCCAGACGAAGCTGGTCACGCCGTATTCGGAATCCTCTGGCACGTGATCAGCAAAGCCGTACAGCTCCCTGAACCACATTGGATGCTGGTGCGCCTTCTCAAGATCAAACAGGCCGGTGTCGAAC
>NZ_QUML01000010.1:0-168060 GCF_010907025.1 Rhodopseudomonas sp. BR0G17 | reverse complement strand
GGGGCTCGGAGATGGGTATAAGAGACACCTATGGGGGCGCCTATGACGACCCCAAGCTCGAAGCGCTGATCTCCGGCATCGTCGACCGGTTGGTAGCGGCGTCGGATCGGCCCGACCTGACCTACAAGGTGACGATCCTCAATTCAGGCGCCGTCAACGCCTTCGCGCTGCCGACTGGTCAGCTTTACGTCACCCGCGGGCTGATCGCGCTTGCCACCGACACATCGGAATTGTCGTCTGTGCTGTCGCACGAGATGGCGCATGTGCTGGCCAAGCACGCCGCCATCCGCGAGGACCAGGCACGCCAAGCGGCGCTGGTCGCACGCGTCGTCACCGACATGGGCAACGACCCGGGCATGACGGCGCTGGCGCTTGCCAAAACCAAGCTGTCGATGGCGAGCTTCTCGCGGCAGCAGGAGCTCGAAGCCGACGGCATCGGCATCGGCATCTCGGCGCGGGCGCAGTTCGATCCCTACGGCGCGGCGCGCTTCCTCACCGCGATGGAGCGCAACGCGGCGCTCAAGGCCAATCGCGCCACCGGCGACAGCCGCACCGACTTTCTGTCGTCGCATCCGGCGACGCCGGAGCGCGTCAGCAACGCCCAGAACAACGCCCGGCAATACACCGCGCCGCAAGGCGGCTGGCGCGGCGAACGCGGCGAGCGCGACCGCGAGGCCTATCTCAACGCGATCGACAACATCGTCTATGGCGAAGACCCGAGCGAAGGCTTCGTGCGCGGCCGGCGCTTCCTGCATCCCAAGCTCGGCTTCACCTTCCAGGTGCCGGACTCGTTCACGCTCGACAACACCGCCCAGGCGGTGATCGGCCTGCGCGAAGGCGGCAATCAGGCAATGCGTTTCGACGTCGTTCGGGTGCCGGCCGAGCAGTCGCTCGCCGACTATCTGAACTCCGGCTGGATGGAGAACGTCGACAAGAGTTCGACCGAGGAGCTGACCGTCAACGGCTTTCCGACCGCGTCGGTGACGGCGCGCGGCGAGCAGTGGCAGTTCAGGGTCTATGCGTTGCGGTTCGGCAGCGACGTCTATCGCTTTATCTTCGCGACCCGGCAGCGCACCGCCGAGAGCGATCGCAACGCCCGCGAGACGGTGAATTCGTTCCGGCGGCTGTCGCTCGAGGAGATCCAGGCCGCGCGACCGCTGCGCATCAAGGTGATCAGCGTGCAGCCCGGCGACACCGTCGAGTCGCTGTCGCACCGGATGTCGGGTGTCGACCGGCCGCTGGAGCGCTTCCGTGTGCTCAACGGCCTCGACGCTCACGCCCAGGTCAAGCCGCGCGAGCTGGTGAAGATCGTCGTCGACTAACCGAAGAACAGGTCTTGGTCCACGAAAAAGGCCCGGCTGGATGGCCGGGCCTTGATTGCTTCAAACCGAATGCGGCTGCTTACGCGGCCTCGTCGGTCACCGCCTCGTCGTCGGAATCGCCGTCGAGATCCGCATCGGACTCGGCTTCGGCTTCCGCCTCGGCCTTGGCGCCGCGGCGCGGGCTCTTGGCGAGCTGGCTCTCGACTTCCTTGACGGCTTCGGTCTCGGTGATGTGCTGCACCACCGCGATCTCGCGCGACAGACGATCCAGCGCGGCTTCATAGAGCTGGCGTTCGCTGTAGGACTGCTCCGGCTGCGATTCCGAGCGATACAGGTCGCGGACGACCTCGGCGATCGCGACGATGTCGCCCGAATTGATCTTGGCTTCGTATTCCTGCGCCCGGCGCGACCACATCGTCCGCTTGACGCGGGCACGGCCCTTCAGCGTCTCCAGCGCCTTCTTCACCAGCGCCGGATCGGAAAGCTTGCGCATACCGACATTGCCGACCTTTGCGGTCGGCACCCGCAGCGTCATCTTGTCCTTGATGAAGTTGATGACGAACAGCTCGAGCTTGGCGCCCGCGATTTCCTGCTCCTCGATCGCCAGAATCTGGCCGACGCCGTGGGCCGGATAGACCACGAATTCGTTGGCCTTGAAGCCCTGACGCTGGGTCACGGCCTTCTTCGGCTCCTCGACGCGCGCCTGCGCCGGGACCGCCGGCTTGGACGCCGCCACCGGCTGCTTCACTTCCGGCTTCACCGCCGCCTTGGCAACGGGCGCCTTCACCTCGGTCTTGACCTCGGCCTTCACCTCCGCCTTGGGAGCAACGGCAGCCTTGGCAGGCTTCGCCGCCGGCTTGGGTGCGGCGACGGGCTTGGAGGCCGCCGGCTTGGCGGGAGTTTTCGCAGACTTGGTTGGCATTTCACTTCTTTTGATTTTCGAGGACTTGAAGGCCGGAGCTTTAGAGGCCGAAGCCTTTGCAGCAGACCCCTTTGCGGTAGCGTGTTTGATGGCGCTCGCCTTGCTGGCGCCCGCCTTGGTCTGGGTCTTGGAAACAGAAGCCTTTGCGGCGGTCGCTTTGGCGGCTGTCCGGGTGTCCTTGACAGAAGCCTTCGAACGGCTCTTTGTGGCTCCGCGGTTGGCCGCAGATGCCGACTTGGCACCCTTTGAAGAAACACTCGTTTTACGCGTTTTCTGTGACACAGCCTGCGCGTGGAACCGCCACGCCCCTGTTCGTTGCTTTTGACGGGGAACCCTTCCCGGCCGCAAAAACGGCATGCCGGAGTTGACGAATGTGCTAAATATAGCACATTCTCCGCAAAAATCAATGATTTATGACGATTCCAGCCCATTCGGGGCAGTGCCCCGGGGCGCATCTCGTCAACAGGGTTAAGCTGGTCGGCCGGCTGTGCCGGCCTTCTCAAGACCTTCGGCTTAGTCGCCCGAACCCGGCTCCGAAGAGAAGTACTTCTCGAACTTGCCAGCCTGACCGTCGAACTCCTTGGCGTCCGCCGGAGCGTCCTTCTTCTGGGTCAAGTTCGGCCACGTCTTGGCGTATTCCGAATTCAGCTCGAGCCACTTCTCGAGGCCTGGCTCGGTATCCGGCTTGATCGCTTCCGCCGGGCATTCCGGCTCGCACACGCCGCAGTCGATGCATTCGTCCGGATGGATGACCAGCATGTTGTCGCCCTCGTAGAAACAATCCACGGGGCAGACTTCAACGCAGTCGGTGTATTTGCACTTGATGCAGTTTTCAGTGACGACGTAAGTCATCCCAACGCTCCGGAACGGTTCTAATTTTGAGTGTTTGCGTACCGCAGGAGCTCCGCAGCCGCAAGTGTCGATGCCTATTCCCGTGGCATTCCGAGATCGGCATAAAGTCCAGTAACCGACTCGGCGTCGCCACGGCGCTCCGTGAACCCAACCACCTTCAGCACCCGCACGCCACGATCCAGCGCAATCGTCAGCACATCGCCGGCTTTGATGCCGTGCCCCGGTGAGGTCTCGCGCACGCCATTGATGCGAACGTGGCCGCGTTCGACCAGAGCCGCAGCGCTGGTGCGCGCCCGCACGACGCGCGCATGCCACAGCCATTTATCGAGACGCTGACGCTCCAAGCCCGAACCACTGGCTGTGCCGGCGCGCCTTAGTCCTTGCGGCCGGCGGTGAGTTGCTCCTTCAGCGCGGCGAGCTTGGCGAACGGCGAATTCGGATCCATCGGCCGGTCGCGCTCACGCGGGGCGCTGGAATGCACCTGCCGGTGCGAGCCGCCCTGGTTGTCGCGGCCACCCTTCGGCCCGCCCTGATACTTGTCCTGGAATTTGTCGCGGCCCTTGAAGCGCTCGCGCGGCGGCCGTCCTTCGCCGGAAGCCTCGCGGCGCCCGCCTTCACCTTCCTGATCGCGCCGATTGCGACGGAAATCACCCTTGCCGCGCCCCCCACCACGGTCACCCTTGGCTTCGGCCGCTTCGCCTTCAGTCGCGCCGGCAGGAGCGCCGTGCTGCGGACGATTGCGATGGCGGTTACGATCGTGACGCGGCCGATGCTCGTCGGAGCGTCCACCCGGACGCCAGACTTCGACCAGCTCCGGCTCCGCCTTGGCGACCGGCGCTGCTTCGGCGCTGGCAGCTTCGGACGAAGCTTCAGCTGTGGTCGCTTCGGTCACGGCGGCTTCGCCGGCTTCAGCAGCGGGTTGCTCCGCGGTCTCGGTGGTGACGGCCTCCGCAACCGGCTCCGCTGCAACAGCTACAGGCTGCTCGGCGACGGGCTGTTCGTCGGCACTCGGCGCAGCCTCGGCAGCCTCGCCGTCGGCCGGCGATGGCTCGAACGCGATTGCGCCGGCCAGGATGGCCTGATCTTCAGCCGACATTTCGGTCGTGCTCGCCGCCTCGGTCGAGGCCGGAGCCGCCGCTTCGGCAGTTTTCGGTGCCTGGGGCAACGCCGGGCGTCGCTCCATGCGGTAGCCGAGCGCCTTCAAGATCGACGCGAAGTCTTCACCAGCCGAACCGGTCAGCGACGTCATCGCCTGGGTGACGACGAAGCTGCGGCCGTCGAACGCACCCGCCGGCTTCTCGCCGGGCGCGCCTTCACGCCACGCCAGCGCGGGCCGGATCAGGTCGGCGAGACGTTCGAGAATGTCGACACGGACGGCGCGTTCGCCGCACAGCCGGTAGCCCAGCGTGCGGTAGGCATCGCGATCCAGCGCCTTGTCGGCCGGGAACGAGGTGCGGCCGCTGCCGGCGAGATGCTGCGCGCTGGACAGCGCGGCAAGGTCGACATTGTCCTGCTTCTGCGCCCACAGCAGCGAGGCAAGCGCTCGCGCCGCCGGCTTCAGCAGCGAGGGGAAGTAGATATGGTAGGCGCCAAACCGCACACCGTATTTGCGCAAAGTCGCGCGCGACGGCTGGTCCAGATCCTTCATCTCGGTCGCGATCTTGGCGCGCTCCAGCACACCGAGCGCCTCGATCAGCTGGAAGGCGATACCGCGGGCAATGCCGCTGACATCCTCGGCTTTGCCGAGCTCGAACAGCGGTCCGAGGATCTTTTCGACATGGGTCTTGAGCCACAGGTCGAGACGGGTCTGCACCGCTTCGCGCGGCGCGCCGGCCAGCCGGTCGTCGGCAATGATGCGCAACCGCGGCCGCAGCACGTCGTCCGAGCCCACCAGCCGCGCGACCGCATCGCCGGTCCAGCGAATGGTCCCGTCGGAGGTCAGGATGAACTGATCGTCCGGTGCGTTCGACAACTTCTCGGCGCGCGCGTCGATTTCGCCGGCTAGCGCCTTTTGCGCCGTCGCCTGCAACGCCTTCGCATCCGAGCCGGCCTCGGCCGCGTCGGGCGCAAAGGTGAAGCCATCGAGCCGGCCAATCACGTGGCCCTCGACGATCACCTCACCAGTCTTGCCAATTTCCGTATTCAACATCGTGTTTTCCCGCAGGCGGCGCATCAATACACTGGTCCGGCGATCGACGAAACGTTCCGTGAGCCGTTCATGCAACGCATCTGACAATTTATTTTCAACGTCGCGCGAGATGCCCTGCCAGTGTTCGGGGTCGGCGAGCCAATCCGGCCGGTTGGCGACGAAGGTCCAGGTGCGGATTTGCGCAATTCTCGCGGAAAGCGTGTCGATACCGCCGTCGGTGCGATCCGCCTGATCGACCTGGGCAGCGAACCAGCTATCCGGTATCCGCCCCTTTTGCATCAAGAACCGGTACAGCGTGATCACCAGTTCGGCATGAGCCGCTGGTGCGATCTTACGGTAGTCCGGGACCTGACAGACATCCCATAGCCGCTCCACCGCGGCTTTGCCCTGCGCGATTTCGCGCACCTCGGGGTCGCGGGCAACGTGGTCGAGCACGCGGAGATCCTCGGCGACCGGGGCGCGCGTCAGCGCCTCGTGCCGGGGCGACTCCGCGAGCGACACTTGCAGCGCGCCGAGCGAGGCGAAATCCAGCTCGGCGTTGCGCCATTGCAGCATTTTCACCGGTTCAAAGCTGTGGTTTTGCAACGCGTTGACGAGCTCGGGCTCGAACGGCGCGCAGCGCCCGGTGGTGCCGAAGGTGCCGTCCCGGGTGGCGCGGCCGGCGCGCCCGGCGATCTGTGCGAATTCAGGCGGGGTCAGGCGGCGAAACTGATAGCCGTCGAATTTGCGGTCGGACGCGAACGCGACGTGGTCGACGTCGAGGTTGAGCCCCATGCCGATTGCATCGGTGGCGATCAGGTAATCGACGTCACCGGACTGAAACATCGCCACTTGGGCGTTGCGGGTGCGCGGGCTCAGCGAGCCCAGCACCACCGCGGCACCGCCGTGCTGGCGCTTGATCAATTCGGCGATCGCATAGACCTCGTCGGCCGAGAACGCCACGATCGCGGTCCGTCGTGGCTGACGGGTCAGCTTGCGGTCGCCGGCATATTCGAGCTGCGACAGCCGCGGCCGGGTGACGATGCTGGCGCCCGGCAACAGCCGCTCGATCATCGGCCGCATCGTCGCGGCGCCGAGCAGCAGCGTCTCGTCGCGGCCGCGCCGGCGCAGAATCCGATCGGTGAAGACGTGGCCGCGCTCGAGATCGGCCGCGATCTGGATTTCGTCGACCGCCAGGAACGAGACGTCGAGATCGCGCGGCATCGCCTCGACAGTCGATACCCAGTAGCGCGGCTTGGAGGGTTTGATCTTCTCTTCGCCAGTGACCAGCGCGACGGCGTTGGCGCCGACCTTGTCGACGATCTTGTTATAGACCTCGCGCGCAAGCAGCCGCAGCGGCAAGCCGATCAGGCCCGACGGGTGCGCGACCATCCGCTCGATCGCCAGATGCGTCTTGCCGGTGTTGGTCGGCCCCAGCACCGCAGTCACGCCGGCGCCGGGGACGCGGTCATTGGTAAACGCCTCAGAGTACAGGTTGGGCATTTCGACTTGATTTCTGCGTGGTCGCGGTCAGATCTGTGTCACATCGCGACGCCGCAGCAATCGCCGATTAAGGGCTGGAACGAGTCCGGAACGAAACGCGGCCGAATCGCTGACTCGTTCTGAGTCGGGAGTGGCTGACGCAATATGTCGTACAGGGCTCAGCTGCGCGCTCAAGATCAGGTGAAAAGACAGGCCATTATCCTCTTCGCCCGGGTGAGTTCGCCGCGGTTCATGCGTTCCGCGATTCCGATGGGAGTCAACATGATTCAACGCCGCCGATCGCAGGCAGGCGGGGCCGCGCCTATTGCGCGCGTGACGCCGACTTCGGCGGTGCGGCCTGGGTGATGAATTGCGTTGCTTCCAGCATCGCGTTACCGACCGGCGTCGGGATCTTCAGCCGGAAGGGCGCAAGCACGCGGGTGCCGGCGATAGGCGCCAGCCAGACTTCCATGTCGCGCTGTTTGATCAGGTATTTGATCGCGGCGCGATCCGGGATGTAGCCCGACACCGGGCTGAAATACACTGCGCACACCAGAGCCGGTCCGCGATAGCCTTTTTCGGCCTTCACCGTCTCGGTGCGCTTGTACTCCATCCGCAGATCGTATCGCATGCGGCCGTCGAAGATCGGCGTCGACACCCGGCAGGAGTCTGGGCTGAGCACGTCGCCGGTGCCCGGCACGCGCAGGAACGACGCCGTCATCGGATCGATCACACCGCGGCGATGCGCGTCCGTCACCGGGATGCGGTCGTCGTCCGGTGGTGGCTCGGGCTCGATGCTCGACTCTTTGACGTTGCCGTTCGCGAGCGTGATGCGGATGGTTTCGGTTTTCTTACCGCCCGTGATGCTGGCCATGTAGTTGCCGGGCACCAGCTGGCCGTTGATCACTCGGCCCTGCGCTTCGCCGCGGCCGTGGCCACTGGAAAACGCCTGCATCACGCCGGAGGTCGTCCCGGTCGCGGATGCCGAATAGAAATCATCGTCGACCTGGATCACCCAGGCGCCCTTGCCGACCTCGATCCCGGCGAGGGAGGCCTCATAGCGGGCGTCGAGCTTGCCCTGAGCAGCCGCAGGAACAGCGGTCAGCACCGCGGCGGCAGCCAGCACCCCGCCCAGACCCGCGTACCGGGTCGACGTGGGAATGACAGTGGCAATGTGGCGGCTGCTGATGTTCACGAACGATGTCCTGCCTGGCGCGGAGGCGCCGTCGATGGGTCAACTCGCACCGGGCCGATTTGTTGGTGTCGGAACCGATTACGTCCTTTATATGGTGCCAGATGCTTGATGGTGCCCGCAAATCCGCGTATCGCTGGGCACCTAGCGGCAGTTCCCGATTCGCCATTTTCGGGTTCCGGCGCAGCCGTCGCTTGACGCTGCGCGCCAGCCCTTTTATAGGTCCGCGGTTCCTGAAAACGGACGAATGATGAAGCCCCGCGCCTGCTGGTGGGCCGGCGGGGGATGACAGAGGATTTTCGCCATGTCTCGGCGCTGCGAACTGACCGCCAAGGGTGCCCAGGTCGGCCACAAGGTCAGCCATTCGAACATCAAGACCAAGCGGCGTTTCCTGCCCAACCTGGTCAACGTCACTTTCCTGTCGGACGCGCTCGGCCGTGCGGTGCGGCTGCGCGTTTCGACCAACGCGCTGAAGAGCGTCGACCACCGCGGTGGCCTCGACGCCTACCTGCTCAAGGCTCGCGATGCCGAGCTGTCGCCGAAGGCGGTGGAGCTGAAGCGCGCGATCGCCAAGAAGACGGCTGGCGCGCCGGTTGCCGCGGCGAGCTGATCGCCGCTTCGCCAGTTCAGGTCTGATTGAGATTTCGGCGGCCGGGTCGTTCGACCCGGCCGTTTTGTCGTGCGTGCTGGTCCGGACGGGCAGCCGCAGGCCCCTGCGTGGCCACCGGCATTCGAGGGTGCGACGTCCCGGTATCACTACCAGGAATATACCTTCGTTCGAATCACGTACTTTCCCGAGGTGACGGAGCGATCGGCCGATCGCACAACTTCTTCACGTCGGTCTGATCGCCCATTCGAGCGCATACCGCAGCATAAGCCGCCGCCGTCGCTCTTCCATGCGCGCCGGTGCGGTCGCCATCGCAGGGGCCTTCATGAAACTGTCGACCCGGCTGACCCTCGCCATGGTAGCGCTGGTTTTGGTGACCACCGCGGTCCTCGGATTTCTCAATTATCAGAACGTCGTCGACCTGGTGATGCCGCGCGCGCTGATGCGGCTCCACACCCACGCCCAGCTCAACGCATTATTGATCGAGACGTCGCTCCAGAGCACCCACGCTGATGCAGTCGGGGCGCAATCCTCCGCGGCGTTGCGCGATCTGCTCACCGCCCGGCGTGACAGCCTGCAAACCACCGGCGAGGAGCCAGCGAACTGGCGCAAGCGGATCGAAGCCCGTTTCATCGCCGAGCTGGTGGCCAAGCCGAGCTGTGCAATTCTGCGCGTGATCGGCCCGGAGGACGGCGGCCGAGAACTGGTGCGGGTCGATCGGCTCGGTCCGAACGGCAGCATTCGGGCTGTGCCGCAGTCCGAGCTGACCCGCCGCGGCGATCGCACGTACGTCAAGGAAGGCATGGCGTTGCCGCCCAACCGGGTGGCGATGTCGAAGGTCGAGCTGAACAAGACTGCGACCGGGCTCGAGACTCCCTATGTGCCGACGGTGCGGACCATGGCGCCGATCGACGGGGCCGATGGCACGCGGCTCGGTCTGCTCGTCATCAATACGGATCTGAGCGGGACGCTCGAGCGGATCCGCGAGAGCTCCGACGGCAGTAATATCATCTACGTCGTCAATGCCGATGGCGATTACCTGCTGCATCCCGATCGGTCGCGTGAATTCGGGTTCGACCTCGGCAAACCAAGCCGTATCCAAGACGACTTCCCGCGGATGTCCGAACTGCTGCTTCTGCGCAAGGGTGGCGATACCCCGACCCTGGTCGCGGATAGCGCCGGCGAACGCTTCGGCGCCGGGTGGGACTGGGCCGAGCTGCCGAACGGGCCGAGGCTCGCGGTGGTGGAAATGCGGCCCTACGTGTCGTTGACGTCGGTGCAAACGGCGGTGCGGAATTCCACCATCCTGGGCGGTACCGTGGCGATCCTGGTGGCGATGCTGATGGCGTTTCCGCTGGCGCGCTCGCTCACCCGTCCGCTGGTGCGGATCACCAATTCGATTGTGGCGTTCTCATCCAGCGGCGTACCGGTCGAGGTGAAAACCGGCGGTGGCCATGAGATCAACATGCTGGCCGAAGCCTTCACCCGGATGGCGTCGGAATCGCAGCGCAAGGCGGTGGCGCTCGCCTCCGAAGTGGAGCAGCGCTCGCGGATCGCCGAGGTGCTGCAGAACACCATCGACAACATGGTCGATCCCGTGCTGGTCGCCGATGCCAATGGCTTGGTGATCCTCACCAACCCGGCGGCACGCGAAACCTTCGGTCAGCTGTCGGGCGTCGGCGTGCTCAACACCACCCGTTCGTTTGATCGCTTCGATGCCGATGGCAATCCGATGGCGCAGGATCAGTCGCCGCTGCTCCGCGCCTTTCGCGGCGAGACCATCATCAATTTCGAGTTCGCGGTGCAGCCGATCGGCTCGGAGCGTCGATCCTATCTGATCGCCAACGGTCGTCCACTGCGGAACGAAACCGGCGAGATACAGGGCGCCGTGATGGTGTATCACGACATCACCAAGACCAAGAAGGCTGAGGACGCGCTTCGCCGCAGCGAGCAGATGTCGCGCGCGATCATCGATACGGCGCTCGACGCGTTCGTGCAGCTCGATGCGCTGGGGCGGATCACCGATTGGAGCCCGCACGCCGAGTCGATGCTCGGCTGGAGCCGCGAGGAAGCGATCGGTCAGGATTTCGGCGAGCTGGCGCTCCCGCCGGATCAAACCAGAGAAATCAAGACCGGTTATCGACGCTTCATCGAAGCGATCGAACACGACATGAGCGTGATTCAGGGGCATCGCATCGAGATCGAAGCGGTCCGGCGTGACGGCTCGCCGATCGCGCTCGAAGTCTCGATGACGGCGCTGCCGGTCGAGGGGCGGTTCGTCGTCAACGTCTTCATGCGTGATCTGACCGAGAAGATCGCATTCGAAGAGCAGCTCCGCCAGTCGCAGAAGATGGAGTCGATCGGTCAACTGACCGGCGGCATCGCTCACGACTTCAACAACATGCTGACGGTGATCACCGGCACCATCGACATCATCAGCGACGGTGTCGCCGACCAGCCGCATCTGGCGGCCATTGCCAAACTGATCAGCGAAGCCGCCGATCGCGGTTCGGAGCTGACCCGTCTGCTGCTCGCCTTCGCGCGCAAGCAGCCGCTGCGACCCGACGAAACAGAGGTCAACGCGCTGCTGTCGGGTTTGCAGAGCCTGCTGCGCCCAACGCTCGGCGAGCCGATCGAAGTCGAGACCGTGCTCGCTCCCGACACATGGTCGATCTATGTCGATCGCGGCCAGCTTGAATCGGCCCTGGTCAATCTCGCGGTGAATGCACGCGACGCGATGCCGAAGGGCGGCAAGCTCACGATCGAGACCAGCAACGTCGTGGTCGATCCGGATCTCGGCAAGCGGTTCGGCGATCTGGCGCCGGGCGACTACGTGATGATCGCGATTACCGATTCCGGCTGCGGTATTCCGGAAGCGATCCGTAGCAAGGTGTTCGATCCGTTCTTCACCACCAAAGAAGTCGGCAAGGGCACCGGTCTCGGCCTCAGCATGGTGTACGGCTTCATCAAGCAGTCCGGCGGACACATCACGCTCGACAGCGAGGAGGAGCAAGGCACGACGTTTCGGCTATATTTGCCGCGAGCCCAGATCCAGGTCGACGCCGAGGCAGCGCCAGCCATCGAGCAGAACGCGGTCGGGGGCACCGAGACGATCCTGGTGGTCGAAGACGACGCCATGGTCCGCAGCTACGTCAACGCCCAGCTCAAGAGCCTCGGCTACACCACGCTGTCGGTCGGCAACGCCGCGGCAGCCTTGTCGATCGGCGAAAGCGACACTGCATTCGATCTGCTGTTCACCGACGTGGTGATGCCCGGCCCGATGAATGGCGTGCAACTCGCGGCCGAGATGATCAAGCGTCGGCCGGGGCTCAGGGTGCTGTACACCAGCGGTTATTCGGAGAACGCGCTGATCCATAATGACCGGATCGATTCCGACGTGCTGCTGCTGTCGAAGCCATATCGGCGCAGCGATCTCGCCCGGATGATCCGCCGTGCCCTGGCGACCGCCCAGGAGGCCGAAGCAGCGCGATCGACCGCCGTCGCCGAGCCGGCCAAGCCGAGCAGGGCCGCAGCGGCAAGGCCGGCGTGAACCGTCGCAATCGCACTCAGCGGCTTAGTCGGCTTCCAGCGTGAATTGCAGCAGCAGGGTTCGCTGCAGCATCGAGAAATTGTCGTCCGACACCATCGTCAGCACGATCGCGCCGCCGGCATCGACATGGACGTCGAGCCCTTCCATGTTGTCGATCTCGTTGCCGAGGTCGGCCTCGAAGATCGCCGGGCCATCCACGGTTGCGCCCGCCACGATCGTGCTCAGTGCGATCCGCCGAATGCGGATATGCACGCCCTCGAACCAGGAGAATTTGCGCTCCAGGATCAACAGCTCGCCGCCCGGGAGCAGTGCGGCGTCGGCGATGTCGTAGTTGGCGGTCCGGCGAACCGAGAACTGACCGGGAGATTTGCCGCCGATCAGGAAGCCGATGGTGTTGCGCTCGGCATCGAGGCCGCGTTCGGAGAGCGCGATCAGCGTGCCGGCCAGCGAATGCGGCTTCGGCACTACCACCAGCGATTCGATGCCCTTGTTGTTGGGCAGCTTGCGCAGCGCCGGTGGCACCGCAATCGGCTGGCCGCGCGCGCGGATTCCGTCGCGGCCGAAGTCGAACTTGACGATCTGGTTGACGCGCTCGAAGCCCACATAGGCTGTGCCGCCGTCAAACGCGAGCGACTCGCTATCATACCACTTACGTGAGCGTAGCGGCATGCCGTCGGGGCCGAGCAGCGGCGCCGCTTCGACGTCGGCGAGACCGCTCAGCGCCGTTCCGTCATAGGCGATGCGCCCGGTGAACCAGGTCGCCTTGTCGCTGATCGCAACGAACCGCTCGCCGCTTGGATCAAGCCGCAACGCCGACAGCCCGCCGAACCCGCGGAAGCCGGACGTGAGGATCAGGCCGCTGCGAAACTGCAGCGCACCGAATTGGCGGTGGGCGCGGTCGCGCAGGTCGAAGTGATCGATAGGGCGGGCCCGCACTTCGATCGAACGCGGTGCAGGCGGTGTCAGCTCGTCGACTTCGACAGGCTTGGCTTGCGCCAACGCCTGGGTCGGCGCGAAACCGGCCAACGCCGCGGCGCCGCCAAGCGACAGCCCGGCCGCAAGCAACTTGCGGCGCGTCGTCGTGGCGAGGTCCGATACGGCTGTCGCCGTGGAATCGCTCCGCTTCCCAGCCTCGCCCTGCGGAGCGTTCATCGGCTCATCTCAGCCCAAGAGCGCTCACGAATGCAGACGGCGGCGGCGCGGACCCGGCGTTGCGGTCGGGGTGGCGGTCTCGCTGAACAGTTCGGCGAGCTTCTCGGTGATGGCGCCGCCGAGCTCTTCGGCGTCGACGATGGTCACGGCGCGGCGATAGTAGCGCGTCACGTCGTGGCCGATGCCGATCGCGATCAGCTCCACCGGCGAGCGGGTCTCAATTTCCTCGATGATGTGGCGCAGATGCCGTTCGAGGTAGTTGCCGGGATTGACCGACAGCGTCGAGTCGTCGACCGGCGCACCGTCCGAGATCATCATCAGGATCTTGCGCTGCTCGGGGCGGCCGAGCAGGCGCTTGTGCGCCCAATCCAGCGCTTCGCCGTCGATGTTCTCCTTGAGCAGGCCCTCGCGCATCATCAGCCCGAGATTCTTGCGAGCCCGGCGCCACGGCGCGTCCGCCGACTTGTAGATGATGTGGCGCAGGTCGTTGAGCCGGCCCGGATTGGCCGGCTTGCCGGCGGCAAGCCAGGCCTCGCGCGATTGTCCGCCCTTCCAGGCACGCGTGGTGAAGCCGAGGATCTCGACCTTGACGCCGCAACGCTCCAGCGTGCGCGCCAGAATGTCGGCGCAGGTCGCCGCCACCGTGATCGGGCGGCCGCGCATCGAACCGGAATTGTCGAGCAGCAGCGTCACCACGGTGTCGCGGAAGGTCGCTTCCTTCTCGCTCATGAATGACAGCGGATGGAACGGATCGATCACCACGCGCGACAAACGCGCCGGATCGAGAATGCCTTCTTCGAGATCGAAGTCCCAGGCGCGGTTCTGCTGCGCCATCAGCCGGCGCTGCAGCCGGTTGGCGAGGCGGGCCACGATCCCCTGTAGATGCGCCAGCTGCTTGTCGAGATAGCTGCGCAGCCGCTCCAGCTCGTCGTGGTCGCACAGGTCTTCGGCGGCGACGATCTCGTCGAACTTCGGCGCGAAGGCGTGATACTCCGGTCCGCGCGGCTCGTTGGCGCCGCGATTGTGCGGACGGGTGGCTTCGCCCGGCGTTTCGTCCTCGCCGAGTTCGGAATCGTCGAAGGCGTCGGAGGTCGATGCCTGGGCGCTTTCCATCTGGCTATCGCTGACCTCGTCGCTGGTCGCTTCGGCCTGCTCGGCGCTCATCTCCTGCGCGGCTTCGCCCTGCGGCTCGCCCTCGGCGCCGGACTGATCGTTCTCGCCTTCCTGCTTGTCGTCCTGGCTCTCGTCTTCGTCGGTCTCGGTATCGCGATCGTCGCCGAGCTCGAGTGCGTCGAGCATGTCGTGGATCACGTCACCGAACTTCGCCTGGTTGTCGGCAAAGTGTTCGAGCTGATCGAGTCGCGACCCAAGCTTGTCTTCCAACACCGGCCGCCACAGGTCGACCAGCTTCTTGGCTGCGGTGGGCGGCGCCAGCCCGGTCAGCCGCTCGCGCACCAGCATCGCCAGCGCGTCCGACAGCGGCGCGTCGGCACGGTCGGTGATCTCGTCGAATTTGCCGCGATGGAAATGATCGTCGAGCATCGCGGTGAGGTTCTTGGCGACGCCCGCCATTCGCCGTGCGCCGAGCGCTTCGACGCGCGCCTGCTCCACTGCTTCGAACACACCCCGGGCCTGCGGATTGCCCGGCATCAGCTTGCGATGCACTTTCGGATCATGACAGGCGAGCTTCAGCGCGATCGAGTCGGCGTGGCCGCGCACGATTGCGGCGTCGCGCTTGCTCATCTTGCGCGCCGGCTCGGGAAGCCGCGCCTTGCCCGGTGCGAGTCCGGGGCGCTCGGCCGCGAAAGTGACCTCCAGCTCCGGAGCCTTGGCGATCGCACGCAGGCACGAGGTGACGGCGCGCTTGAACGGCTCGGTCGGCGCTTCCTTCGATCCGGTGCGGAGTTTGCTGTTGGTCGTGGTGCTCATCGCCGCCTTCTCCCTCTTCCCGTTTGCCAGGAGAGGGTCGCGGTGAGGGGGTTATGCGTCGGTCGCGCGAAGAGGCCCCTCACCCGGCTCGCTTCGGTTGCCGACCTCCCCCCGCGCGCGGGGAGAGGCGAAACGATCGTCAGCTCATCGCGATGTTGACCGAGCTCTCGGGCAGCTCGGCGTTGAAGCAGCGCTGATAGAATTCCGCCACCAGCGGCCGCTCCAGCTCGTCACACTTGTTGAGGAAGGTGACGCGGAACGCGAAGCCGATGTCGCCGAAGATCTCGGCGTTCTCCGACCAGGTGATCACCGTGCGCGGGCTCATCACCGTCGACAGATCGCCGTTGGCGAAGGCGTTACGCGTCAGGTCGGCGAGCCGGACCATCTTGTTGACGATGTCGCGCCCTTCGGCGTTGCGATAGTGCTTGGCCTTGGCGAGGATGATCTCGACTTCCTCGTCGTGCGGCAGATAGTTCAGCGTGGTGACGATCGACCAGCGGTCCATCTGGCCCTGGTTGATCTGCTGCGTGCCGTGATACAGGCCCGAGGTGTCGCCGAGGCCGATGGTGTTGGCGGTGGCGAACAGCCGGAACGCCGGGTGCGGCTTGATGACCTTGTTCTGGTCGAGCAGCGTCAGCCGGCCGGAAACTTCCAGCACGCGCTGGATCACGAACATCACGTCGGGACGGCCGGCATCGTATTCGTCGAACACCAGCGCGACGTTGTGCTGCAGCGCCCAGGGCAGGATGCCGTCGCGGAATTCGGTGACCTGCTTGCCGTCGCGGACCACGATGGCGTCCTTGCCGACCAGATCGATACGGCTGATGTGGCTGTCGAGGTTGACGCGCACGCACGGCCAATTGAGACGCGCCGCGACCTGCTCGATGTGGGTCGACTTGCCGGTGCCGTGGAAGCCGGTGACCATCACGCGTCGGTTCTTGGCGAAGCCTGCCAGAATCGCGAGGGTGGTGGCGCGATCGAAACGGTAATCCGAATCAACATCCGGTACGTGGGGGTCGACCTCGGAATAGGCCGGAACTTCGAGGTCGCTGTCGATGCCGAAGACCTGCCGGACCGACACCTTCATGTCGGGTAAGCCAGTGATCTCCGGAGCGGTGGTCGTAGCGGCGGTCATCAATCCTCCGTGGTCCCGGACGCGCCCGAAACCCGATCTTCGTTGGTGGATGCGGTTGAGTGCGGAATTGAACCTAGCAGAGAGCCGCGATCCGCAGAAGCCCGCCGCGCGATCAAAGTTCCGTCGATGTTTCATTGAGATAGGAGCGTGACGCGGTTTTGTGAAGGCTGTGTTGCGGATTCGGTGGGCGATGCCGAATCGGCGTGCAACTTTTCGGCAGGGCAGGGGTCGTAAGCTGTCGCAACTGCCTGTCCGTCTCCTTGGAGCCCCACCGCCTTGAGTTCACTGCTCGACTCGCTGGTCCATTTTGCCGCGTCGCATTCCGGCCTCGCCTATCTGACGCTATTTCTGGCGGCGCTGCTCGAAGCCGTACCGGTGGTGGGATCGCTGGTGCCGGGCTCGACCGTGATCCTGGCGCTGAGCGTGTTGATTCCCGGCGGCGAACTCAGCCTTGTTGGCGTTCTCGCCTCGGCGATCGCCGGCGCGCTGATCGGCGACGGCGCGGCGTATTGGACCGGCCATCGTGGGCACCGCCGTATTTTGAGCGCTTGGCCGCTGTCGACCTATCCGGACGTGGTGGCGAAGGCAGAAGCGTTCTTCGTGCGTTACGGCACCTGGGCGGTGCTGTTCGGCCGGTTCGTGCCGCCGATCCGCGCCTTCGTCCCGGTCACCGCCGGCGCACTGCAGATGACGCCGCAGCGGTTCTTTGCCGTCGATGTGCCGGCGATCCTGCTGTGGGCCCCGGCGCATGTGCTGCCGGGCGTGATCGCTGCCACCGCGCTCGAGCGCAGCCACACGACGCTGCACCACTGGCTGCCGGTGCTCGCCGGCGTTGCCGGAACGCTGTTGCTGGGGCTATGGGCGTATCGGCGTTGGAAGGGCACGCCGGCTTAGCGTCAATCAAGGTCAACGACGCAAGCGTTATGCGTCAGGGACGGGCAGGTGCCGCCGAGAGCGTTCAGCTCCGCACCACCGTCTTCAGATAGTTGTAGGCCTTGATGATTTCGATCAGGCGGTCTTCGGTCGAGCGATCGCCGCCATTGGCGTCGGGGTGATGCTGCTTCACCAGCGCCTTGTACTTGGCCTTGACCACTTCGAGAGTCGCGTCGCTGTCGAGGCCCATCACCTGCAGCGCCTTGCGCTCGGCGTTGAACACCTTACGCGGCTCGGCGCGCGCCTCGTCGGCCGGATCGGGCCCGCGACGCCGGCGGCGGCTGCCGGTGAATTCGTTGAAAACATTGAACGGATCGGCGGCGCCTTCGAGATCCTCGGGACTGCGGGCGCGGCTCTTGGCGCCATTCTGCCCCATCTTCCAGGTCGGACGATGACCGGTCAGCGCGTCCTTCTGATAGCGGGCGACGTCATCCGGATTCATCCCTTCAAAGAAGTTATAACCCTGGTTGAATTCGCGGACGTGGTTGAGACAGAAGTGCCAGTAATCCTTCTCGTAGCCGCGGCCCTTCGGCGCACGGTGCGCCGCGCGGCTGGTACAGCCGGGCGCGTCGCACATCCGTACCTGTTCGCGCGCGGCTTCACGCGCCACTTCCGCGGCCCGCGGCTTGACGCGGATCTTGTCGAAGAATTTGGACGAGTCGATTGGCATGGGCGGACTTTGACTACGCAACGCTCCGGGCTTCAAGTCTTGACATTCCGAGCAGCCCCCGGGTTGATGCGTCGCAGACGGATTTGACGGAATAACGGCCGAACGGGTGGGGCATCACGGCATGGGCACGCAGGACACTATCACGCAGAAGTTGCGCGAAGCTTTCACGCCCGAAAGCCTCGACGTCATCGACGAATCCAACCTACACGAAGGTCATGCGGGTCACGCCGGTCGCAGCGAGACTCACTTCCGGGTGAATATCGTATCGGCGGCCTTCGCGGGCAAGAGCCGGGTCGATCGTCACCGCATGGTCAACGACCTGCTGGCACCGGAACTGAAAGGCGGCGTGCACGCGCTCGCCATCAAGGCCAAAGCGCCCGGCGAAGCCTGAGCGAACAAATCGCTTAGACTGATCCGGCTCGTGTCTTCCGGCTCTTCTTTTCGATCAGATCGGCCTCGCCGTCGCGCGGCACGGGCGAGATTCGCAGCGCCGTGATGCGGTTGCGCTCGCGGCGTAGAACGCGGAAGCGGAAGCCGTGGAAGGTGAAGTTCTGACCGCGGTCCGGAATCGACCGTGCCTCGTGAATCACCAGGCCCGCCACCGTGGTGGCTTCCTCGTCCGGCAGGTTCCAGTCCATCGCGCGGTTGAGATCGCGGATTGGCACCGAGCCGTCGACCACCACCGAGCCGTCCGGCTGGGTGCGGACGCCGGCGACCACGACGTCGTGCTCGTCGGAAATATCGCCGACGATTTCCTCGAGGATGTCCTCGAGCGTCACCATGCCTTCGACTTCGCCGTATTCGTCGACGACCAGCGCGAAGTGAGTCTTGCGGGTGCGGAACGCCTTGAGCTGTTCGGAGACCGGACGCATCTCCGGCACGAACCAGGGTTGCAGCGCGATCTTGCCAATATCGATCTTGGACGCGTCGCCGTCAGCGGCGCGTAGCGCGCGCAGCAGATCCTTGGCGTGCAGCACGCCGACGATGTTCTCCGGCTTGTCGCGCCACAGCGGCACGCGGGTGTATTCGGTCGCCAGAACTTCCTTCACCAGTTGTTCGCTGGGCTGATCGGCGTTGACGGTGACCATCGCGGTCCGGTGCACCATCACGTCCGACACCACCAGTTCGCCGAACCGGAACACGTTCTGGATGTATTCGGCTTCGCCGCTCTCGATCTTGCCGTGCTCAGCGGATTCGCCGACCAGCCCCTCGATCTCGACGTCGGTCAGGATCTCGTGCTCGGAGTTTTCTTCGACGCCGAGCAGCTTCAACACGCCGCGCGAAGCCTGGTTCAGCAGCCAGTTCAGCGGATACAGCAGGATGAACGAGATGTGCAGCGGATAGGCGATCCACTGCGACACCGGCTCCGGTTGGCGGATCGCCAGCGTCTTCGGCACCTGCTCGCCGATCACGATGTGCAGCGACGAGAAGAACAGGAAGCCGCCGAGAAACGCGATGAAGTGCTGCGCTGATTCCGACAGGCCCATCGGCTGCAGCACCGGTGCAAGCAGCGCCGAGACGGTCGGTTCGCCGACCCAGCCGAGCCCGAGCGATGCCATGGTAATGCCGAGCTGACAGCAAGCCAGATACGCTTCGACGTTGCCGAGGATGTGCTGCACCAATTCGGCGCCGAACCGCTGCTTCTCGACCATCGCCTTGATGCGGAAGCCGCGGCTGCGCACCAGCGCGAACTCCGCCGCGACGTAGAAGGCGTTGGCGATCAGCAGCAGGACCGCGATCAGAACGTTGCTCAGAGTCGAGTTCATGATGCTCTTGGGTTCGCCTGCGTAACCGCAGGGCGCCGCAGCGGCCGTTAGGCTTGCGCCAGTTTCCGCTGCAGGAATTCGCGCACCGGCGCCGGCTCGACCTTATTGGCGATCACAGCGCGGCCGATGCCTTCCATCAGGATGAAGGTGAGTTCGCCGCGCTTGACCTTTTTGTCCTGCGACATCAGCGCCATCAGCCGGTCGGCGTCGGCAAGGCCTTCCTGGGTGAAACCGGCGATGTCCTGCAGCCGGGTCGGCAGGCCGACTTCGGCGAGATGCTTGGCGAGCCGCTGCGCGTCGGCCGCCGGCATCATGCCGCGCTCGGCGGAGAACTCCGCCGCCAGCACCATGCCGATCGCCACGCCCTCGCCGTGGAACAGCCGGTCCGAGAACCCGGTCGCCGCTTCCAGCGCATGGCCGAAGGTGTGGCCGAGATTGAGCAGGGCGCGGTCGCCGGTCTCGCGCTCGTCGCGGGCGACGATGGCGGCCTTGGCCCGGCACGAGGTGGCCACCGCGTGCTCGCGTGCGGCGCCGCCGCTGAACAGCTCGGCATGATTGGCTTCGAGCCAGGCGAAGAACGCCTCGTCGCCGAGCGCGCCGTATTTCGCGACTTCAGCATAGCCGGCGCGGAATTGGCGCGGCGACAGCGTATCGAGAATCGCTGTGTCGGCCAGCACCAGCACCGGCTGGTGGAACGTGCCGATCAGGTTCTTGCCCTGCGGTGAATTGATGCCGGTCTTGCCACCGACCGAGGAGTCGACCTGCGCCAGCAGCGAGGTTGGCACCTGCACGAAGTCGACGCCGCGGCGCAGTAGCGAAGCGGAGAAGCCGGCAAGATCCCCGATCACGCCGCCGCCGAGCGCGATCACCAGATCGTTGCGCTCGATCTTGGCGGCGATCAGCGCCTCGCACACCTGTTCGAGCCCCGCATAGCTCTTGGAGCTCTCGCCTTCGCCGACGATCACCGACGCATGCGCAATGCCAGCCTGGTCCAGCACCTCCTCGGCGCGCTTCAGCCAGGTCTTCGCCACGGTGCGATCGGTGACGATCGCGGTGCGTGCGCCGGGCCGCAGCTTGGCGATCCGTTCGCCCAGCGAGGCGATCACGTCGCGGCCGATCACGATCTCATAGGCGCGGTCGCCGAGGGCGACTTCGACGGTGATCGGGGCGGAGTGTTTCTGCGGGGCGTTCATGAAGTCTCGCTCAAGGTTGGGGCGGGGGCGCCGCACAGATAGTGATGGAGAGCGGCGACGCATTCGTCGACGATCTTTTCGTGCGGCACGTCGCGCGACGCGATGGTGATGTCGGCTTCGCGGTACAGCGGGTAGCGCTCGGCGATCAGGCGGGCGATGGTGCCGGCCGGATCGGGCGTCTTGAGCAGCGGGCGGTCGGCGCGGCGCTTGACCCGGCGCAGGATCACGTCGGCCTCCGCCTCGAGCCACATCGAGATCGCCTTCTCGCGAATCCGGTCGCGGGTCTCCTCGCGCATGAAAGCGCCGCCGCCGGTCGCCAGCACTTTGGTGCCGCCGTCGAGCAGCCGGGCGATCACCCGGGCCTCGCCGTCGCGGAAGTGCGGCTCGCCGTGGGTTTCGAAGATCTCCGGGATGGTCATTGCCGCGGCCGATTCGATCTCAGTGTCGGCGTCGAGAAACGGCAGCCCAAGCCGCAGCGCCAGCCGGCGCCCGACGGTGGATTTGCCGGCGCCCATCATGCCGATGAGCACGACCGGGCGTTCGCCCAGCGCCGCGACGATCTCGGCTTCCTGGGGCGACCTGCCGGCAGCAGCCGTCGGTACGGTTTCAGACATTCGCGGCATCCGTGGGACTGAAAGGGCAAGCTATACTACCCCGGTCGCCGGGCTTGCCAGAGTCTCTTGCAAGGGAAGGGCGAACATGGTCGTAGTCGCGCGTCGCCGCCAAACGCCTGCCGCTGCCGAGATTCGCGAATGCCCACCCTCTTTCGGTTCCTGACGGTGATTGGTGTGGTAGGCGGTATCATTTACGGGACGATTTTCGCGCTGGCCAATTTCGTCGGGCCGAACAGCCGCGAAATGACCGTGACGATCGGCCCGGACAAATTTCTCAAGAAATAGCCGTTAGGCTGGTCGCATGCGTCGACCGCGAACCATATCCAAAGCCGCCGTGCTGCCGGAGCCTCAGGCCGCGCCGCTGCGCCCTGCCTCCTATTCGGACGCCGGGCTGACTGAACTGTTTCTCGACATGATCGCGGCCGAGCAGGGCGCTTCCGCCAACACGCTCGATGCCTATCGGCGCGATCTGGCGGACCTGTCGCACTTTCTGTTCCGCCGCCGGCTCAGCATCGGCTCCGCCGACACCGCGGCGCTGCGGGCCTATTTGGCCGATCTCGACAACCGCGGCTTTGCCACCTCCAGCGTCGCCCGCCGGCTGTCGGCGCTGCGCCATCTGTTCCGGTTCATGCTCAGCGAGCGGATTCGTGCCGACGACCCGGCTGCGATCCTGGCTGGGCCGAAGCGCGGCCGCAGCCTGCCGAAGGTGCTGTCGATTGCCGATGTCGACCGGCTGCTGGCCTGCGCCCGGCAGGAGACCGATGCCGCGGAGGGACCGGCCCGGCTGCGCGCGGCGCGGCTGAACTGCCTGCTTGAAGTGCTGTACGCCACGGGGCTGCGCGTTTCGGAGCTGGTGTCGCTGCCGCTCTCAGCGGCGCGACGCGACGCCCGGATGATCGTGGTCCGCGGCAAGGGCGACAAGGAACGGCTTGTGCCGCTCAACGCCGGCGCCAAGCAGGCGATGGCGCGCTATCTTGAAGAGGTTGCGGCCGCCACCAAAGAAACCAAAGGCGCGCCGGCCTCGAAATGGCTGTTTCCGTCCTTCGGCGAGAGCGGGCATCTGACGCGGCAGCATTTTGCCCGCGATCTGAAGGATTTGGCGGCGCGCGCCGGGCTGTCGCCGCGGCTGGTGAGCCCGCACGTGCTCCGCCACGCCTTCGCCAGTCACCTTCTGCACAACGGCGCCGACCTGCGGATCGTGCAGACGCTGCTCGGTCACAGCGACATCTCGACAACGCAGATCTACACCCATGTGGTCGAGGAGCGGCTGAAGAGCTTGGTGCGTGATCTGCACCCGCTCGGCGAAGGCCGCTGAGCCGCGCTAGCTTTCGGAAGCCCGGCCGGTCATCCGCGACAGCACTTCGTCGCGCTTGACGAACTGATGCCAGCACACCGCGCCGAGATGCACTGCCAGCACCGCGCCCAGCACCCAGGCGCCGCGGTCATGCAGCATCTGGCCCCATTCGGAGAGGGCGTGATCGCGCGGCACCAAGCGCGGCCATTGAAATAGTCCGAACCACGGCAGCGAATAGCCGCCGGCGCCGGAGAACAGATAGCCGCTGAGCGGCATGAACAGCATCAGGCCGTAGAGCGCCAGATGGCCGGCGCGCGCCGCCATTTCGGTGAGATGTCCGAGCGGTTGCCGATACGGCGGCTCGCCGCTGACCAGCCGCCATACGATGCGGACGATGAGCAGCGCCAGGATGGTGAAGCCGATCGATTTGTGCAGTTCGAGCAAACCCTGCCGCGGCTGCTGGCCTGACGGATAGTAGGCCGACACAATTCCGAGCCCGATCGCCGCGAAGATCAGCAGCGCCATCGACCAGTGCAGCCAGCGCTGCGCGCGCCCGAACATGAAGCGATCGGTCGAGATGGGAGCGTCGTCTAAGGCGGTCATGTTGGACTTTCTGGCTAGGGCAGGGGCGGTGCCGAGCCATCAGATCGGCGAGTGAAAATCAACTTACCGAAGCGTCATCGATTTCGACCGCAGCCGGCAGCGCTTCTGCGGTTCAACCGCCGGCTGCCGGCCTCCCGACCGGCGCGAGCCGCGCCGGCTGGTGCACGATCCGGCGCTGCGGCAGTTGTCCCAGCCGCTTGACTTGGCTCCCGGATGGCTTGAAAAGCCGGGCGGCCCTATCGGCCGCAGCTTTCCTCCCCATATCGCCAAAGTCATGTCCGGGCCCATGCGCAGCTATCTCGACTTCGAAAAGCCGGTGGCGGAACTCGATTCCAAGATCGACGAACTGCGCACGCTCGCGGCCTCCGGCAGCGACATCCACGAGGAAATCGAGAAGATCGAAGAGAAAGCGCAGCAGGCGCTGCAGGATCTCTATGCGGCGCTGACGCCGTGGCAGAAGACCCAGGTCGCGCGTCATCCGCAGCGGCCGCACTGCGTCGATTACATCGAAGGTCTGATCACCGAGTTCACGCCTTTGGCCGGCGACCGCAAGTTCGGCGACGACGAAGCGCTGGTGGGCGGCTTCGGCCGCTTCCGCGGCGAAGCCGTCTGCGTCATCGGCCAGGAAAAGGGTTCGACCACCGAAACCCGGCTCCGGCATAATTTCGGCATGGCGCGGCCGGAAGGCTATCGCAAGGCCGTGCGGCTGATGGAAATGGCTGACCGTTTCGACCTGCCGGTGCTGTCGCTGGTCGACACCGCCGGCGCCTATCCGGGCATCGGCGCTGAGGAGCGCGGCCAGGCCGAGGCGATCGCCCGCTCGACCGACGCTTGCTTGCAGCTCGGCGTGCCGAACGTCGCGTTAGTGATTGGTGAGGGTGGCTCCGGCGGCGCGATCGCGATCGCCACCGCCAACAAGGTGCTGATGCTCGAACACGCGGTTTACAGCGTGATCTCGCCCGAAGCGGCGTCCTCGATCCTGTGGCGCGACGGCACCAAGGCGCAGGAAGCGGCGAATTCGATGAAGATCACTGCCCAGGACCTGCTGAGGTTCGGCGTGATCGACCAGATCCTGGCCGAACCGAAGGGCGGCGCCCATCGCGATCCGGAGGCGATGATCGCCACCGCCGGCGATGCGATTGCGGCCGCCTTTGCCGAGCTGAAAGGCCAGGGCCGCGATGCGATCCGCGCCCAGCGCCGGCAGAAATTCCTCGATATCGGCCGCAAGCTGGCCTGATCGGGACCGGTCGCTGCCGGTCCGGCGAATTGATCAAATCTTAACCAAATCCGCACCGCTGGTTCGAAATTCGGCGCTCGGCCGCAGTTTCGCCGCGCGCCGGCGATTCAATGTTCCTTGACCATGATCTCCGGACCGCCCCGCCGCCGGCCTGATCGGCTTGCGACCCCAAGGGCTTAAGGATAATCTTGGCAGACTGCACACGGCCCCAGTGGTTTGGGGCCAACGCGGTGCAGAGTTTGGTAAATGCGAGCGGTCGAATCCGCCGGATCTTGCAAGATCCGGTGCCGGAGATGGCCGCGCGGAAGCTGGACGACTGGATAGCTCGAATGTGGGGTGCGGGTTTGCCGGTCGTCGGGGGAGCTTCGTGGTGACGAAAAGCCCGCTTGTACGCGCGCTGATGCTGACAGCTGCGCTCGCGACGATGCCTTTGCTCGCCGGCTGCAACAGCGATCAGATGGCGCTGGCGACCAATGCCAAGGCCAATCAGCCGGTGCCGCCCAAGCTGGTCGCGGCGATGCAGGAAAAGAACATGGACCTGCAGTCGCCGATCCTGGTGCGACTGTTCAAGCAGGAAGCCGAGCTCGAGGTCTGGAAGCAGGACCGCACCGGCGTTTTCCAACTGCTGAAGTCCTATCCGATCTGCCGCTGGTCCGGCGATTTGGGTCCGAAGATCCGCGAAGGCGATCGTCAGGCACCCGAGGGATTCTATTCGATCTCTCCGGGCCAGATGAACCCGCAGTCCTCGTACTATCTATCGTTCAACACCGGCTATCCGAACGCGTTCGACAAGTCGCTCGGCCGCACCGGCTCGCAGCTGATGGTGCACGGCGATTGCTCGTCGCGCGGCTGCTACGCGATGACCGACGAGCAGATCGCCGAGATCTACGCGCTGGGGCGCGAGTCGTTCTTCGGCGGCCAGCGCGCGTTCCAGCTGCAGGCCTATCCGTTCAAGATGACGCCGGTGAACTTCGCCAAGCATCGCAACAACCCGAACATGCCGTTCTGGAAGATGCTGAAGGAAGGCTACGACCATTTCGAAGTCACCCGGCAGGAGCCGAAGGTCGACTTCTGCGAGCATAAATACGTGTTCGATGCCGCGCCGCCGCCCGGCTCGAGCAGGCCGTTGCAGTTCAACGCCTCGGCCAAGTGTCCGACCTACGAGATCCGTCCCGACATCGCCGAGGCGGTGCGCGAGAAGGACAAGCAGGACAACATCAAGATCGCCGAGCTGGTCGCCAAGGGCACCCCGGTGGCCCGGCTGAACACCGGCATCGACGGCGGCATGAACCACGTGTTCGCCTCGAAGATTCCGGATGCCTCGACCGGCCTGTCGGAAGTGCCCGAGGACAAGTCGCTGTCGGTCGCCTCGTTCGATCGCGCGCCCGGCACCATTCCGCCGACGGTCAATCCGCCGCGTCCCTCGGATAATCTGCTGGTCGCCGCTCCGGCGGAACCGAATGCATCCGCCGCGAAGGCACGCGTCGCCTCGGCGTCGAAGGACGACATCGGCGGACTGCTCGCTGGCAGCCACAAGCTTGGCGAATCCACCGCGGCCGCCCGGCCGGCGCCGTCTGCGCCGGCTAGCACCGCGGCGCGCCACGAGCCGGCGCCGCGTCCGCAAGGTGCCGCGCCGAAGGCTGCCGAAACCAAGCAGGCCGCCGCGTCGCGGCCGCCGCTGAAGCCTAGCGTCGATGCCGAAACCACCTCGTCGGCCCCCGCCAGGCCGTCCGGCATGATCTCCGGCGGCGCGCCGGTGGTGTCGTCGAACTCGTTCGACAGCCGGTTCTCGGCGTTCCGCTGAGGCGGCTCGCCCTTCTTTAGCAAAGTCCATCGGCCAGTCATTCCGGGGCGCTCGCGTCAGCGAGCGAACCCGGAATCTCGCCGTGCCGAGCACCGGCAGGATTTCAACAACCTCTGATTTCGGGTTCGCGCAGCTTTGCTGCGCGCCCCGGAATGACGGCTGCGGCGGCCGATTCTTCAGACATCAAACAGCAAAATGCCCGGCGGTGAGGCCGGGCATCGCTGAGTGTCTTGATCTGCTTCGCCGCGCTTAGGCGTAGCGGCCGTGGCAGTGCTTGTACTTCTTGCCGCTTCCGCACGGGCAGTCCTCGTTGCGGCCGACCTTGCCCCAGGTCTCGGGCTTGTTCGGATCGCGGTCCGCCTTGTCGGTAGGCTGCGCCGGCGCCAGCGTGACGCTGGCCAGCGCCATCTCGTCCTGGCCGGTATCAGGGTCCATTTTGTGGACCTCCATCGGCGGCAATTCCTGCGGCTGATCCGGCGGAATGATCTCGACCCGCATCAGCTGCGCCGTCACCGCCTCGCGCAGGTGCGAGCTCATCTCCTGGAAGAGATTGAAGGCTTCGGACTTGTACTCCTGCAAGGGATCGCGCTGGCCGTAGCCGCGCAGGCCGATCACCTGACGCAGGTGATCGAGCATCACCAGATGCTCGCGCCACAGATGGTCGAGGGTCTGCAGCAGGATGCTCTTCTCGGCGTAGCGCATCACGTCCGCGCCCCACTGACCGACCTTTGCGGCCATATGTTCGTCGAACACCCGCTCCAGCCGCGTGATCAGCTCTTCGTCGGCGATGCCCTCTTCCTTGGCCCATTCGTCGACCGGAATGTCGAGGCCGACCACGCGCTCGACCTCGGCCTTCAGCCCAGCGACGTCCCACTGCTCGGCATAAGCGTGCTCGGGCACGTATTTGGCGACCAGGTCCTCGATGTAGGTGTGGCGCATGTCGGCGACCGTTTCGGCCACGCTGTCTTCCTTCATCAGCTCGATGCGCTGATCGAAGATCACCTTGCGCTGGTCGTTCTGAACGTCGTCGAATTTCAGCAGGTTCTTGCGGATGTCGAAGTTGCGCGCCTCGACCTTCTGCTGCGCCTTTTCCAGCGCCTTGTTGATCCACGGATGGATGATCGCCTCGCCTTCCTTCAGGCCGAGGCGGGTCAGCATGGTGTCCAGCTTGTCGGAGCCGAAGATTCGCATCAGGTCGTCTTCCAGCGACAGGAAGAACTTCGAGCGGCCCGGGTCGCCCTGACGGCCGGAACGGCCGCGCAGCTGGTTGTCGATACGGCGGCTCTCGTGGCGTTCGGAGCCGATGATGTACAGGCCGCCGGGGCGCTTGGCGGTTTTGGCCGGCTTGTTGCCCTTGGCGGGCTCGATTTCGATTTCGTCCTCGGCCTTCAACACGATGTCGCGGAAGCGCTCGATGTCGGCCTTGATCTCGGTGATCTTCGCCGCCCGCTCGGCTTCGTCGGTGATGTGCGCGGCTTCCTGCTGAATCCGCATCTCCAGCGAACCGCCGAGCTTAATGTCGGTACCGCGGCCGGCCATGTTGGTGGCGATGGTGATCGCGCCGGGCACGCCGGCTTCGGCGACGATATAGGCCTCCTGCTCGTGGAAGCGCGCGTTCAACACCGCGAACAGCTTGGCCGGCTTGCCGGCGCGGGCGGCGGCGTACAGCTTGTCCATCCCCTTCGGGTCGGTGAAGTCGATCTGCTTGTAGCCGTTCTTCTTCAGATACTCGGCCAGCACCTCGGACTTTTCGATCGAGGCGGTGCCGACCAGCACCGGCTGCATCCGCTTGTTGGCGCGCTCGACCTCGGCGAGGATCGCGGCGTACTTCTCCTGCTGGGTGCGATACACCTCGTCGTCTTCGTCGAGACGGGCAATCGGCAGGTTGGTCGGAATCTCGACCACTTCGAGCTTGTAGATGTCGAAGAACTCGTCGGCCTCGGTGGCCGCCGTACCGGTCATGCCGGCGAGCTTGTCGTACATCCGGAAGTAGTTCTGGAAGGTGATCGACGCCAGCGTCTGGTTTTCCGGCTGGACGGTGACGTGCTCCTTGGCTTCCAGCGCCTGGTGCAGGCCTTCCGAATAGCGCCGGCCCTGCATCATGCGGCCGGTGAATTCGTCGATGATCACCACCTCGTCGTTGCGGACGATGTAGTCCTTGTCGCGCTGGAACAGCGCATGGGCGCGCAGCGCCTGGTTGACGTGGTGCACCACCGAGACGTTTTCGACGTCGTACAGCGACTCGCCGCGAAGCTGGCCGGCGTCGCGCAGCAGCGTCTCGATCTTCTCCATGCCGGCTTCGGTCAGCGTCACGGTGCGCTGCTTTTCGTCGACGTCGTAGTCCGATTTGTCGAGCCGCGGAATGAAGGTGTCGATGGTGTTGTAGAAGTCCGAACGGTCGTCGAGCGGACCGGAAATGATCAGCGGGGTCCGGGCTTCGTCGATCAGGATCGAGTCGACTTCGTCGACGATCGCGAAATTGTGCCCGCGCTGGACCATGTCCTCCAGCCGGTACTTCATGTTGTCGCGCAGATAGTCGAAGCCGTATTCGTTGTTGGTGCCGTAAGTGATGTCGCAAGCATAGGCCGCCTGGCGCTGGGCGTCGTCGAGCCCGTGCACGATCACGCCGGTGGTCATGCCGAGGAAGCCGTAGATCTGGCCCATCCAGCCGGAGTCGCGCTTGGCGAGGTAATCGTTGACGGTGACGACGTGGACGCCCTTGCCGGCGAGTGCGTTGAGGTACACGGCGAGCGTCGCGACCAGGGTCTTACCTTCGCCGGTCTTCATCTCGGCGATGTCGCCTTCGTGCAGCACCATGCCGCCGATCAGCTGAACGTCGAAGTGGCGCTGGCCGAGCGTGCGCTTGGCGGCTTCGCGGACAGTGGCGAACGCCGGTACCAGCAGGTCGTCGAGGGTCTTACCGTTGGCGAGCTCGGCGCGGAATTCAGCGGTACGGGCGCGCAGCGCCTCGTCGGACAGCGCGGCCAGTTCCGGTTCGAGCGCATTGATCGCGGCAACCCGCGTCTGGTAGCCCTTGACCCTGCGGTCGTTAGCGGAGCCGAAGAGTTTGCGGGCGAGCGCGCCGATCATGCCAGCTTCCTGTTGTTGCGGTGTGACTTCGCAGCCTTGATGCCGTTCGCTCGAGCCACTATCAACTCATCGTGACGCTCAGGCACCTATCAGGATACAGGTGCGCGCGCGAAATGACTTGGTAATCCAGCAATCCGAGGGCCGGCTGCCCAGGGTGCGGTCGCGCGACGACCGCCCGACCCGAGCCTGTGGCGGCACAGATATGGCTGGGCCTGAGGGTTGTCAACGCGCCCGCCTTTCAAGGATTTCATCATTTTGACAGAGTTTTCGCGTTGCCAAGGCACCGCGATTGGGTGACTGTTCCGCCGCCCCGACACCCCGGCTTTCAAGACAAGGATTTTCCATGACACCTGCGTCCAACGCAGTCTCATCCGGCCTGCGCGCCGGCCTCATCAGCGCGGCTGTGACAGGTTGTCTCGCATTTGCGCTGCTGGCCGCGCCGGCTGCGCGCGCCCAGGATGCGAACCCCGTGCTCGCCAAGGTCAATGGCGCCGAAATCCGCCAGAGCGACGTCGACCTTGCCGAGCAGGAGCTCGGCCCGAGCCTCGCCCAGCTCGATCCCGCGACCCGGAAGGAAAACGTGCTCGCCTTCCTGATCGACATGAAGATCGTCGCCAAGGCAGCCGAGGACAAGAAGATCCAGGACAACGCGGATTTCAAGAAGCGCCTGGATTTCGCCCGTAACCGTCTGCTGATGGACGATGTGCTCGCCGCCGAAGGCAAGGCCGCGACCACCGACGAGGCGATGAAGAAGGTTTATGACGAAGCCGCCAAGCAGATCTCCGGCGAGCAGGAAGTTCACGCCCGCCACATCCTGGTCGAGACCGAGGATGAGGCCAAGGCGGTCGCCGAAGAGCTGAAGAAGGGTGCCGACTTCGCCGAGCTGGCGAAGAAGAAGTCCAAGGACCCGGGTGCGTCCGACGGCGGCGACCTCGGCTTCTTCACCAAGGACCAGATGGTGCCGGAATTCTCCGCCGCGGCGTTCGCGCTGGAGCCGGGCAAGATCTCCGATCCGATCAAGACCCAGTTCGGCTGGCACATCATCAAGGTCGAAGAGAAGCGCAACCGCAAGCCGCCGAGCTTCGATCAGGTCAAGGCGCAGATCGAGCAGTACGTCACCCGCAAGGCGCAGTCGGACTACGTCAGCAAGCTGCGCCAGGCCGCCAAGATCGAGCGGCTGGACCAGCCGGCCGCCAAGCCCGACGCGGCTGCGAAGCCGGATGCCGCCAAGCCGGCGGATGCGGCGAAGCCTGCCACCCCGGCGCCGGCCAAGAAGTAAGTCTTTTCAATGAGTTGATTGTCGAAATGGCCGGGCTTGTCCCGGCCATTTTTCGTGATCGGGTGCGGTTCAGTTCGTAGGATGGGTTCGCATGAGCCAACCCATCCTACGATTGTGGCAGCTTGGCCTTCAGGGCGTACAGCGCGTCCAGCGCTTCGCGCGGGGTCATCTCGTCCGGATGCAGCGCCTTGACGGCTTCGATCAGCTGCTCCGCCTCGCTCGGCGGCGCGGCCTCGGCCGGTGCGCGGGCCGTCATCGCAAACAGCGGCAGGTCGTCGATCAGAGTCTTGGGCTGGCCGCGGTCGTTGGCTTCGAGCTTGGCCAGCACCGCCTTGGCGCGCGTCACCACCGAGGGCGGCAGGCCGGCCAGCTTGGCGACCTGGATGCCATAGGAGCGGTCGGCGGAGCCCGGCAGCACCTCGTGCAGGAACACCACCTCGCCCCGCCATTCCTTGACCCGCACCGTGGCATTGAACAGCCGCGGCAGCTTGGCCGACAGCGCGGTCAGCTCATGGTAGTGCGTGGCAAACAGCGAACGACATCTGTTTTGTTCGTGCAGATGCTCGATCGCCGCCCAGGCGATCGACAGGCCGTCGAACGTCGCGGTGCCGCGGCCGATCTCGTCGAGGATCACCAGCGCCCGCTCGGACGCCTGGTTCAGGATCGCGGCGGTCTCCACCATCTCGACCATGAAGGTCGAGCGGCCGCGGGCGAGATCGTCGGCGGCGCCGACGCGCGAGAACAGCCGGTCGACGATGCCGATCCGCGCCCGGCTCGCCGGCACGAAGCTGCCGACCTGGGCGAGCAGCGCGATCAGCGCATTCTGTCGCAGGAAGGTCGACTTACCGGCCATGTTCGGGCCGGTCAGCAGCCAGATCTGACCGCTGGTCTGCGCCGGGCCGGGCGAGAGGTCGCAGGCATTGGCGATGAACGGCTCGCCGGCCTTTTTCAGCGCCTGCTCGACCACCGGATGCCGGCCGCCTTCGATCGCAAAGCTGAGCGACTCGTCGACCTCCGGTCGGACGTAGTTGTCGTCGCTGGCGAGCTTGGCGAGCGCGGTGGCGACGTCGAGCAGTGCGAACGCGTGCGCGGCGGCGCGCAGGTCTTCGCCGGCCGCATCGATCATCGCCGCGAGGCGGTCGAAGATTTCCAGCTCGAGCCCGAGTGCGCGATCGCCCGCATTGGCGATCTTGGCTTCGATCTCGCCGAGTTCGGCGGTGGTGAACCGCACCTGGCCAGCCAGCGTCTGGCGATGGATGAAGGTGGCGTTCAGCGGCGGCGCCATCAGCTTGTCGCCGTGCTGCGCCGAGACTTCGACGAAGTAACCGAGCACGTTGTTGTGCCGGATCTTCAGCGCCTTGATGCCGGTGTCGTCGGCGTAGCGCGCCTGCATCGAGGCCACCACCAGCCGCGAGGCGTCGCGCAGCTTGCGGGTCTCGTCGAGCGCCGGCTCATAGCCTTCGCGCACGAAGCCGCCGTCGCGTTTGAGCAGCGGCAGATCGTCGGCGAGCGCACGGCCGAGCTCGGCGCACAGGCCGCGTGAGGGGCGCTGCAGCGCCGTCATCGCACTCGCGATCTCCTGCGGCGGCGTGGCGAGCTGGCCGAGCTGCGCCAGCACCTCGTCGGCGGCGCGGATGCCATCGCGCAAGTTCGCCAGGTCGCGCGGGCCACCGCGGCCGAGCGACAGCCGCGCCAGCGCACGCGCCATGTCGGGCGCCGCACGCAGCGAGCTGCGGATCTGTTCGCGCAGTCCCGAATCCGCCGTGAAGGCTTCGACCGCGTCGAGCCGCCTTGCGATGGCCGCCGCATCGGTCAGCGGCGCGGCCAGCCGCTGCGCGAGCAGGCGCGAGCCGGCAGCCGTGACGGTGCAGTCGATCGCATCGAGCAGCGAGCCGCGGCGCTCGCCGGCGAGCGTGCGGGTGAGTTCGAGATTGGCGCGGGTCGCAGGATCGATCGCCATCGTGGTGCCGGCGGCTTCGCGCGACGGCGGCGACAGCGGCGGGCGTTTGCCGAGCTGGGTGCGATCGACATACGTCACGCAGGCCGCGGCGGCGGTCGCTTCCAGCCGCGACAGCGCGGCGAGGCCGTCCATGGTGGCGACCGCGAAGTAATCACACAGCCGCCGCTCGGCGGTGGCGGAATCGAACACATCGCGCGTCAGCGGCGTGACGGCGGCGAGTTCGCGCAACGTCGGAGCCAGCTCGGTGTCGCTGTACAGCGCGTCCGGCACAATCGCTTCGTTTGGATTGATCCGCGCCAGCGTCGCGGCGAGCTCGGCGGTCGAACATTCGGTGACGTTGAATTCGCCGGTTGAAATGTCGATCCAGGCGAGGCCAATGCGATCAGCGCCGGCCGAGCCGCGGGCGCGCGCGATCGCCAGCAGGTAGTTGTTGGCGCGGGCGTCGAGAAGGGTGTCTTCGGTCAGCGTGCCCGGCGTGATCAGCCGCACCACGTCGCGCCGCACCACGCTCTTGCGTGCGCGTGCCGCTGCCGGATCTTCGGTCTGTTCGCACACCGCGACGCGGTGACCGAGCGCGATCAGCCGGTGCAGATAATCGTCGGCACGCTCCACCGGCACGCCGCACATCGGGATATCCTGCCCGAGATGCTTGCCGCGCTTGGTCAGCGTGATGCCGAGTGCGCGTGCGGCAATCTCGGCGTCGTCGAAGAACAGTTCGTAGAAATCGCCCATCCGGTAGAACAGCAACAGACCCGGATTTGCGGCCTTGATCTCGTGGTACTGCTCCATCATCGGCGACATTTTGGCGGGCGCTTCCGGAGGCGGAGCGGCGTCGGGCGGCAGAGCGATGTCGGGGCGGATGGTCATGGCCCGATGCATAGCAAAAATCGCACCTTCGTTCCTACCTCGGGCGGCGAGCCATGCACGGGTTTCAACCGGGTGCGCGCCAGCCTGCGGCGGATTGACCTGTTCGGCGGCGCTTCCTACAACCCGGCTTCAAGTCCGGCGCCCCAGCCCGGATCGGCAAAATAGGGAGAGTTTCGATGGCCGACGTGTTTGTCTGCGACGCGGTGCGCACCCCGATCGGCCGTTACGGCGGCTCTCTCGCCAAGGTCCGGACCGACGATCTCGCGGCGGTGCCAATCAAGGCGCTGATGGCCAAGCATCCCGACATGGACTGGAGCGCGGTCGACGAGGTGTTCTTCGGCTGCGCCAATCAGGCTGGCGAAGACAACCGCAACGTCGCCCGCATGGCCGCGCTGCTGGCGGGCCTGCCGGACTCTGTGCCCGGACAGACCCTCAACCGGCTGTGCGCCTCCGGCCTTGATGCGGTCGGTGCGGCGGGCCGCGCGATCCGCGGCGGCGAGATCGATCTGGCGATCGCCGGCGGCGTCGAGTCGATGACCCGTGCTCCGTTCGTGCAGGGCAAGGCGACCGAAGCATTCGCCCGCACCGCCGATATCTTCGACACCACGATCGGCTGGCGCTTCATCAATCCGCTGATGAAGCAGCAATACGGCGTCGACTCGATGCCGGAGACCGGCGAGAACGTCGCCGAAGAATTCCAGATCTCGCGCGCCGACCAGGACGCGTTCGCGATCCGCTCCCAGCAGCGCGCGGGTGCGGCGATCGCGGCCGGTTACTTCGCCGAAGAGATCGCGCCGGTGACCTATGCGGGCGGCAAGGCTGGCCCGATCACGGTTGACAAGGATGAGCATCCGCGTCCCGAAACCACGCTGGAAGGCCTCGCCAAGCTGAAGCCGATCGTGCGCAATCCGGGCACCGTGACGGCCGGCAACGCCTCCGGCGTCAATGACGGCGCCGCGGCGCTCCTGATTGCCTCGGAGGCCGCGGTGAAGAAATACGGTCTGACGCCGCGCGCCAAGATTCTGGGCCTCGCCTCGGCCGCGGTGCCGCCGCGGATCATGGGCATCGGCCCGGTGCCGGCGACCCGCAAGCTGATGGAACGGCTCGGGCTCAAGATCAGCGACTTCGACCTGATCGAGCTGAACGAGGCGTTCGCCAGCCAGGGCATCGCCTGTCTGCGCCAGCTCGGCGTTCAGGACGACGCCGACTTCGTTAATCCGCACGGCGGCGCGATCGCGCTCGGCCACCCGCTCGGCATGAGCGGCGCCCGCCTGGCGCTGACCGCGGTGCACGGCCTGGAAAAGCGCGGCGGCAAACTCGCGCTCGCCACGATGTGCGTCGGCGTCGGCCAGGGCGTCGCGATGGCGATCGAGAAGGTGAACTAAAGAAGATGTTACGTCACTGCCGGGCTTGACCCGGCAGTCCATCCTCTTCGCAAATGCTTTCGTGAGGCGGGCTCGGCGCGCGATGGATGCGCGGGTCAAGCCCGCGCATGACGCTGGGGTGTGGGGCGGCGTCCCCGTGATCTACCTCGCACCGCTAGAGGGGAAGAGCTACTCCATCACCGCGGCATGATCGGCCGCGGCTTCGCTCTGCTTGCGCAGCGCGGCCTTGGTCGAGCCGATGATGATCGCCATCGGCACGGCGGCGGCGGTCAGGAACATCACCATCGCGTAGTCGTGCGAGAACGCGATGATCTGCGCCTGCATGGTGACGATCGCGTCCATCATCGCCTTGCCGGTGGTGGTCGACAGATCGATCATGCCGGTGACGTTGGGCATCTGCAGCGCGTCGTTGAACGGGTTGATGTGCTCGGTGAGGATCGCGTGCGCCGTGGTGGTGCCCGACGAGAGTTTGGCGATCACCACCGAAATTCCGACCGAGCTGGCGACATTGCGCACCAGCGTCAGCATCGCGGTGCCGTCGGTGCGGAGCTGCCCAGGCAGCGTCATGAATGCCACCGTCGACAGCGGCACGAACACCAGACCGAAGCCGAAGCCCTGAATGATGCTGGTGACCACTACGCTCGACACGCTGGTCTGGTCGGTCCAGCCGGTCATCACGTAGAGCGACGCGCAGGTCAGCGACAGGCCGGTGGCGATCAAGGTGCGGGCCTCGATGTAGCGCATGATCCGCCCGACGATCATCATCGCCACGAAGGTGCCGCAGCCGCGCGAGGCGAGTAGCAGGCCGGCGGTCATGATCGGGTAGCCTTCGACGTTCTGCAGGAACGGCGACGACAGCGCCATGGTGGAGAACAGCACCAGTCCCATCACGGTCATGAACACCACGCCGCCGACGAAGTTGCGGTCCTTGAAGATCGCGAACTGGATGAAGGGACGCTCGGTGGTGAAGGAGTGGGCGAAGAAGTAGTAGAACCCGACCACCGAGATGATCGACTCGATGATGATCTCCGGCGAGTTGAACCAGTCGAGCTGCTCGCCGCGGTCGAGCGCGAGCTGCATCGCCCCGATGCCGACCGCCAGCGCCGCGAAGCCGAACCAGTCGAACCGCAGTTCGTGGTTCTTGTCGGTCTCGTCCATGAACATCGCCAGGCCCAGCACCGTGATGGCGCCGAACGGCAGGTTGACGAAGAACACCCAGTGCCAGGAATAGGTCTCGGTCAGCCAGGCGCCGAGCGACGGGCCCATGATCGGCCCCATCATCACGCCCATGCCCCAGATCGACATCGCCTTTGCGCGCTCGTGCAGCGCGTAGCTGTCCAGCATCACCGCCTGTGACAGCGGCACCAGCGCCGCGCCGAACACCCCCTGCAGCAGCCGGAACAGCACCATCTGGGTGATGTCCTGGGCGAGCCCGCACATCACCGACGCGATCGTGAAGCCGGCCGAGCAGATGATGAAGATGCGCTTGCGGCCGAACCGGTTGGCGATCCAGCCGACCGGCGCCGTCATGATCGCGGCGGCGACGATGTAGGAGGTCAGCACCCAGTTGATCTGGTCCTGCGATGCGGAGAGCGAGCCCTGCATATAGGGCAGCGCGACGTTGGCGATCGTGGTGTCGAGCGCCTGCATGATCGTCGCGGTCATGGCGCAGATCGTCACCATGTTCCGGCGGAAGCCGGGGACCGCGTGAGATTGTGCCGCGCCCGCCATCGGTTAGTTGTGCTCCGGCTGGGCCGCGGCGGCGCGGCCGAAGCCGAACAGGCCGGCCAGCGACCGGCGGTGGTGGGTGTCGATCGCGACGTTGACGCTCATGCCGGCCTTCAGCCGCTTGATCATCGGATCGGTCTCGTCGAGCGTGATCCGTAGCGGCACTCGCTGCACCACCTTGACGAAGTTGCCGGTGGCGTTCTGCGGCGGCAGCACCGCGAATTGCGCGCCGGTGCCCGGCGACAGCGACGACACCCGGCCCTTGAACTGATGATCCGGGAAGGCATCGACATCGAGCGTCACGGTCTGGCCGACCGCCACATAGGTGAAGTCGCTTTCCTTCGGATTGGCGTCGACCCACGGCTGCGTCGTGTCGATCACGCTGAACACCGGCGTTCCGGCGGCGACGAAACGGCCGAGCTGAATGTTGTCGACCTGGGTGGCGGTGCCGCTCATCGGCGCCCGCACCGTCGACAGCCGCAGGTTACGTTCGGCGTCGTCGAGCGCCGCCTTGGCCTGGGCGTAGGCGGGGAATTTCTCGAGCGGCAGTTCGGGATCGCCGAGCAGTTGGTTGAGTGCGGTCGACTGCTGCTGCTTGACGAGCTGCAGCTGCGCCTGCGCGGTCACCAGCGCAGCGGTGGAGTTGTCGAGATCGAGCTGCGAGCCGGCGCGGCTCTGCACCAGCGAGGTCTTGCGCTCGACGTCGCGCTGCTTCAGCGCGATGCCGGCATTCACCAGGTCGATGGTCTGGCCGTACAACTTGACGTTGGCGACCAGATTGGCGTGGCTGGTCTTGGCGTCGGCGAGCTTGGCCTGGGCCTGCGCCACCGCGAGGCGGAACGGCACCGGATCGATCTGGAACAGCTCGTCGCCGGGCTGGACGCGCTGACCTTCCTTGACGGTCACTTCGACGATCTTGCCGGCGACGTCCGGCGTGATCAGCACCTTCTGGGCGCCGACATAAGCGTCGTCGGTGGTGACGTAGCGGCCGCCCTCCAGATAGAAGGTGATGCCGCCGATTAGCGCCACCATCGGCAGCACGACCAGCAGCAGCGGCCGCCGATAGCGACGCAGCGTGCCGCCGAGGCCGCGACGCGGACCGCCGCTCGCGGCGACGGACGGGGCGGCCGAAGGCTCCTTCTGCTCGGTCGGAAATTTCAGGGCCGGTTCAGCCATAGTGCTCCTCCCGTCGTTTTTCTTCGCGGTGGCAGTGCTGTTGGATCGCGCCACGCAAGTTTTCCTTGATGATCTGCATCTGCCGCACCAGGCGCTGGGCATCTTCCGGCGTCAGGCCGGCGAGCGCGGTGTCGGTGAGTTCGGCGCGGAGGCCGGCGAGCTTGCCGAGCAGCGGCCGCGCGGCTTCGCGCAGGTACAGCCGCTTGCAGCGCCGGTCGCTGTCGTCGCTACGGCGTTCCAGCCAGCCGTGGTCGCACAGCTTGTCGATCAGCCGAGTCAGGGTGATCGGCTGCAGTTCCATCTGTTCGGCGAGTTCGGACTGCTTCAGCCCCTCGGCGCGTTCCACCTTGGCCAGCACCGCCCATTGGGCGCGGGTGATGCCGTGCCGGGAGGCCTGCCTGTCCGCATAGGCGCGCATCAGGCGCTGCACCTCGGCAAAGGCAAAGATGAAGTTCTGGTCCTCCGGACCCCGGGTCATGGCGCCGCCTCCTAAGCTTTGCATAAGATAAGCAAGCTTATTATTTCTCAAGGCGCCGATTCGCATACGACAAATCCGAATTGCGCATGCCTCTCAAACCTGGGTCGGTCGCGAGACTTGAACGCGGCCCCGGTGTAGGATGTTGCTCGAACATGAGCCGGCCCGGTTGGCCGGCGCGTGAGTGTGATGGGCCCGATGACCGCATTGAAGCCGACCTTCCCCGCGCCGGGGCACGATCACGACCGCTGCTCCGCCGAAGGTCTGGAACACGCCGAGCGGGTCTGTGCCGGCCGCTCGCAAAACCTCACGCCGATCCGCCGCCAGGTGTTGCGCGCACTACTGTCCAGCCATCGGCCGCTCGGCGCCTATGAGGTGATCGAGGAACTGGCCCGGGACATGCCGCGTCCGGCGCCGATTACGGTGTATCGGGCGCTCGATTTCCTGATGCAGAACGGGCTGGTGCACCGGATCGAGAGCCGCAATGCGTTCCTGGCCTGCGGCCACGATCACGACGACGCTGCCACCGTCGCGTTCCTGATCTGCGAATGTTGCGGCTCGGTCGCCGAGGTCCCGGCCTCCGAAGTGACGCAGCGCCTCAACGAAGCCGCTCGTCAGACCGGGTTCACGCCGAAGATGTCGGTGGTCGAGATCACCGGCGTGTGCGGCCATTGCCAAGCCGCCTGACGCAGTTTACGCCTTGATCCATGGGAGGAGCGTGGCGCGCCAGCGCCCGCCACAACACGGCGAAAAGCCGGAGGCACCATGTCGGTCAAGACGTCACGCCGGACCCCGGCGATTCCCGCGCGCCTGATCATGAAGCCCCCGCGACCGCTGCGGTGAGCGGCACCATGGGACGTCCGCTGAGCGCCGGCGCGATCGCGCTGATGCTGCTGTGCTGCCTGTCGTGGGGCTTCAACCAGATCGCCGTGAAGCTGGTGCTGCCGGATATTCCGCCGTTCCTGCAGGCGGCGATCCGGTCGGCCGGCGCCCTGATCGTGATCTTGATTATCGCGAAATCGCGCCGGGTGAAGCTGTTCCAGCGCGACGGTACGCTGCGCGCCGGGCTGTTCGCCGGGGTGCTGTTCGGACTGGAATTCGTGCTGATCTATCACGGCCTGACGCTGACCACGGCGTCGCGCGCGGTCGTGTTCCTGTACACCGCGCCGTTCTTCGTCGCGCTCGGCTCGTACCGGCTGCTCGGCGAGCGGCTGCGCCGGCAGCAATGGGCCGGGTTGGCGCTGAGCTTTGCCGGGGTGGCGCTGGCGATCGGGGTGCCGCAGGCCGATGTCGACGCCAGCGTTCTGCTCGGCGATCTGATGCTGGTCGGGGGCGGTGCCCTGTGGGCCGCCACCACCCTGATCGTCAAGGGGACCCGGTTGCAGCGGGCTCCGGCCGAGAAGGGGCTGGCCTACCAGGTGGCGATGTCGGTGCCGATTTTGACCGGCGCGGCGCTGCTGTCGGGCGAAACCATCACTAAAATGCCCTCGACGCTGTCGCTCGGGCTGATGGCCTATCAGACCATCTGGGTGGTCGGACTGACATTTTTGCTCTGGTTCGGGCTGGTGAAGACCTATTCGGCCAGCAAATTGTCGGCTTTCACCTTCATTACCCCTTTATTCGGGGTGGCGGCCGGCTATCTGATCATGCACGACCCGCTGACCCCGGCATTCGGCGCCGCGGCGGTGCTGGTGATCGCCGGTCTCTATCTCGTGAACCGGCCGGCGCCAGTTCCTGCACCCAACGATCCATTGCTGAATGTCACCAAAACCTGATATTCGGACCGCCATGAACAAGCTCGAAAATCCGCTGCGAGACGACGTCGCCGGCCCCGCGCCGCGGCACCAAACCACCCAGGTCATGGTCGGCGATGTGGCCGTCGGCGGCGGTGCCCCGATCGTCGTTCAGTCGATGACCAATACCGACACCGCGGACATCGAGGGTACCATCAAGCAGATCGCCGCGCTGGCCCGGGCCGGCTCGGAGATGGTCCGGATCACCGTGGATCGCGAGGAGGCGGCCGCCGCCGTCCCGCACATCCGCGACGGCATCCGCAAGCTCGGCCTGACCACGCCGATCATCGGCGACTTCCATTACATCGGCCACAAGCTGCTCGCCGAATATCCGGCCTGCGCCGAGGCGCTCGACAAGTACCGGATCAATCCGGGCAATGTCGGCTTCAAGAACAAGCGTGACACGCAGTTCGCCGACATCGTCGAGATTGCGATTCGGAACAACAAGGCGGTCCGCATCGGCGCCAATTGGGGCTCGCTCGACCAGGAGCTGCTCACCAAGCTGATGGACGAGAACGCCGCGTCCGCCGATCCACGCGACGTCCGCGCCGTCACCCGTGAGGCGATGGTGCAGTCGGCGCTGCTGTCGGCCGCGCGCGCCGAAGAGATCGGCCTGCCCAAGAACAAGATGATCCTGTCCGCCAAGGTCTCGGCGGTGCAGGACCTGATCGCCGTGTACCAGGATCTGGCCTCGCGCTCCGACTACGCGATCCATCTCGGCCTCACCGAAGCCGGCATGGGCTCGAAGGGCATCGTGGCGTCGTCGGCGGCACTCGGCATCCTGCTGCAGCAGGGTATCGGCGACACCATCCGAATTTCGCTCACCCCTGAGCCCGGCGGTGACCGCACCCGTGAGGTCCAGGTCGCGCAGGAACTGCTGCAGACCATGGGCTTCCGCACCTTCGTGCCGCTGGTCGCGGCCTGCCCCGGCTGCGGCCGCACCACCTCCACGACCTTCCAGGAACTGGCGCGTTCGATCCAGGACTTCATCCGCGACGAGATGCCGGAATGGCGCAGCCGCTATCCGGGCGTCGAGAACCTCAACGTCGCGGTGATGGGCTGCATCGTCAACGGTCCCGGCGAAAGCAAGCACGCCAATATCGGCATCTCGCTGCCCGGCACCGGCGAAACCCCGGCGGCTCCTGTGTTCGTCGACGGCGAGAAATTCCGCACTTTGCGCGGCGAGAATATCGCGGCCGACTTCAAGGCGCTGGTGATCGACTACATCGAGCAGCGCTACGGCGCGACGCCGAATCCCGGCGCTGCCCAGATGGTGCCGGCGGCGGAGTAAGTCCCGGCCCCGGTTCGCGCTCTTATGCTGAGCGCGTGGGGTCGTGTCTTGCGGTGTGGCGGACGCTGAGGATGACGACTTCATCCTTTGCGTCGTCCACCTTGTGGAAGATCACGAACGGATAGCGGACGACGGATAGCGCACGGACGTGCGTGAAATCGGTCTTGTGGCCGGCCAGAGGAAACTCGCCCAGCAGGCGTGTTCGCTCCCAAATCAGGTCGGCAACCGCTTCGGCAGCGGATACATTGCGCTCAGCAATGAACGATAAGATCTCGTCGAGTTCATGGACCGCGTTGTCGGACCAGCGAACCTTCATGTCCGAAAGCGATTGAACAGCGCGGCCACCGTTTCATCGCTGGCAAGCCGGTTTTCTCGAAGGTCCGTTAGTCCGCGTTGGACGGCAATCCGATCACCATCGCTCAGCCGGTAAATGAGATCGTGGCGGGACTCGATCTCGGCGATCGAATCCAGCAGGTCCTGCTGGGCGGCCGTAGGCCACGTCGAGACCCGGTCGAGTAATAGTTCCAGCTCAGGTTTTTTCATGCGTGCAGATTAGCACGATTTCGACGATCAGGCAGAATTCGGCCGGCCCGGTCACTGCATGACGGCCTTACAACGGCGCCGGTCCGCTTTCGCGGTTGGCGAGACTGGCCTCCTCGAGGTCGAGGTCGCGCTCGATCCGGCGTCGCGCCTCGTCGGTAATCTTGCCGGCGCGGAGCTGGGCGTGGATGAATTTGCGCTCGACTGCGATCAGCTCGCGTACCAGGGCGATGCCGACTGCCGAGGCCTCATGCTCTGGTGAGCCGATCGGATCGGGCAGCAGGCTGGCGCGGGTCTGGTGCCGGGCGTGCAGCAGCTTCAGCACTTCGTCGGTCAGCTCACGATTGTCGGTAATCTTCTTCAGCGATGCCTGCGCGGCAGCTAGAGCTTCGCGGCGGGCGGTGATCTCGTCGTCGTGCTCGGCGATCTGCTCCCGGTGCCCGACGCGGGTGACGCCGAGCAGCTTCACTACGGCGGGCAGCGTCAGGCCGAGGCCGACCAGCGTGATCAGGATCACCCCAAAGGTGACGAACAGAATCAGATCGCGATACGGAAACGTCTCGCCGTTCGGCAACGCGTAAGGCAGCGCCAGCGCCGCGGCGAGCGACACCGCGCCGCGCACGCCGGTGAAGCCGATCACGAACACCGTGCGCCATGACGGATAGGGATCGCTCGCCCGCAAGCGGCGGCTGAGAAACCGCGGCAGATAGAACGCCGGATAGACCCAGATGAAGCGCGCGGCGATCACGATCGCGGCGACCAGCAGCGTCGCCGACAGGATGTCGCCGAAGGCAAATTCCTTCGACCGCTCCAGCAGCGCACGGAGCTGGAAGCCGGTGAGCAGGAACAGCATCCCCTCGATCAGGTAGATCACCAGATCCCAGAAGAAGATGCCCTGCAGCCGGGTCGCCGCCGAGATCAGCAGCGGGCCGTTCCACGAGATGTACAGGCCGCAGGCGACGGTGGCGATCACGCCGGAGCCGCCATGATGCTCGGGAATCCAATAGGCGATGTACGGCGTCAGCAGCGACAGCGTGATCTCGATCTGCGGGTCGCGCACCCAATGCCGCGCCCGCAGGCTGAGCCAGCCGACTGCGACGCCGAAGGCGAGTTCGCCCGCCATGATCGCCACAAAGGTGCCTGACGCTTTGGTCAGTGAGAACGCGCCGGTCATGATGGCCGCGACCGCGAAGCGGTACAGGATCAGTGCGGTCGCATCGTTGGCCAGCCCTTCGCCCTCCAGCACCACGACGATGCGCCGCGGCAGGCCGAGCTTGCGGGCGATCGCCAGCGGCGCCACCACGTCGGGCGGCGCGACGATCGCACCGAGCAGGAATCCGACCGACCACGGCAGGCCGATCAGATAGTGCGACGCCGCCGCGACCGCGAAGGCGGTGAAGATCACACAGCCGATCGCGAGCAGGCCGATCGCGCGCAGATTGGCGCAGAATTCGCGCCAGCTCATCGCCACGCTGGCCGAATAGATCAGCGGCGGCAGCACCAGCAGCAGGATCAGGTCCGGCGGCAGTTCGATCGCCGGCATTCCGGGAATGAAGGCCAGCGTGATGCCGGCGATCAGCAGCAGGATCGCCGGCGCGATGTTGACCCGCCGAGCCAGCAGCGCCGTTCCGGCCAGCACCGCGAGCAGCGTCAGAAAAATCTGGAACTTGGCTTCCACGTCACCACGCTGATCTCAAGTGCGCTTGCCGGCAAATGCTTGCATCGCGCGGAAGCTTGGTTCGGTCAAGCGGTAGCTGATTACGCATCAGGCGCAGCTCTTCGTAACACTACGTGCGACTTTCGTCTCAAACGCCTGCTGTTCAACTAACCAGCGATTTACCGTCGCTGTGGCGGCCTGAAGGTAATTATGCATTTGGCAATACTCCCCGCGTTTTGTTCAAGGTTATGGGGGTAGTCTCAGTCATCAGAACGGATGATCTGCTGGAGCCACAGGTGAGCGGGAGCGCTTCCGGTGGTGCGGCTGATCACGACCCGTCGCAGCGCACCGCTCAGCTGACGCTGGCGGCGTTCATGGCGATCGACATTGGGCTGGCGTTGATTTCGCCGGACGGCGAGATCGTGATGACCAATCCGACGTTCGATCTGGCGTTCGGCGCGATTCCCCGTGACCAGCTGCTGTCGCGGTTCGGCTTCGACCCCAGCTGCGACGACGGCAAGGCCTCGCGCCCGATCATTTTCCCGGACGAGCGGATCTACTGGATCGACATCACGGCATTTACCGGCGGCTGGCTGATCAGCGCCGCCGATATCAGCGAACGCCTGCGCCAGGGCATCGCCGGTGTCGAGCTGTCGCGGATCGATCGGCTGACCCAACTGGCGAACCGGCTGGTGTTTCACGAGCGGCTCGCCGATCTGCTGACGCAGCCCGCCGAGGTCCGCCGCGACGCCGCGGTACTGACGATCGATCTCGATCGCTTCAAGGCGATCAACGACACGCTCGGTCGCACCATCGGCGATGCATTGCTGTGCCTGGTCGCCAAGCGCATCAGCTCGGCGCTGTCGCCGAGTGACGTGCTGGCCCGGCTCGAGGCCGATGAGTTCGGCGTGATCCAGACCGGCCGTGATCAGCCCGAAGCTGCGGTGATCCTGGCCAAGCGGCTGGTCGATCTGCTGAGCCGGCCGTATCTGCTCGAAGGTCAGCTGATCAATGTCAGCGCCTTCGTCGGCATCGCGCTGGTGAGCGACGACGAGCTCGACGTCGACGGCGTGCTGAAGAACGCAGAATTGGCGCTGCATCGCGCCAAGCAGGAGCGCTACGCTGGTTATCGCGTGTTCGAATCCGCCATGGACGAGAGCATGCGAGCGCGGCGTGCGCTGGAGACCGATCTGCGCCGCGCGCTGGCGCTGCGCGAGTTCTCGCTGGTGTATCAGCCGCAGGTCAATCTTCAGAGCCGCCGGGTGGCCGGCTTCGAGGCGCTGCTGCGCTGGCGCTGCCCGACGCGCGGTCCGGTGTCGCCGCTCGATTTCATTCCGATTGCTGAAGAGACCGGGATCATCGGCCCGATCGGCGAATGGGTGCTGCGCACCGCCTGCCGCGATGCTGCGAGCTGGCCCGGCGACTACACGGTCGCGGTCAACATCTCGGCGATCCAGTTTACCAACCGGTCGCTGGTCGCGACCGTGGTGTCGGCGCTCGCCGACAGCGGACTGGATCCGCGGCGGCTTGAGCTGGAGATCACCGAAAGCGTGATGCTCGATGCCCGCGGCAATGCGCTGGCGGTGCTGCAGCAACTGCGCGGACTCGGCGTCCGGGTGTCGCTCGATGATTTCGGCACCGGCTATTCGTCGCTCGGCTATCTGCGCAGCTTCCCGTTCGACAAGATCAAGATCGATCAGTCGTTCGTGCGCGAGGCCTCGGATGATCGCGGCAACCGCGCGATCGTGCGGGCGATTGCCTCGCTCGGCGCCAGCCTAGGCATGGCGACGGTGGCCGAGGGCGTCGAAACCGAGGATCAGCTGGCGCGCGTCGCGGCCGACGGCTGCACCGACGTGCAGGGTTATCTGATCAGCCGGCCGCTCCCGCCGGGAGACATCGAGCATTTTCTCGCCGAAAGCCGCAACGTGATCGACGCGGCGACCGAAGTCAGCCTCTGAGGGGGAGCATCGGCCGATGCCGAGCGAGCTGTATCGCTGCGTGTATTACAGCAAGAACCTGATTGCCGGTGGCTCGCTGCGGATCGCCGAGGAGATCGAGTCGATCCTGGCGGCGGCCCGCCGCAACAATCCGCCGCTCTCGGTCACCGGCGCGCTGGTGTTCAATCGCGGCCTGTTCGCCCAGGTGCTGGAAGGGCCGTGCCCGTCGGTCGAATCGCTGTTCGAGAAGATTCTGCGTGACGCGCGCCATGGCGACATCCAGGTGCTCGGTTTCGGCGCCGCGCGCGAGCGGATGTTCAGCAACTGGTCGATGGCGTTTCTCGGGCGCTCGCGTGAGGACCAGGATCTGTTCGGCCATTTCGGCCGGCAGACCGGGTTCAAAGCCGAGCGGATCGAGGGCGACCGGCTGCTCGAGATCGTGCGCCATCTCGCTTTCGAAGAAGAAGCCCGCGCCGCCTGAGCGGCCGTGTCAGATCGCGCTGGCCGCGATGTTGACCATCAGCGCCACCAAGGCGGTGTTGAACACAAACGACACCACCCCGTGCGCGGTCGCGGTGCGGCGGATGGTCCGGTCGGTGATGCCGACGTCCGAGACCTGCGCGGTCATGCCGATCACGAACGAGAAGTACACGAAGTCCCAATAGTCGGGCTCAGTGTGCTCGTCGCTGCCCGGAAACGCCAGCCCGCCCTCGCGGTCGCCGCGATAATATTCGTGGGCGTAATGCAGCGCGAAGGTGGTGTGCACCGCCGCCCATGACAGCGCGATGGTGAAGGTGGCCAGCGCCAGCTCGGCGGCGCCGCGATGCGCGTTGCCGAGTTCGGAGACGATCGCCGCGATGCTGGCGTAGGCGCCGAACGCCGTCACCATCAGGATCAGGAAGCGGCCGTCGTCCTGCCATACCGCGTTGCGGCGGATATAGGCGACGCCGCAGCGCGCCATCATCGAATAGGCCAGCACCAGATAGACGACGATCGACACGTCCCAGCCGATCAGCGCCCGCGTCACCGGCCGCAGCCACGCCGGCAGCAGCAGCACCGCGGCGATGCCGACCGCGATCGAAGCGAACAGCCGCGGCCGCGAATACACCAGCCGGACGACGCGCGGCAGCTTTCGAAACCGAAGCAGCCGCGCATCGTCGTCCGGGTGATGGGTCATGCGGCGATCAGTTCTTCCGCTCCGCCACGAACCGGGCGGCGGCGCGCAGCACGTCGCCGCGGTCGCCGAACGGCGCCAGCGCCTGGTCGGCACGCGCGATCAGGTCGCGCAGCCGCTGCTTGGCGCCGTCGATGCCGAGCTGAGTCACGAAGGTGGTCTTGCCGAGCGCGGCGTCGGCGCCGGCCGGCTTGCCGAGCGCTTCCGCGTCGCCTTCGACGTCGAGCAGATCGTCGGCGATCTGGAACGCCTCGCCGAGCGCGCGGCCGTAATCGTCAAGCGCGCGATACTGGTCGGCGTTGGCCTGGCCGAGGATCGCGCCGGCGACGCAGCCATAGCGGAGCAGGGCGCCGGTCTTCATCTGCTGCAGCCGTGCGACATCGACCGGCTCGCGGTCGCCGAACCGGCCTTCGCCGGCAAGGTCGAGCATCTGGCCGCCCACCATGCCGCCGAGGCCCGCGCAACGCGCCAGCACCCGCGTCAGCAGCAGCCGCACCGTCGGATCCTTGTGCACCTCGTCGCGGGTGACGATGTCGAACGCGAAGGTCAGCAGCGCGTCGCCGGCCAGGATCGCGGTGGCGTCGTCATAGGCCTTGTGCAGCGTCGGCCGGCCGCGGCGCAGATCGCTATTGTCCATCGCCGGCAGGTCGTCGTGGATCAGCGAGTAGCAATGGATGCATTCCAGCGCGGCGCCGACCAACAGCGCGGCGTCGCGATCGATGCCGAACACCGCAGCGCTCTCGACCGCCAGGAACGGCCGCAGCCGCTTGCCGCCGCCGAGCGTGGAGTAGCGGATCGCCTCCATCAGCCGGCGCGGCCGGGCGATCTCGTCGGACATCAATTCGTCGGACAACAGCCGGCCGAGCAGCGCTTCGGTATCCTCGGCGGTGGTGTCGAGCCGCTTGGCAAAGTCGATCGTGGAAGTGCCGGTGGCCATTCGGAAGTGCTCCAGATAAAATTCGGCCGGACCATTCATCATGGCACCGGCTTCGTCAATTCGGCGGAGGGCAAGGGGCCAGGCCATCACCGGGAGCGATCGTGTCTGATCCCGTTGCGTTTGCGCCTCGCACCAAGCGTGTGGTTCGCATTGTCATCCTCGCAGGGCTCGCGCTGCTGGCCCTGCCTTATCTGCTCACCATCCTGTATGGCGGCGGCCAGCCGGTTTCGACGCTAATGCTGTGGCGCTGGGCCACCGGCGCGCCGGTCAGCCGGACCTGGGTCGATATCGAAGCCATCTCGCCGGCGCTGCCGCGCAGCGTGGTGGCGGCCGAGGACGCCAAGTTCTGCAGCCATCACGGCATCGACTGGGATTCGGTGCGCGACGTGATCGACGATATGCAGGACGGCGAGGCCAGCCGCGGCGGCTCGACCATCACCCAGCAGGTCGCCAAGAACCTGTTCCTGTGGCCGGGGCGCAGCGTCATCCGCAAGGCGCTGGAGGCGCCGCTGGCGCTGTGGATCGACTTCGTGCTGCCCAAGCAGCGGATCCTCGAAATCTATCTCAACATCGCCGAATGGGGCCCGAGCGGCCAGTTCGGCGCGATGGCCGGCGCCGATTACGCCTTCGGCCGCTCCGCCGCGCAATTGTCCGCCAAGGAGGCCGCGCTCCTGGCCGCGATCCTGCCCAATCCGAAGATTCGCAGCGCTCGCGCGCCCGGCCCCGGTGTCCGCCGGCTTGCCGCCACCTACGTCGCCCGCGCCCGTGCGGCGGAGCTGCGGCAGTGCTGGCGGGAAAATCGCGAGTCGTGACGACGGTTTGGGGCGCATTTTGCGCGCCGACCGCCCTAGCATTCCGATCCGGCTTCCGTTATAAGCCCGGCCTTACGCATTTCGCCTGCGCGCAAGCGGGCCGTCCAAACGCGGACGCCGAGACCGATTTCGCCAGGGAACCTCCGTTAAGGATTACCGATATGGCCGTTCCGAGAAGAAAAACTTCGCCCTCGCGGCGTGGCATGCGCCGGTCCGCGGACGCGATCAAGCGCCCGACCTATGTCGAGGACAAGGATTCCGGCGAACTGCGCCGCCCGCACCATCTCGATCTCAAGACCGGGATGTATAAGGGCCGCCAGGTTCTGAAGAAGAAGGATTCCTGAGCTCTCGCTCGGATCCTTGAGTCGGCGCCGCATGTCGGGTGGTTTCGGCCACGCTCAGACAAGATGCCGCGTCGCGCTCGCGGGAAGGACGCAAGTGTCGGCCGCGCACGCGCGGCGGCACATCGCGCAATGCGATCCGCCCGATGCCTGAATTCGTACCAAGTGTTGCGTTAGGGAGTTGACGTCCGCGTCCGGACGATCGCCCACTCGCGTCCGGTCGTTCTGAACCACAGGCTTCGCCGATGTCGATTATCGGTTTCCCGCTGCTGCTGATCCCGGTCGCGATCTGCAACATCATCGTCTTCCTGATGCCGGGATTGGCGTTCGACGCGGCGATGACCCGTGTCGTGCTGCCCTCCGGCGCCACTTGGACGATCGCGCTCGGCGATATGCTGGTGGCGCTCGGCGTGCTGCTGCTGCTGCCCGAAGTGATGAAGGCGGCCCGGCCCGGAGCCAAATACCTCACCGATCATCTGCTGTCGCTGCTGGTGCTCGCCGGCATCACGGCTGAATTTGTGATGCTGCCGCAGTTTGCCAATGCCACGGTGGCTCTGCTGGCGCTGCTGGCGCTGGTCGATTTTCTCAGCGGCATCGCGCTGCGCAGCCGGCATAGGCGCGAAGCCCGCGCGGCGCGTGCCGCCGCCAAATCGTCTGCCGAGATCATTGAAGACGAGCCGGAGCAGCCAGCGCCGGTTGCCGAGCCGGCACCGGTGGTGGTGCCCGCGACCGAGCTGGCGCCGCAAACGGTCGAGCCGGCTTCTGCATCTGCCGCTTCCGCGGCGTCGATCGCCGAGGCGGTGCTGCTCGATCGCCCCGAGCCGGTGAAGCCGGCCGCGACGGCGAAGGACGAGGAAAAGTCGCCGGCGCGCTGAGCCGCGCGTAGGCGATCAGGACATTCGCTGGGTTCGGAAGCCGGTGGGCGGCGCCGTGAAGGCGTGGCCGGTGGTCGAGCGGTACGCCGCATTGGCGTGGCCGGGCTCGGCCCGATTGCAGTCCCGGGTCTGCGGATAGCCGCCGTCGATCGCCATCAATTGGGCCACGAAATTCGACGACGGCCGCACCAAGCGATCGGTGTAGCGGGTCCGCATCGGCGGCGGCGTCACTGGGATCGGCAACGGCTCGATCAGTTCGCCCTCGGCGCAATCCGGCTCCGCCGAGGCGGCGTGGACGTCGCTTCCATCGTCGATCCAGACCTTCGCCATTGTCGCACCTACGCTTACTTGTCTCGTTTCGGGACGGGTCTCCCCGTCCTGATGGCGTCGTCGCAAGTCGTGTGCCGGAGCCTCCACCTCGTAGTATGCCGAGGCTCGGCTTTCCGTTCCTGCCCCGGAATCCGAATTGGTTTCCAATTTCTTTATATTATCGACCTAGCGTTGGGATGTTCGGCCGACCTATCCTGCACAGGAGAATCACCTGACAGCGTCCCGAAACGAGGCAGTCGTGTCGTCCGCCGCTCCTGCGCCACGCTCATCGACCGCGCAGACCGCGACCGCGTCTGATCCGTCGCTGCTGTCGCTGCTCGGCCAAGCCGCTTTCGTGTGGGACCTCGAGTCCGATGCCTTGAGCTGGACCGGCCGTGTCGGCGAGCTGTTTCAGGACATTCCGGCCGAAGCGCTGGCCTCCGGCGCGAGCTTTGCGGCGATGCTGGAGCCGTCCCGCGCGATCCGGTCTGAAGCTTTGCTCAATGGCGCTGCCGCCGTCGGCCCCGGCTGCGTGCCGTACCGGATCGAATACGGCATCCGGGCTTCCACCTCGGCGCCGGTCAGCTGGATCGAGGAGACCGGGGTTTGGTTCGCCGGTCCCGACGGCCGCCCGGTGCGGGTCGAGGGCATCGTCCGTATCAACAACGAGCGCCACGCCCGCGACGAGCAGCTCCTCAAGCTGTCTCAGCACGATCCGCTGACCGGCGAACTCAACCGCACCCATCTGATCGCCGCGCTCGCCGAAGCGATCGAGGAAGCGTCGCGCTTTCGTACCAACCTGTCGTTCATGCTGGTCGGGCTCGATCATCTGGCGCGGGTCAATGATTCGTTCGGCTTCGACGTTGCCGACGAAGTGATCTCGACCATCGCCGGCCGGATCCGCAGCCGGCTGCGCGCCGGCGATCAGCTCGGCCGGTTCTCCGGCAACAAATTCGGCCTCGTGCTGAAGAACTGCACGGTCGACGACGCGCATATCGCGGCCGAACGATTCCTTGCCGCGGTGCGCGACGAGATCGTGCCGACCAGGTCCGGCCCGGTGTCGATCACCGCGTCGATCGGCGCGGTCAGTGCGCCGCGCCATGCCCGCACCGCCGATGAAGCCATCAACCGCGCCCAGGAGGCGCTGGCCGCCGCCAAGCATCGGCGCGCCGGCTCGTTCGCGATGTGGCGGCCGAATGTCGAGCGCGACACGCAGCGCCGGGTCAACATCCGCGTCACCGACGAGATCGTCACCGCGCTGAACGAGCGTCGCATCGTGCTGGCCTACGAGCCGGTGGTCGACGCAGCCTCGCGGGTGCCGGCCTTCCACGAATGCCTGGTGCGGATGAGGACCGACGACGGCCAGGTGCTGCTCGCGCCTGATATCGTGCCGGTGGCCGAGCGGCTCGGGCTGATCCGGCTGGTCGATCATCGCGTGCTCGAACTGGTGGTGGCCGAACTCGCCTTGGCGCCCGGTGTCGCCCTCAGCCTCAATATCTCGCCCGACACCACCATCGATGCCGATTGGTGGGCCGGAATCGAATCGCTGATGCTGGCGCATCCCGGCATCGCCGAGCGGATGATCGTCGAGATCACCGAGACGGTGGCGATCCCCGACCTCGACGAGGTGCGCGGCTTCGTCAACCGGCTGAAGACGCTCGGCGCCAAGATCGCGATCGACGACTTCGGCGCCGGCTATACGTCGTTTCGCAATCTGCGCGCGCTCGGCGTCGACATCGTCAAGATCGACGGCGCCTTCGTGCAGAACATCGCGCGGTCGGCCGACGACCGTGCCTTCGTGCAGACGCTGATCGATCTGGCGCGCCGGCTCGGGATCAAAACCGTGGCCGAATGGGTGCAGGACGAAGAGTCAGCGCAGCTGTTGCGCGACTGGGGCTGCGACTACATCCAGGGCCGGCTGATCGGACTGGCGTCGCAGCAGCGGCCGTGGCCGATCGTCGCCGAAGCGGCTGCGGGCCTCGCCGGCAAAGCGGTCTATTAGAAAGCCGTCGATTAGCAAGGCTAAGCGAGCGACCGGGCACCGCGAGCGTTGGCCGGCCTGGCTTAAACTCTCGTGAGAGATCATCGAGGGTTTCCGGTTCTGATCCGATCAGAACCGGAAAGATGCCTGAGCAGCAAACCTCGCTGCTATTCGTCTTTCTTCGGCTGCTCGAGCGACATCCGCTCCAGCCGGTCCTGCATCTCTTTCATCTGCCGCCGCAGATCTTCGATGCTGTCGGCGCCGCCGCTGGTTTCGGCCGGTACCTCGTCGGTCGATTCGTGGCTCGGCGGGCGCGGCACGAACATCGAGAAGGTCTGCTGGAACAGCTCCATGTTGCGGCGGACGGTCTCTTCCAGCGGCGCGAACGGTGTCAGGCTGAAGGTCGACGCCATCTGCTTGCGGAATTTTTCCTGCTCGCGCGTCAGCGAATCGATCGACTGCTCCAGATACTTCGGCACCACCATCTGCATGCTGTCGCCGTAGAAGCGGATGAGTTGTCGAAGGAAGGTGGTCGGCAGAAGGTTCTGCCCGGCCTTGTTCTCTTGCTCGAAGATGATCTGCGCGAGCACGCTTCGGGTGATGTCGTCGCCGGTCTTGGCGTCGTAAACGAGGAAGTCCTCGCCGTCCTTGACCATCGTGGCAAGGTCTTCGAGCGTCACGTAAGTACTGGTGCCGGTGTTGTAGAGTCGCCGGTTCGCGTATTTTTTGATCGTGGTCGGTTGGTCTGATTTCGCCATGTCACCCACACACACGGAGGATAAGGAACCCGCCGCCTCCCGACAGCAGGCTGAGACGCAATGCAATAAAGTAAGCACTTTCAATGCACCTCGGCTACCGTTTTGTGCGCCGCCGCCAGGCAGAGTGAATTTATCGGCATCGCAGCACCAACATGCGTGTGCCGGATTGACACGCCGCCGCCGGCTTCACAGGCTGTGCGCCGACACCGGCACGCCAACCAGGCCCCCGCCGTCCAAGAGACCGTCAAAAACTCAAGCCCAGGAGATGTCCATGTCGGACGATGTCGTCATCGTCAGCGCCGCACGCACCGCTGTCGGAAGTTTCAACGGCGCCTTCGCCAATACGCCGGCGCACGATCTCGGCGCGGTCGCGATCAAGGCTGCGCTGGAGCGCGGCGGCATCGATCCGGCGCAGGTTTCTGAAGTGATCATGGGCCAGATTCTCACCGCCGGTCAGGGGCAGAACCCGGCGCGGCAGGCGTCGATCGCGGCCGGTATTCCGGTCGAGAGCCCGGCATGGGGTATCAACCAGCTTTGCGGCTCCGGTCTTCGCTCGGTCGCGCTCGGTTACCAGGCACTGATGAACGGCGACTCCGATATCGTCGTTGCCGGCGGCCAGGAATCGATGAGCATGGCGCCGCATGCGCAATATTTGCGCGGCGGCGTGAAAATGGGCGCGGTCGAACTCGTCGACACGATGCTCAAGGACGGCCTGTGGGATGCCTTCAACGGTTACCACATGGGCAACACCGCCGAGAACGTCGCGCGGCAATGGCAGATCACCCGCGACCAGCAGGACGAATTCGCGGTGGCTTCGCAGCAAAAGGCCGAAGCCGCGCAGAAGGCCGGCAAGTTCAAGGACGAGATCGTGCCGGTTACGATCAAGACCCGCAAGGGCGACATCGTCGTCGACACCGACGAGTATCCGCGCCACGGCGCCACGATCGAAGCGATGGCCAAGCTGAAGCCGGCGTTCGAGAAGGACGGCACGGTGACCGCTGGTTCTGCCTCGGGCATCAACGACGGCGCGGCGGCAGTGGTGTTGATGACCGCCAAGCAGGCGGAGAAGCTCGGCAAGAAGCCGCTGGCCCGCATCGTGTCGTGGGGGCAGGCCGGCGTCGATCCGAAGATCATGGGCTCTGGTCCGATCCCGGCGTCGCGCGCGGCGCTGAAGAAGGCCGGCTGGTCGGTCGGCGATCTCGATCTGATCGAAGCCAACGAAGCGTTCGCGGCGCAGGCCTGTGCGGTGAACAAGGATCTCGGTTGGGATACTTCTAAGGTTAACGTCAATGGCGGCGCGATCGCGATCGGTCATCCGATCGGTGCGTCGGGTGCGCGCGTCCTTGTGACGCTGCTGCACGAGATGCAGAAGCGCGATTCGAAGAAAGGTCTTGCCACGCTTTGCATCGGCGGTGGCATGGGCATTGCGATGTGCCTCGCGCGCGATTGATCGCGCGTGTCGCGACGATGTCGCGATACACGGACTGATCAGTTGCAGTGCAAGAACGATTGTTCAAACGCCCGGCAGATTGCCGGGCGTTTTTGCTTGATGTTCACGAGCGACCATCCTTTTATTCGAAAAGACACAATCGCGTTCTAGACAAAAAAGGAATTGCGGGAGGAGCTTTGCAATGACGCGGGTGGCGTTGGTGACTGGGGGGACGCGCGGTATCGGTGCAGCAATCAGCAAGGCGTTGAAAGCGGCGGGCTACAAAGTCGCAGCGTCTTATGCGGGCAACGATTCGGCAGCGGAGAAATTCAAAAACGAGACGGGTATTCCGGTATATAAATGGGACGTGAGTTCGTTCGATGCCTGTGCCGAGGGTGTCAAGAAAGTCGAGGCCGAACTCGGTCCCGTCGATGTTCTGGTGAACAATGCCGGCATCACGCGCGACGGCGCCTTCCACAAGATGACGCTCGAGCAATGGAATGCGGTGATCAACACCAACCTCGGCTCGCTGTTCAACATGACGCGGCAGGTGATCGAGGGCATGCGCAATCGCAAGTTCGGGCGCATCGTCAACATCTCGTCGATCAACGGGCAGAAGGGCCAGTTTGGTCAGGTCAACTATTCGGCCGCCAAGGCGGGCGACATCGGCTTCACCAAAGCGCTGGCACTGGAGAATGCGCGCGGCGGCATCACGGTGAACGCGATCTGCCCGGGCTACATCAACACCGAGATGGTGCAGGCGGTGCCGAAGGATGTGCTCGAGAAGGCGATCCTGCCGCTGATTCCATGCAACCGGCTCGGCGAGGCCGAGGAGATCGCGCGCGCCGTGGTGTTCCTCGCCGGCGACGATGCCGGCTACATCACCGGCTCGACGCTCACCATCAACGGCGGCCAATACATGGTTTGAGGCACAAGGGCGGGTCTTCGATCCTCGCACGGCGCGTCTGCCGTGCTGCTGCGAGGATCAGCCTGCAGGTGCGCTCATGACGTCGCGCGTTGCGACGCTGATCGGGCTGTCGGCGATCCTGATGTGGTCGCTGCTTGCGGTGATGACGGTCGCGACCGGCACCATCCCGGCGTTTCAGCTTGCCGCCATGACGTTCGCGATCGGTGCGCTCGCTGCCGCGATCGGATGGATCGTGCGGCCGCAGGCGGTTCGCGCGCTGCGCCAGCCGCCGCTGGTATGGGCGGTCGGCGTCGGCGGATTGTTCGGCTATCACGCGCTGTATTTCCTGGCGCTGCGGCTGGCACCGCCGGCCGAAGCCGGCCTGCTGAATTATCTGTGGCCGCTGCTGATCGTGCTGTTCTCCTCGCTGCTGCCGGGCGAGAGGCTGAAGCTGCATCACGTCGCCGGGGCGCTGCTCGGGCTTGCCGGCACGGTGCTGCTGTTCACCGGCAATGGCGCGGTGATCGAGCGGGCCTATCTGCCCGGGCTTGCCGCGGCGTTCATCGCGGCTTTCGTCTGGGCGAGCTATTCGGTGCTGTCGCGCCGGCTCAGTGCGGTGCCGACCGATGCGGTCGCCGGGTTCTGCTTCGTCACCGCGCTGCTGGCCACGGCCGTGCATCTGCTGATCGAGCCGACCGTGTGGCCGGACACCACGATGCAATGGGCGGCGATCATCGCGCTCGGCATCGGACCTGTGGGCGCGGCTTTCTACGCTTGGGACATCGGGATGAAACGCGGCGACATCCGCGTGCTCGGCGCCGCGTCTTATGCCACGCCGCTGCTGTCGACAGCGTTTCTGATCCTCGCCGGCTATGCCCGTCCGACCACTGCGCTGGCAATTGCCGCGCTGCTGATCGCCGGCGGCGGCCTGCTCGCTGCCAAGGACATGCTGAAGCGGAGTTGATCGAGCAAGGCTTGTATAGCAAAGCGACCGGAGGCTGTCCGGTCGCTTTGTCGTCTCGGTCTGCCGAATAAATCAGTAGCGGTGCTTGTGGATCACCACCACGCGGTCGCCGCGATGATGGTGGTGGCGCCAGCCGCGGTGCCAGCCGTGGTCCCGATGCATCATCTCGGCGCGCGGGCCGTCGCGATACACCTTCTTCTTGATGATCGTCGTCTCGGCAGACGCAATCGAGGGAAGCGAAATCGCGGCCGCGGCAACCGCGGCGAGCACGTAGCCCATCTTCATGTGTGTCTCCTCTCTGTTCGAATTGCGGAGAGAAAACATGCAGTCGCGATGAGCGTTCCTGCGGAACCGCAGGGATTTTCTTGAACGGATGTTCAGGAAGTAATCGAGCTTATTGCTCGAGAACCATCCGGCCGTCCGCATAGGCGAAGCGCTTCAGCTTCGACAGGTAGGACAGTCCGAGCAGGTTCTCCGACAGCGCTTCGTCAGGAAGTACCAGCGCATCGACGTCGCGCACGATCAGTCCGCCGACGTCCAGCATCGCGATGCGGGCGCGCGCCGCTTTCACCTGGCCGTTCGCGGTCGAAACCTTGGCGGTGTAGTCGCCGCGCGACGGCCGCAGACCGAACCGCGCCGCCGAGCTTTCGTTGAGAGCGACCACCGAGGCGCCGGTGTCGACCATGAACGACAGCCGCTGGCCGTCGATCCGGCCATCGGTGCGGAAATGGCCGCGCGGGTCGCGGTCGATGCTGATGCTGCGGCCATAGGTTTCGGAAGTCGCCGCCGCCATGCCGACAGTTGCGTGAGGCGCCGCATGGGCCTGCGCCGGAGCCGGGGTAATCCGGTCGGCGATTTGAGCCATCGCGGTGCCGAGCACCACGAGGGCTGCGGCGAAAATCAGGATGCTACGCATAACGCCTACTCACACAGTCCGTCGCCGCGCGGATTGGATCACGCGCTGATGCCGGACGCGACCGCGGCGTCCGATGCATCCGGATGTTTTTGGCGAAAACGGTGAGCGAAGGATTAACGCGAGCGCCGGCTCAGGTGCCTTTCGGCTTGGCGCGGCGGGTCGGCGGGGCCGAGGCGGGGTCTTCGGGCCAGGGGTGGCGCGGATAGCGGCCACGCAGGTCGGCCCGCACCCCGGCGTAGGAGCCGCGCCAGAATCCTGGGAGGTCGCGCGTGACCTGCACAGGGCGATGCGCCGGCGACAGCAGTTCCAGCACCAGCGGCACCGCGCCGCCGGCGACCGACGGATGGGTGGTCAGGCCGAACAATTCCTGCAGCCGCACCGCGATGGTCGGGCCCTGTTCGGCCTCGTAATCGATCGGCAGCTTCGAGCCGGTCGGCGCCTCGAAATGGGTCGGCGCCTCGCGGTCGAGCCGGGCGCGCAACTCCCACGGCAGCAGATTCATCAGAGCGTCCGACAGGTCGGAGGCCGAAAAGTCTCTCAGGCCGGTTTTGTCGAATAGCGCCGGCACCAGCCAGTTTTCGCGCGACTCGGCCAGGGCGGCGTCCGACAAATCAGGCCATGGGTCACCCTCGGCCTTGCGCAGGAACATCACCCGGCCGCGCCATTGCTGAAGCTGCTTCGACCACGGCAGCCGGTCGAGCCCGGCCGCGACAAGGCCGTCGGCGAGCACCCGCGCGGTCTGTTCGGACGGCGTCAACGCCAGCGGTGCTTCGGACAGCGTGATCGCATGCAGCCCGCGGCGCCGCCGGGCTCGCAGAGCCATCGCGGAGCGGTCGAAGCTCACCTCGTCGGCGTCGGTGATCTGATCGCCGAAATGCAGCTCGATCTCCGTCAGCGTGATTGGCGCGGCCAGCAGGATGCGGCCCTGTGCGGCGCTGCCGGTGAGTTCGCCGACCGCCAGATACGGTGCGCGTGCCAGTGCCGAGGTCTGTTCGATTGCGGCGCCGCGACCATTGGCGAGCGTGAAGCTGCCATTGCCACGATTCTTGGCGACACGATCCGGAAACGCGAAGGCGAGCAGGACGCCGGAGGAGAGCTCGCCTGCGTCTTGCGGGGAGGGAGATGACGATGCTGCCTGCGCCGCCCAGCGCTGCGCCATCTGCCGGGCGCTGCTGGCGCGCTGCGAGCGGTCGCGGCGGAATTGATCGCGGCGATGGTCGAGGTCGGCGCCGTCGCCGCCCAGCCCGCGCTCGGTCAGAATCGCGGCGATTTCGGCGGCCTCCTCGGCGCAGCCGTAGCGGGCGGCATCGACGATCATCCGCGCCAGCCGTGGTGGCAGCGCCATCGCCCGCAGGCTGCGGCCCTCATCGGTGATGCGGCCGTCCGGGTCGAGCGCGCCGAGCTCGCCGAGCAGCTCGCGGGCTTCCTTCAGCGCCGGCTGCGGCGGCGGATCGAGGAAGGCCAGCGACGACGGATCGGCGACGCCCCACTGGGCGAGGTCGAGCAGCAGCGACGACAGACCGGCGGACAGGATTTCCGGCTGCGTATAGGCCGGCAGCGACGCGGTCTGCGGCTCGTCCCATAGCCGGTAGCAGACGCCAGGCTCGATCCGGCCGGCACGGCCGCGGCGCTGATCGACCGCGGCGCGCGAGGCGCGGACCGTCCCCAGCCGGGTCAGGCCGAGGTCCGGCTCGTAACGGGGGACTCGGGACAGGCCGCAATCCACCACGATCCGCACGCCCTCGATGGTCAGCGAGGTCTCGGCGATCGAGGTCGCCAGCACCACTTTGCGTTGGCCTTTCGGTGCCGGCTGGATGGCGCGGTCCTGCACGGCGGAGTCCAGCGCGCCGAACAGCGGGACGATCTCGACCGCCGGATCCTGCACCCGCTCGCGCAGCATCGTCTCGGTGCGCCGGATTTCGGCGGCGCCGGGCAGAAACGCCAGCACCGAGCCGGTTTCCGCCCGCAGCGCCTGCGCGATCGCCTCGGCCATCTGCCGCTCCAACGGCGCGTCGCTGCGCCGGCCGAGATAGCGGGTCTCGACCGGAAACGCCCGGCCGAGGCTTTCGACCACCGGCGCATCCCCGAGCAGCCGGGCGACACGGGCGCCGTCGATCGTCGCCGACATCACCAGGATGCGTAGATCCTCGCGCAGACCTTGCTGGGCGTCGCGAGCCAGAGCGAGGCCGAGATCGGCGTCGAGTGAGCGTTCGTGAAACTCGTCGAACAGCACTGCGGCGATGCCAGTGAGTTCCGGGTCGTCGAGGATCTGGCGGGTGAAAATGCCCTCGGTGACGACCTCGATCCGGGTGGCGCGTGACACCTTGGAGCCGAACCGGACGCGATAACCGACCGTCTCGCCAGCCTTCTCGCCCAGCGTCTTCGCCATCCGCTCGGCGCTGGCGCGGGCGGCGATCCGCCGTGGCTCCAGCACGATGATCTTCTGGTTCTTCAGCCACGGCGCATCGAGCAACGCGAGCGGCACGCGGGTGGTCTTGCCGGCGCCGGGGGGCGCGACCAACACCGCGGTATTGCTCGCCTCGAGCGCGGCGGTGAGCTCGTCGAGCGCGTCGTCGATCGGCAGCGGGGTATCGAAGGTGCGGGTCAAAAGTCAGCTCGAGGGATGCAAGGGGCGGATGGTTAACAGAAACAACCTGCAGCGGCAAAACAGCCCACCCAGGCTTCCAATTCCGGAAATGCCGCACATTCGATAGTGGGGGCAACACTAACTCAACCGATCGCACCGATGATGCATCCGAGCCGCATCAGACGGGAACAACCATGACTGCGAACGGCACACTGGCTCCGCGCATGCACGGCGGCCGGGTCGATTGGGTCGACTATGCCAAGGGCATCTGCATCATCATGGTGGTGATGATGCACTCGGTGCTCGCCGTCGAGGCCGCGGCAGGCCAGACCAGCTTCATGCACTACGTGGTCGAGTTCGCCCGCCCGTTCCGGATGCCGGACTTCTTCTTGATCTCCGGCCTATTCCTGGCGGTGGTGATCGATCGCGGCTGGCGGACCTATCTCGATCGCAAGGTCGTGCACTTCGCTTATTTCTATGTCCTGTGGGTGACGATCCAGTTCGCCTTCAAGGCGCCGAGCTTCGCCGCCGAGATGGGGTGGATCGGCGTCGCCAAGCTATATGCGCTGTCGTTCATCGATCCGTTCGGCACGCTATGGTTCATCTATCTGCTGCCGATCTTCTTCGTCGTCACCAAGCTGACGCGGCGGCTGCCGCCGCTGCTGATCTGGGCTGTCGCCGCGTTCCTGGAATCCCTGCACGTCGCCACCGGCTGGATGGTGCCGGACGAGTTCTGCGCGCGGTTCTTCTATTTCTACACCGGCTATCTGTTCGCCCGGCACGTCTTCGCGTTCTCCGATGCGGCCCGTGCCCGCCCGGCTCTGGCGCTGCTCGGCCTCGCGGGGTGGGCGGTGATCAACGCGGTGCTGGTGCATATCGGGGCTGCCGATCTGCCGGTGATTTCGCTGCTGCTCGGCCTCGCGGGCGCCTGTGCCATCATCACGGTCGGCACGTTGCTGGCGGAGAAGCGCTGGCTCGACGGTCTGCGGTTCTGCGGCGAGCATTCGATCGTGATCTATCTCGCGTTCTTCCTGCCGATGGCGATCAGCCGGTCGCTGCTGTTGAAGTACGCGCCGTTTCTCGATCTCGGCGTGATCGCGATCATCGTCAACATTGCCGGGGTGGTCGGCGCGCTGATCATCTGGAAACTGGCGAGGAAGAGCGGCGCCACGTTCCTGTTCGAACGTCCCGATGCCTTCTGGATCGCCCCGCGCAAAAAGACTCCGCGGCTGCAGGCCGCGGAGTAATCAAAACTTACGTCTTCATAGCTGAGCAACTCGGATCCGCGCTTTGCGCCGTCCGCGCGCGGCTCTGTCGCGAAGCAGTCCAGCCTCGTATGGGGGCTGGATGCTTCGCGTCGCTTGCAACAACGGAGAGGGGGCGGGTCTTTACCGCCAGGCGTCGGCCTGCACCACAGCGTCGTCGCGCCAGGCTTCACGTGCGGCCTTGTTGGCCATCCAGTTCGGCAGGAAGGTCAGCGCTTCGTCGAGAATGTGCGGAGTGTGCAGGCCCGGCGAGTATTCCAGCGCGCGCTTGAAGTACTCCTTCAGCGCCGGCCGGAAGGTCGGGTGCGCGCAGTTCTCGATGATCACCTTGGCGCGCTGCTTCGGCGACAGGCCACGCAGATCGGCGAGGCCCTGCTCGGTGACGATCACCTGAACGTCGTGCTCGGTGTGATCGACATGCGAGGTCATCGGCACGATGCAGGAGATCTTGCCGCCCTTGGCGGCCGACGGCGTCATGAAGAACGACAGGAAGCTGTTGCGGGCGAAGTCGCCGGAGCCGCCGATGCCGTTCATGATGCTCGTGCCCATCACGTGGGTCGAGTTGACGTTGCCGTAGATGTCGGCCTCGATCATGCCGTTCATCGCGATCACGCCGAGCCGGCGGATCACTTCGGGATGGTTGGAGATCTCCTGCTGACGCAGCACGATGCGCTCGCGATAGAAATCGAGATTGCGCAGGAATTCGTCATAGCCTTCCGGCGACAACGACAACGCGGTCGCCGAAGCGTGAGTCAGCTTACCCTTGCGCAACAGGTGTAGCATGCCGTCCTGCAGCACCTCGGTGTAGGCGGTGAGATTTTCGAACGGGCCATCTTCGAGGCCGGCCATCACCGCATTGGCGACGTTGCCGACGCCCGATTGCAGCGGCAGCAGATTGTGCGGCAGCCGGCCCTTCTTCACCTCGTGGCCGAGGAAATCCAGGATATGGCCGGCGATCGCCTGCGAGGTGTCGTCGGGCGGCGAGAACGCCGAGTTGCGATCGGGCAGGTTGGTCTCGACGATCGCGACGATCTTGGCGGAATCGCAGCGCAGATACTGCTCGCCGATCCGGTCACCGGAGGCGATGATCGGAATCGGTTTGCGGTTCGGCGGCAGCTGCGTGCCGTAATAGACGTCGTGCATGCCTTCGAGGCGGATGTCCTGCCAGGCGTTGACCTCCAGGATGACCTTGTCGGCGAGATCGAGCCAGGTCTTGTTGTTGCCGATCGACGACGACGGGATCAGGCTGCCGTCCTCGCGGATGCCGGCGACTTCGACCACAGCAATGTCGAGCTTACCGAGGAAGCCGAACCAGGCGTGTTGGGCGACGTGGGACAGATGGATGTCGATGTATTCCATCCGCCCGGCGTTGATGCGCTTACGGCAGGTCGGGTCGGACTGATAAGGCAGCCGCATCTCGATGCCGTCGACCTTGGCGAGTGCGCCGTCGAGCTCGGGCGCCGTCGAGGCGCCGGTCCAGACGCTGACCTTGAACTTCTGGCCGCGGGCGTGATGCGCGTTGATGCGCTCGGCGAGCGCCAGCGGCAGCAGCTTCGGATAACCGGCGCCGGTGAAGCCGCTCATGCCGACATGCGCGCCGGATGGAATCAGCGCGGCCGCGTCGGCTGCGGTCATGACCTTGGAGCGGAGGTGGGGAGCAAGGATGCGCTCGGCGTTGACCATCAACGACTCTTTCTTGCTAGGAGCGGCCAGGGGATTGATGCGATTCGTCTAGTCGCTGTGACAAAAAGAGCCATGCAACCTATGGCGAAGGAGGCATGCGTCCCGCTCCCAAACGATGCCGCGCGCCGCATCTGAAGGTCACGCTCGGCGCGGCACCTTCGCATCAGCTATTTGATTCCTCAATCAAACTCCGCCGAACGGAAATCGTCAAACGGGCGCGAAAACGCACGGCGGAGGGTGACGAGCCGGCATGTGGCGTTTGCAGGGCAGGCCCGCGCCAACCGCTGTTCGGCGATGGTGCCGTTTTCCGGTTGGGCCTGTTGGCGGTCGAGGCTGTGCCCCCCAAAAGCGAAAACCTCCGGCAGGGCATTGCCGGAGGTTTCCTGGAGGTCTCATGAAGGAACCGAAATCTCTTTCCTCTCCTTCGACGGTCACCGATCACCCGCTGACCTTGTTCATAAGTATATGAGTATTTTGCCTGACTACAACAGGTAATTTACTCAATGAATGCGGCCGATCGACATGTCTCCAGGAAGCGGCCTCGCGAACGCTCGTAGTAAATGGCGATCTCCTCCTCTGCTGGAGAGAGAGCCCTGATACGTGCCTCCACGCTTCGCGTTGTGTGTTGGCTTACGATCGAAATCATTCAGAGAACCGGTGTTCGATGCGCAAAGAAAAACCCCGGCGGTTGCCCGCCGGGGTTCATCAGACTCTCGCTTCGAGAAGCGGGGATCAGAAGTTGCGCTGAACGCGGAGGTTGCCGCTCCAGACGCCCTGGTCCTTGAACTCGTAGTTCGCAGCCGGCTTGGTCGCCGAAGCGGTCAGCGGCAGGATACCCGAGGAGGCCTGGTCGAGGTAGGTGTACATCACTTCGCCCGACAGGGTCAGGTTCTTGACCGGGGTCCAGCGGGTGACGGTGCCGACCTGAGCAATCGCGAAGTCCGGATTGCAGTTGAAGCCGGCCACGTTGGCGCCGAGACCGTTGCAGATCAGAGCAGTCGCAGTGCCGTTGTAGTCGATCTTGGTGTACGAACCGAACAGCGAGCTCGACCAGTAGGGGTTCCAGTTGTGGTTGAACGCACCACGCACGCCCCAGGCGCTGGTCTTCTCGATGCCGGTGCCGGTCAGGTTGTTGAGGCCGGCGAACACGCCGTCAGCCGCAACGCCGAACGCGACGCTCTGGTAGGTACCCGGGACCGAGTTGTTGCCGTAGATCGCGAACGAGTTCGGGCTCACGCCGCCCAGCACGTAACGGGTCGCGCCGTTCGAGTAGGTCGCCGTGATGTTGATGCTGTCGCCGGGGCCGGTCGGCAGGTTCTTGAGCGACAGAGCGCCCTGGACTGCATAGCCCCAGGTGTCGCTCGGATGACCGGAGGTCTCGAGCGCCTGGTTGTAGTAGCTGGCGCGAACCTGATGTGCCGCGGCCGAAACCTGGAACAGACCCCAAGCCTGGTCGACACGGATCTTGCCGACGATGTCGGGGATCGAGGTGCCGGCGTAGGAGTTGGCGCCGTAGGCCAGGAAGTTCGGAGTAACGGAGGTGTTGTACAGCGCCGACTGCAGGTACGACGACTGATCTTCGAGCGAGATCGAGGCCGACACGCCGTTGCCGAATTCCGCGGTGTACGAAACCTGGTTGATGCCGGTGACGTCGTCGTAGCCGCCGATCAGGAACGAGGTGTTGTTGCCCGGATAGCCGGTCCAGGGAGTGTCGAACTGCGACACCGCCTTACCGAAGGTGAAGCCGGCGAACTGGATGAACGCGTAGTACACGCCCAGCGAACCGTTGGCGATGGTGTCGGTGCCAGTGGTCCAGTTGAAGGTCGCATCGAAGTAGGTGCGAACCACGCCGTATTCGGTCGCGGTGCGGGTATCGATGTTGATGTCCTGGCGAGACCGGAAGATGTAGTCGTTGGAAAGACGGTTCTTCTGACCGGCGTTGCCGTTCCAGGCCGGAGCGTTATAGCCCCCGCTGCCGAACATCGTGACGTCGGCGCGCAGATAGCCGCCGAGCTTGATGCAGGTGTCGGTGCCCGGGATGTAGTAGAAGCCGGCGCCGTAGATCGAGCAGACCTTCACGTATTCGACGGCTTTCGCCTTCAACGGAAGATCAGCGGCCTGAGCACTGCCAACAGCGATTACCGCTGCAGCTGTTCCCAGCGCCAGTTGCTTAATGATGTTCATTGCAACCCTCCAAGGTCAACAAAGTGGATGGAGCCGGTTCCTTCGGGAGCGCCCCGAGGTGGCCCTGTGACGCGAAGTTCGCCAGCGCCTCGGCGCGGCAGACCTCTCAACGGGACGACTAGTGTTTGCCCCACCCCGTCTGCGGCGGATCATGGTTGATTTCATCACGTTAGCAAATTCATTTATCTACTCAGCAATATGATTTGGATCGGCACGTTGCATTTGTGCAACAAGACTGTGGCGACGCACAATTTCCACGACAGGTGGAAGGCCGAGGTGTTGCAAGAAGATCGAGGTCGGTTCAGCGGCTTCTGTCGACCGCAGCGTTGAAGCTGCGGGTCGAGCGGATGTTGAGCGTGCCGCTCCCGCTCTGCCCTCGAAGCATTCACAAGTTATGCGAGGAGCGGCCGTCTTGACCGCACTCGTCCGGGCAGAAATCTTCTCGCAAAACCTGTATAGCTGCGCGCAGCGTGCACAGACGCCCGTGTTCGACCGGAATTGATATGAGCGGTTGAGGAAGTTGTGTACACTGCCAACCTAGTTGTGCGACGAGCTATGCACGAGCATCGGCGCTTGTGCGGGACACTGACCGGACAATGCAGACCAAGAGTAAAGCAGAGGCTCGTGCGCCACGTGGCTCGACGATTGATCCCGATCTCGCCAGGCGTTTCGCCACGACGGTCGCGAGCGTCGCGGTGTTTCTCGACGAGATCCGTCAGTTCCGCGCCAAGTCGCTCGGCATCAGCGGGCCGCAGTTCGCGCTGCTGATGGCCGTCATGGACCTCGAGCAGGGTGACGGAGTTTCGATCCGCCATGTCGCCAAGGCGGTCCACGTCGATCCGTCGTTCATCACCACGCAATCCAAGCTTCTGGAGAAGAAGGGGCTAGTCCGGCGCCAGGTCGACAGCCACGACGCACGGGTGGTGAAGCTGTCTCTATCTGACAAGGCCTACAAGCAGATTGCCGGTCTGGCGACCGACGAGCGCGCCCTCAACAGCTTCATCTTTGAAGAGATCAGTGGCGAGGAACTGGAACAGCTCACGTCCCAGCTCGGGGATCTGCAGAACCGACTGGAAAAGGCGACCGTTAAACTCGCCAGCGGCCTATAAGCGCGACTCCAGCCGGCGAATGCAGTCGGCCTCCCCGGCTCCGGCATTCAATTGCTGGCCGACCCAGTCGAACACGAAGTCGGCCACCAGAATTGGATCGTAACCGTCCAGCGTCCACGGACCGCTGCTCGTCTCGCCAAATACCTTCAGCAGGATGTCGCGGTTTCCGGGGTGATGTTGGGCCAGCAGATGGCGGGCGTGGCCCGGCTCGATGCCTTCGCCCGCCCGCAGCGGAACCAGCATCGGGCAGCTCACCGCCGGCAGCCGGGGGCCGGCCTGAACCATGCCGAGCGCCGCGCCATAGGCGTCGGTCTGACGTGCGGCCCATAAGTCCCAGAGCCCGCCGTCGCACACGGCGGCTGCGGCGCGGCCGTCGAGAGCGATGCCACGGGTGACGAGCGAAGAAGGGCTGCCGTCGCCGATGACGGCGATTCGCGCCGGGTCGATCCCGCGGGCCTCGATCAGATAGTCGAGTGCCGCCGTGATGCCGGTCTCGGCGGCGAAACGTGGCGATGGCGCCTCATCGGGAAGATCGACACAGAGCAGTGCCATGCCGCGCTGACGAGCGGAGCGCAGGACCAGTGACAAGATCTCTTCTTTGGTGCGCCGGGTCTCGGCGATACAGACGACGACCGGATGTGCGTTCGCGCCGTGAGAGGTGACCGGCAGATAGAAACCCTCGAGGGATCTCTCTTCCAGCCACGGGATGACGACGGTCTCGCCTTGGGGGCTCAGCTTCGCCAGAAAGTGCCGGAGGCAGGTGTGCGCCAAAGCTCCCAGGGTTGGTTCAGCGCCCTGCGGGCAGCTCTCGATCGCCGCGGCCATGAAATAGTTAGCCGCATGTAGCCAGCCCTTCTGCGCCGCCAACTCATTGCCGGTGCGACAGGCTTCCTGAGCGCGACGGAGATGTGATCTGGCGAGTTCTTCCCAAGCCTGACGCCAACCGGGCCCGTTGCTCGATCGGATCAGTTTGGCGGCGGCCACGCATTCGGAAAAGCTGACGCCTTCGTTCTGCGCCACGCATAGCAATCTGCTGAATTCGTCACTGTACTCGTCGTGATCGAGCAGTCCTCGAACGTCGCAATGATCCTGGATGCTGTTGCCCAGTCGCAAGACTGCGACCCCCTCCCGATTACCTCGACCGACTTCGTTAAATTACTTAGTTGATCGAATAACTGAATTGCGAGCTGCTGTCACTCGCGAAGCGGGTCCTGAGAGCCAAGATCGATGCTGCGTTGCACGCTCTGCTGCGCAGTGCAGCATGCCGTCCGTGACAGAAGCTGTCGTACAAAGGGACTGCTGAAACGCAGGGGCAGAGGTGCTCGGCGAAATGGTGCCCCTGGCCGGGATCGAACCAGCACTCCTTGCGGAACTCGATTTTGAGTCGAGCGCGTCTACCAGTTCCGCCACAGGGGCCCGCGCGGCCGAAAATCATCCGGCCGCGAAGCGCGCGGGACTATAGCGGTCCCGGAGTCGGGGTCAACCCGACGCGCCGCGGCGGCGGCGCACACTCTGGTTTGATCGGACGGCGTCTCGACAGCGTCTCGGCCCCGAGATACGACCCCTGCCGCATCCCGGAGACCGACAGTGACCGCCGACCTGATCGACCATCGAGGCACCCTTTCCAAGACGGGCCGCCCGGAGCGGATCGCGGGGGGCGTGGCGCTGACCGTCGCGGTCGTCGCCGTGGCGGCGCTGGGGCTGGCTTGGTTCTCCCAGCTTGTGCTGGGACTTGCGCCCTGCAAGCTCTGCCTGGAGCAGCGTTACGCCTACTATCTGGACATTCCGCTCGGGCTGCTGATCGCCTTCGCGGTCTGGCGCCGCGCACCGGTGGGGCTGCTGGCGGCGGGACTGGTTGTGCTCGCCCTGTTGGCGCTCGGCAACGCCGGCCTTGCCGCCTACCACGCCGGGGTCGAATGGCGGTTCTGGGCCGGCCCATCGGACTGCTCGGGACCGATCCTGGACCTCAGCAAGGCGGGTGGACTGCTCGCCCAGCTCGACACGGTCAAAGTGGTGCGCTGCGACGAGGTGCAGTGGCGGTTTCTCGGCCTGTCGTTTGCCGGCTACAACGTGCTGGCCTCGCTGGCGCTCGCCGCGCTGTGCGGATGGGGCTTGGTCCGGCTCAAGCGGCGCTGAGGTCAGTCGTCGACGTCGTCCGGGCTGTGCCCGAACCAATGCACGATCCCCGGCGTCACGATCGAGACGTAGATGAAGCGCGACAGATGGTGCGCGCCGACGAACACCGGATCGATGTGCAAGGTCAGCGCCAGCGCCATCATGGCGTCCATCGCACCGGGTGAAAACGCCACCACCAGGTCGTTCAGCTTGACCGGCGTGGTCAGCATGATGGCGACGACGAACACCGCCGAGATCGCGATCGCGACGGCGAATGAACCGAGCGCCGCCCCGATATAGCTGAGGATCGTGCGCGGCTTGATGGCGCCGAACCGAGCGCCGATCAGGGTGCCGATCCCGACCAATGCGGCCAGATAGGCCCATTGCGGCAGCGTGCCCTCCACCCAACCGCCGCCGTGCAGCACTGATGAGCCGAGCATTGCGCCGAACATCCAGCTTGCGGGGAAGTTCACCAGCCGCAGCAGCAGCGCGACGCCGACCGCGACCGCGATCAGGACGGCCAGGACGAGCGGTGTCGCCTCCGGCCCGCGCGACGGCAATGGTCCGTGACCCGCCATGCCGATCAGCGCCAGCAGCATCGGCACCGCGCTGGTCAGGATGATCACGCGCATGACTTGAACGACGGCGATGCCGGGCACGTCCGCTTTGCGTTCGGTGGCCAGCATGATGATCTGCGACAGCGCGCCGGGACTGCCGGCCAGCAGTGCGGACGTCCGGTCCCAGCCATGGACGCGCTGCAGATAGATGCTGCTGCCGAAGGTGGCGCAGAACGTCGCCACCGCGAGCAGCCCGATCGTCACCGGATAGGACGCCAGATTGTGCACCATGGTGGGTGACACCACCGAGCCCAGCGAGACGCCGAGTGCCATCAGCACGATGTGCGATAGCGGCGGCGGCAGGCCCATTTTCCGTCCAGCAAGGCCGGCGGCGCCGACCGCGATCATCGCGCCCGTGATCAGTCCGCCGGGGAGCTGCGCCCAATAGAACAATGCGCCGCCGGCCGAGCCGATGGCGATCGTTTCGACCACCTGGAGAGTCTTGGACCGCAACGTCATGGCGGTCAGCGCAGGATTTTGAGGCACGCGACCTTATTGCAAATCATTATACCTTCGGCAATTGCGCCTCGCGCGCGCGGCCATGCCGGCGATGCGGGTGCTCGCTGGCTCTCGCCGCTGGTAATCGGATCGCAATTGTCAGTTGCATCCCGCGAGATAGAATATCGACGGGTGGCACACTAGGGAGATGGGACATGAGAGTTCTGAGGTACGAGACCCGTGCGGCGCTAATGACTGCAGCGGCGCTGCTGACATGGTCGGCCGCAACGCCCGCGCAGGCGCTGACCGCGCAGGAGTGCAGTGCCAAGTATCAGGCCGCCAAGACTGACGGCACGCTGAATGGGCAGGGCTGGAACGACTTCCGCAAGGAGCATTGCGGGGCAGCGGCGAGCGCCGACAGCAAGGCCGCGGAAGCCAAACCGGCAGATGCCAAGCCAGCAGATGCCAAGCCCGATGCGAAGCCGGAGGCCAAGTCCGAAGCCAAGCCGGCCGAATCCAAACCCGAGAGCAAGTCGAAAGCCAAGAGCGCCGCAGCGCCGGCTGTGCCGCAAGGGCCGGCGGTGTATCCGACCGCGATCGACGCCAAGTTCGCCCAGGAAAAGCCGACGCTGGCGCGACTGCATACTTGCGCGCAGCAGTGGAAGGCGAACAAGGCCGCGAACACCACGGGCGGTCTGCGCTGGATTCAAAAGGGCGGTGGCTACTGGAGCGAGTGCAACAAGCGCCTGAAGGGCTGACGTCACTCGCTTTCATGGACGGCTGCGGGCGACCCGGCCTTTCTGCGTCGTACCGGCGGTATCGGGCGCATAGCAGCCGTCCTGCTGCTGCGATTGACAGGTTCCGACGGAGCCCGCATCGGTGCGGGCGATTTTCCGCGTGAGGGAACCTGATGATCGCCAGTGTCGGCCTGATCCTGCTGTGCCAGCTCGTCGGCGAAGTGATCGCCCGCGGGTTGGGGTTACCGTTGCCAAGTCCGGTGCTTGGCTTGATGTTGCTGTTCTGTCTGTTGGTGGCGCGCGATTACATCAAGCCGCTGGCGCTCGGACCGCTCGGCAATGGCGGCGTCGAGGAGGCTTCCAAGGGCATGCTGGCGCATTTGTCGCTGCTGTTCGTCCCTGCCGGCGTGGGGGTAATCCAGCAGCTCGATATGATCACCACCCACGGTGTTGCGATCATGCTGGTCCTGGCCGGGTCGGTGCTGATCACGCTGGTGGTCACGGTGGTGACATTTGTGGTGGTGGCGCGGCTGCTGGCGATGTGGGTGCCCCGATGAACGCCAACCCGTTCTCGCTGTGGGTGTATCTGTCGCAGACGCCGCTGCTGTGGCTGACCGTGACGCTGCTGGTCTATGCGGCGACCGATGCGGTGTCGCAGGCGACCGGGCGCAATCCGCTGGTCAATCCGGTTCTGCACGCCATGTGGATTATCGGCGTGTTCCTGTGGGCGACCGGCACCTCCTACACCACCTATTTCAGCGGCGCGCAGTTCGTGCATTTCCTACTCGGCCCCGCCACCGTGGCGCTGGCGGTGCCGCTGTATGAGAACCGCAAGCTGGTGCTGGCTGCGATCCTGCCGATGGCCCTGGCGCTGGTCGTCGGCTGCGTCACCGCGATCGTCTCGGTGGTCTGGCTGGCGCAGCTCGCCGGGCTGCCCGAAACCGTGGTGCTGTCGCTGGCGCCGAAATCGGTCACTGCGGGCGTCGCGATGGGTATCAGCGAGTCGCTGCATGCCGATCCGTCGCTCACCGCGGTGGCGGTGATCCTCACCGGCATCCTCGGCGCGATCGTCGTCTCGCCGCTGATGAACCGGCTCGGGATTCGGGATTATCGGGCGCGCGGCTTCGCCGTGGGGCTCGCCTCGCACGGCATCGGCACCGCGCGGGCTTTCCAGGTCGACGCGATCGCCGGCGTGTTCGCCGGCATCGCGATGAGCCTGAACGCGCTGATCACCGCGCTGCTGGTGCCGGTCCTGGTCACTTTGCTGGTGCACTGAGTTCGGCTCACGCTGTCGCTGCAGTGTGATTTGCCGCCGCGGCAACCACCGCGTTACGCTTTGCGTGAAATCATCCGTCTGAGGATGTCGCTGATGTCCGATGTTTCAGTGGGGCCTGCCTCGTACGTCGCGGCCCCGCCGCTGCGCTGGTCGATGCCGCGTCCGGTCGTGGCGATCGCGGCTGCGCTGATCGCAGTGATGGTGGCGATCCTGGCTTCGCCCGATGCGACGAGCGCCGCGCGCGCCCAGAGCGATGCCGAACTGGTGCTGCTGCTGCGCTTCATGGCCGGCGTGAAAGCTTTGATGGCGCTGGCCGCGCTTGGCGCGGTGGTGTGGCGGCTCGGCTATCCCGCTTCGCCGGTGTTGAGTGCAGCCTACGTGCTCGCGCCCGCCCTGATGGTCGCGGCGCCGCTGCTGATCTGGCAGATCGCGCCGACCGCGCTCGGCGCCGGGCTGTTTCATGGCGGCTTGGCGCTGCTGCTGCTCGCTTTGTTCGCCGACCGCGGCCAGGCCTCAGAACTGGTCCGGCGCACATTGTTGGTGCGGCGTACGGCCTGAGCGCTACGCCGCCGGCAGCTTCAGCCAATCGAGCAGCGCAACGTTGGCCTCGCGCGGGTAGCTGTGACTGAGGTCGGCGATCTCGCGGTAGCTGACGTCGGCGCCGGCCGAGACCAGCGCCTCGTGGGCCTGCCGAGCCACCTCCACCGGAAACATCCAGTCGTGGCGCCCGTGAACGATCTGGATCGGCAGCCCGCGCAGCCGCGCGGAATCCGCCGCGCCGGCGAGCAGCGGATGAAAGCTCGCGGCGATCGGCGCCAGATGGGTGAACGGCGAGTCGCTGGTCAGGCCCGAGACGTAGCAGAACGTGCCGCCGTCGCTGAGGCCGGTCAGCAGCAGCCGCGACGGATCGACCCGCCAATGCCCCCGCACCTCGTCGAGGATACGCACCAGATTCGGCGAATCGACATCCTCGCCCATCAACGCCCAGGTTCGCCCCCTCGCGGTCGGCGCCACCACGATCGCGCCGCGGGCGCGCGCGTCGCGCAACCAGCTCCACAGGAACAGCCGGCCGTGACCGCTGCCGCCGTGCAGCGCCATCACCAGCGGCCATTCCCGGTTCGGGTCGTAATATTCCGGCACGTAGAGCGAATAGCCGCCACGGCTGCCGGGCTCGTTGAACCGGTGAAACACGCCGCTATCCGGATGCTTCGGCTGCGTCAGTCGCGCCAGCAGTGTTTCGTTCTGCTGGCTGTCCGGATCGAGGAAGAAACTCGACACCGGCGGCAGAGTGGCCGCGAGCGGATACAGCGCCTCCAGCCCCTGCGGCAGATGCCGGAGCGCCCGGAAGACGTCGCCGAGATCGCCCTGGCCGGCATCGACCGCGCGGAGGCCGGCAAACGCCGCGAGCGCCTGCTCGCCGGCGGTCTGGAGCGGACCCCGCAGATGCGCGAAGGTCTCGGGCCAATTCGCCAGTCGTGGCAACTCGGCCTGCAGGGCCTGTTCGGGCGTGCCGGCGAGCTTGAGCAGGTCGCCGAATTCCGGCGGATGCAGATAGCGCGCGACGAAGCCGAGCGATTCGAGGCTCTGCAGCAGCGGCGGCAGCAGCGCCACGATGTCGTCGATCACGGCCTCGCTCATCCCATCCCTTTCCGATCTTGTGTTGTACAGCCCGACAGTGTCAGGGATCGGGGGCGCTGCAAACCGCAAACGCTGCGGTGATCGGGCGGGGTCCCATTCGGCGCAAAACCCTTTAGGGTGGCGAGGAGCCAAAGCCCGAGCGGAACGTTGCCGTCGGCGAGGCAAGGGGACCTGGATGCCGGCATCCGAAAACAAGTTCTTCATTCTGCTGCTGGTGGTCGCCACCGGACTGTTCGGTTGGATTCTGTGGCCGCTGTACAGCGCCGTGCTGTGGGGCATGGTGATCGCGATCCTGTTCGCGCCGCTGAACCGCCAGCTCAACCGCGCCTTCGGCTTCCGGCGCAATCTCGCGGCGTTCACCTCGGTGGCCATCATCGTGCTGATGGTGCTGCTGCCGATGTCGCTGCTCGGCGCCGCCCTGGCGCGCGAGGCGGCTGCGACCTACACCAAGATCGAGTCCGGCAACCTCGATCTGCTGAAAACCATGCGGGAGCTATTGGCGTCCCGGCCCGATTGGCTCGGCGATCTGCTCAGCCGGTTCGGCGTCGGCAATCTCGCGGACATACAGCAGCGGCTGTCGGCTGCGCTGCTGCGCGGCAGCCAGTATCTGGCGGGCCAGGCGCTCGATATCGGCCAGAGCACCTTCGACTTCACCGTCAATCTGTTCGTGATGGTGTATCTGCTGTTCTTCCTGCTACGCGACGGCGATCTGTTAGCCGGACGTATCCGCCGCGCGATGCCGCTCGGCGTTGATCATCAGAGCCGGCTGCTGGATAAGTTCACCGTGGTGATCCGCGCCACCGTGAAGGGCAACATGCTGATCGCGCTGATTCAGGGCGCGCTCGGCGGGCTCGCCTTCTATGTGCTCGGCATCAGCGGCGCGCTGATGTGGGCGGTGGTGATGGCGTTCCTGTCGCTGCTGCCGGCGGTCGGAGCCGGAATCGTCTGGCTGCCGATGGCGCTGTATCTGATCGCCACCGGCTCGGTCTGGCACGGCGTCGGGTTGATCGTCTGGGGCTCGCTGGTGATCGGCATGGTCGACAACTTCCTCCGCCCGATCCTGGTCGGCAAGGATACGCGGATGCCGGACTACGTGGTGCTGATCTCCACGCTCGGCGGTCTCGAAGTGTTCGGCCTGAACGGCTTCGTGATCGGCCCGGTGATCGCCGCGATGTTCATCGCCACCTGGGACATTTATTCGTCCGCGCGTGAGGATGCCGGCGATACGCCGCCGATCGGTGCCAATGCCGGCCCGGTCGAGGCCGAGCCGGTCGCAGTCGCCCCGAACCGTAGCGATCGCGGCACGACGCCGGTCGCTTAAATCCCGAACCAGGGCTGCAGCAGCCGGGCGAACCGGCTCTTGAACCGCAGCGGCGCGTCGGTGACGGCGAGGCAGATGCAATCCTCGCCCGCGCCGGCCTGCGGCTGGTGTTCGGTGCGCTCGTCGGTCTCGGCGACGTCGCCGCGCCGCATCACGGTGTCGCCGTCGCACAGCGATCCGTGCAGCACCAGCGTCAGTTCGCGTCCGGAATGGCCGTGCTCGAACACCCGCGTGCCGGCCTCGAACCGCAGCATCCGGGCGCGCGGGCGGCAGCCCGGGATGTCGATGGTGATCTGTTGCACCCGCGGCGCCAGCCGGGTCCAGCGCAAGCCGGCAAGGTCAGTACCGAGATAGCTGCGCAGCGGCTCGGGGATCACGATGTCGGAACGCGGCTGCAGCGCCGTTGCCGGGATGGCCGAAGGTGCGTCCGGCCCGGTGTGGGTCCGCGCCAGCACGCTCTGCCACAAGCCCTGCGTCACGTCCGCGGCGGGCAGCGCGTCGAGCATTTCGCCGCCGAGCGCATCGGCGGCGGCCGCGCGCGCACGGCAATGCGGACACAGCGCCAGATGGGTGGCGACCAGCAGGCTCGAAGCTTCGTCCAGCGCGCCGGCGGCGTAGCTCAGCAGCAGATCGTCGCCGATGTGGTGCCGCACCGTCATCGCGGCTCTCCGGCGGGCGCATCGAGTGCCGCCCGCAGCTTGCCGAAGGCGAGTCGGATTCGCGACTTCACGGTGCCGACCGGCAGGCCGAGTTGCTCGGCGATCTCGCTGTGTGATTGGTTTTCGTAGAACGACAGCATCAAAACACTCTTCTCGTTGAACGACAGGGTCTCCATCACCTCGCGCACGCGCTGCTCAGTTTCGGTGCGCTCCAGCCGGCGGTCGGGCGGCTCCTCCTCGTCGGGCACGAATGCCGGATCGTTGGGATCGAAGTTCGGCCGCTTCGCCTGCCGCAGCCGGTCGATGCTGAGATTGCGTGCGATGGTGAAGATCCAGGTCGAGGCCGAGGCTCTGGCCGGGTCGAACTGCGCGGCGCTGCGCCAGACCGACACCATCGTCTCCTGGGTGATCTCTTCGGCCAGGGCCGGATCGCCGCCACGCCGGGCGAAGTATGATTTCAGGCGCGGCGCGAAATGGCGAAACAGCGTCTCGAACGCGGCGCGATCCTGCGCGACCGCGATCCGGACGATGCAGTCCGCCATCTCCGCCGACGGCGGGCGTGGACCGTCGCGCAATTGATCCATGACTACCGCTCCGTTGCCGGGCGCGCACCGATCCGCAAGATCGCCTTGAAGCGCACGCTCTGAACCCCGCAGCCTAACGCGGGACGCGGCGATGCGGAGCGCGCCATGTGTCGCGCTCACATGCTCGCGAGTAGTAATCAGGTAGTCGCGCGTGAGGACCGAATCTGGTGTGCGGAGAATCATGAGCAGCGAGCGCGCGATCGGATTGATTGCATTTGTTCTGATACGAACCAGCCGATCGTTTGGATCACCGCATCCCGACAAAAATCGCATGCGGCAACCGAGCGCATCAGGCCGGGCCCGGCTCACGCGGCTGTGATGGCTAAGCGGTGATCCGACGGCGCCGCCGCTTCGTAAACAGCGTGCTAACAGCCAACGGGAGGTTTGATGATGTCGATGCTTCGGAAACTGAACGGCATGGAAGCTGCTGTGATCGGCGGCGCGCTCCTGATGACGCTCGCTCCGCTTGTGCCGTACGCGATGCTCGGCTGATCTTCGGCGACAGCAACGTGACCGATCGAACGCGAACCCAGCCATGGTCGCGGGGCCTGCCGGCGATGCCGGCGGGCCCTCGACTCTGAGTTGGGTTGTTGCGTGGTTCGGCTGCTGCGCCGAACATATTCGGCTCGTCAGCCCGCCTTGCCGGACAGCGTCTGCACCAGAGCGATGAACTGACTCGCCAGCGGATTGTTGGCGCCGGTCGTTAGCGCGTAGACATCGGCTAAAATCGGCGGTCCGGCGATCGGCCGATACACCACATCCTGATGCGCCAGCTTGCTGACGAATTCCGGGATGATGGCGATGCCGAGACCCGCAGCGACCAGGCTCGTCAGCGATGCCGACTCGATCGCCTGATGAGTGACGCGCGGCGCATAGCCTGCCTCGAAGCAGCACTGCCACAGATACTTGGCAAACAGCGAATCCTCCAGCCGCAGAAACACGAAGCTCTCGTCGCGGAGATCCGCCAGCGTCACCTTCCTGGTCGATAGCGCGTGGCCTTTCGGCAGCACCAGCCGGACCGATTCCTGCCACGCCAGCTCGCTGGCGATCTCGGCATCTTGCGGCGGACAGCGCAGGAAGCTCACATCGGTTTGGCCGGATTTCAGCGCCGCCACTTGCCGGTCGGGCGACATCTCGTGGATGCGGAGATCGACGTTCGGGTAGTTGAGCGCAAACTGCTGGATCGCTCGCCCGAGCGGGCCGGTGAGCACTGATCCGGTCAGCCCGACATTGAGAATGCCGGCGGTGCCGGCGCCGATCGAGCGGGCGCGCTGCACGGCGGTTTCGGCCCGCTCCAGAATCGCGAGCGCCTGTTTCAGAAAATCCTCGCCGGCCCGGGTCAGCGCGACGCGGCGTGTGGTCCGTTCGAACAGCGGGGTGCCGATCTCGGCCTCCAAATCCCTGATTTGCTGGCTGAGCGGCGGCTGCGCCACGCCGAGGCTGTCGGCGGCCGCAGTGAAATTCAGGTGCCGCGCCACGGCGGCGAAATAGCGGAGATGGCGGATTTCCATCGCTCAATCATACTTCAAATGTATCAATCGAGACACATGAAATATTTGACGTCTAGAAACTCAGCAGTGATTGTTTCGCAGGCTCCAAATCCCGGGAACATTCCGATGACGCGGTTTTTCAGGTCGCTGTTTGGGCAGGTGGTCGCCGCCCTCGTACTTGGTGTGGCTCTCGGTGCGCTGTGGCCTGAGGTCGGGGTTGCGCTGAAGCCGCTCGGCGACCTGTTCATCAAGCTGATCAAGTTCGCGATCGCCCCGCTGGTGTTCGGCGTGGTGGTCAACGGCATCGTCGGCGCCGGCGACCTGAAGAAGGTCGGGCGGGTCGGGTTGAAATCGCTGATCTACTTCGAAGCCGTGACAACGGTCGCGCTCGCGCTCGGCATCGTGCTGGCCTACGTGTTCCAGCCCGGCGCCGGCATGAACGTCAACACCGCGACGCTCGATGGCTCGGCCCTCGCCGGCTACAGCAGCCACGTCAAGGAAGTTACCGGCTTCACCGACTTCATCATGCGGCTGGTGCCCACCACCTTCATCGACGCGTTCGCCAAGGGCGACGTGCTGCAGGTGCTGATCATCGCGATCCTGTTCGGCGCCGGCCTGTCGCTGCTCGGCGAGCGCGGCAAGCCTTTGGCCGACAGCATCGAGCGCATCACCGAGGTGCTGTTCAAGATCATCGGCATCATTGTCAAGCTGGCGCCGCTCGGCGTGCTCGGGGCGGTGTCGTTCACGGTCGCCAAATACGGCGTCGGCTCGCTGAAGCAGCTCGGCCTACTGGTCGGCCTGTTCTATGCCGGCGTCGCGCTGTTCGTGTTCGTGATCCTCGGCAGCATCATGCGGCTGGCGGGCTTCAGCCTGCTCAAGCTGCTGGCTTACTTGCGTGAAGAACTGACGGTGGTGGCCGGCACCGCCTCATCCGACAGCGTGCTGCCGCAGGTGATGCGCAAGCTGGAGCGGCTCGGCATCAAGGACTCCACGGTCGGTCTGGTGATTCCGACCGGCTACTCGTTCAACCTCGATGCGTTCTCGCTGTATCTGACGCTGGCGACGGTGTTCATCGCCCAGGCCACCAATACGCCGCTGTCGTTCGGCCATCTATTGGTGATCCTCGGCATCGCGCTGCTCACCTCCAAGGGCGCCCACGGCGTTCCCGGCTCGGCGATCGTGGTGCTGGCCGCGACGCTGTCGGCGGTGCCGGATATTCCGCTGATCGGCCTCGTGCTGGTGCTGTCGGTCGACTGGTTCGTCGGCATCGCCCGGGCGCTCGGTAATCTGGTCGGCAACTGCGTGGCGACCGTGGTGATCGCTGCCTGGGAGGGCGACATCGACCGCGCCCAGGCGAAACGCGTGCTGAACGGCGAAGTGACCACCGACACCGCCGCGATCCTCGACGCGCCGATCGCCGAAGCCTCCGCCTGACCGCTGAGCTGATACCAAGAAACGCAGGGAGACCGCGATGAACGCCCCGATCTACAACCCGGCTTGCGGCGGGCTGCCGCCGCAGAGCACGCTGCATACCGGCCGCGCGGTGTTCACCGAGGCCTATGCGGTGATCCCGCACGGCGTGATGAGCGATATCGTCACCAGCCTGCTGCCCGGCTGGACCGATACCCGCGTCTGGATTCTGGCTCGGCCGCTGTCCGGTTTCGCCGAGACCTTCGCGCAATATCTGGTGGAGGTCGCGCCCGGCGGCGGCAGCGACCATCCGGAGCCGGATCCGCAGGGCGAAGGCGTCGTCTTCGTGGTCGGCGGCGCGCCAAGCCTCGAGCTCGGCGGCAAGTCCCATGCGCTGCGCCCCGGCAGCTACGCCTATCTGCCGCCCGGCTGCGGCTGGCGGCTGCATAACGCTGGCGCCGAGCCGGCGCGCTTCCACTGGATTCGCAAGGCCTACGAACCCGTCCCCGGCCTTCCTGCGCCGGACGCCTTCGTCACCCATGAGTCCGAGATCGAGCCCGCCGGCATGACCGGCACCGGCGGCACCTGGGCGACGACGCGGTTCGTTTCCCCGGAGGATCTGCGCCACGACATGCACGTCAACATCGTCACGCTGCAGGCCGGCGCCTCGATTCCGTTCGAGGAAACCCATGTGATGGAGCACGGGCTGTTCGTGCTCGAAGGCAAGGCGGTGTATCGGCTCAACCGCGACTGGGTCGAAGTCGAGGCCGGCGACTTCATGTGGCTACGCGCGTTCTGCCCGCAGGCCTGCTACGCCGGCGGTCCCGGCCGCTTCCGCTATCTGCTGTACAAGGACGTCAACCGTCACCCGGCGCTCGGCCGCCGCGGGCTCGGACGATGACTGCGACCGCGCGAAAAATCGTGGCGCAGCCGCTGACGGCGGCGGCGTTCGCGCCGTTCGGGCAGGTGATCGATACGGCGCAGGCCTCTTCGCGTCCGATGAATGCCGGCATGGCAAGGCGCTTCCACGACCTCGCCGAGATCGAGGTGATCGGCGACGGCGCGCGCGTGGTGGTCGGCTTGGTCGAGGCGCAGCCTTACGCGATGCCGCTCTGGCTCAACCTGGTCGAGCGCCATCCGCTCGGCGCCCAGGCGTTCGTGCCGCTGAACACCGCGCCGTTTCTGGTGGTGGTCTGCCCGGATGAAGCCGGCAAGCCCGGCGCGCCGCAGGCCTTCGTCACCGCCCCGCATCAGGGCATCTGCTACGCCCGCAACATCTGGCACAGCGTGCTGACGCCGTTCGGCGCCGCGCAGGATTTCGTGGTGATCGACCGCAGCGGGCCGGGCGTGAATCTGGAAGAGCACGTGTTCGACGAACCGTGGATCGTGCACCTGCCGACCTGCCATTGACGCTGCGGCTCTGCAACGAGCCGCGCCGGACGTCACGTCGCTGGCGGCTAGCGCAATTCTGGCTTCGACAGAATCAGGGCCGCGCTTCTGAGCGGTCGTTAGCTTGCAGAACCGCATGGTTCGAGACGGCGCTTCGATCTGACGCGGAACTGCTCTACGGCCGCTCAAACGTGATGCTGTAGCCGAACGCGTTGCCGGTGCAGCGCAGCTCCCGAAATCCCGCAGCCGAGACCCGCTCGCGTAAGTGGCGGCGGGACACGTAGTGCGGATCGAACACGCTCTCGGCAACCAGCAGACGGCCGCCGGGGCGCAGCATGCGATGCACCGACGGAAAGATCTCGGTGCCGCGCGGAAATTCGCCGAGTGCCATCACCATCACGGCCGCATCGAGCGAACCTGCCGCGATGGCTGCGTCCCGCACGTCGGCGCGGAGCGGGCGGATGTTGGTCAGCGCTTCGGCCTCGGCCTTGGCGGCCACTTTCGCCAGCATGCCGTCCTGAATGTCGAGCGCGGTCACTTGGCCGCTTGGTCCGACAGCGCGCGCCAGCGGAAGCGTCACCCGTCCGGGGCCGCAGCCGATGTCGATCGCATGGTCGCCCGGCCGCAGCTGCAATTGCGCCACGACCTGTTCTGAGCGTGTGGCGCGCGCCAGCGGGTTTTCCATTTCCACAAGCCAGGCGATCTCCGACGGGCACGGCAGCACCGTCCGCCTGGACGCCATCCGCCAGCCCACCCAGAGGGCCGGCAGCACCAGCAGAACAAGAAAACCCGCCATCACCGATCCGTTCGCACGCGCATTCGAATCCAGCAGTGCAGCCTGCGGGAAGCGGTGTAAAGCGGGCAGGGGAGGTGTGATGACAGGAGCGAGACGAGGTGTGGTCGGTACACATAAGGCTGTGATGATCGCTCAAAACACTCAGAGTTTCCAATGGGAGAGCGACACAAAAGATTGTCACGATCGCACGCAATTGACGTAACGCCGGGCCGGTTCGGGACTCATATGTCGTAACGTGTCGCAGCGCACGTAATTCTATTTATGAATCAATATCCTCCACCTCGCCATTCGGACCGACCAGTGCGATCTCGATTCCAGCCGCGGCACAACGAGGCGCCAGCTTGCGAGCGATCCGAAGGGTGACCTCGGTTTTTGGCATCACTGCCACCAAGCGGCCGCCCGTCGCCTTCATCATCAGACGACCGACGATTTCGCACATCGACTTGTCCAGCTTCGAGAGACGCCCCGGGTAGCGCGTCTCGATTGCCCCACCCTTGCACTCAGCCTCGATCCGGACGCCATTTGCCTCGGCGGTGACGTCGCTCAACCCAGATCTGGGGTGAACCACGATCTGGCGCCCCTCCGCGTCCTGGTAGGTGCCTGCGAACGGGGGCCGGGCCGTGATCGTTCGGTGAAAGCCGTGCTTCTTGAGCCAGCCCAGAAAATCGACCTGGCGAGCACGCTGCCCGTCGGGATGGATCAAGACCGAGTGTCATTTTGATTTCTCCTCAACTATCTCAAGGGCTGCGCTGACCAATTTCCGGAAGGCGGCCGATCGTCTCGCAGCGACACCAACTCTCTTCAGCCATGAATCGCGGTCGCTGGCGTCTGCACCACTTCGACTAGCGAGGAACTGGGAGATACGGCAGACCAGTTTGTCTCCCGGCTTTACGACACCCGAAAGAATTCGGGATAGGTGCGGCTGACTCACGCCCAGCGCACGCGACAGCTCCGCCTGATTCAATCCCGAAGAGCGACGGTAGTTGTTCAGACGTTTTCTGAGGTCGTCATTGTTGATCCTTGCCATATGCGTTTTTATGCATTTTTATGTATTTATATTCAATTAGCAGCAGCATGATCCGATGGTGGATGGGGTATCTTCGATAGGACGTCCCGGTGCGGAGGTCATTCCCGGCGTCCGCTGGGGCAAGCCAGAATGGGTGCCGAGCGCCGCCTTCTGGGCGCAAATGAGTGCCCTCGCCCACGAGGACGATGATTACGTATGCAGGGACATGACCCTCAAGGAGCAGGTCGGTTTCTGTCTCCTGGGCGGCTTCGGGATCACCGCCGAGATGAACGCGTCCGCGTATGATCGTTTGGCCGCCGAACAGATATTTGCCCCCGGCAGCCTTGCCGATGCCGAGCAGATACGCGAGTTGCTGACAGCCCCGCTTGAGATCCAAGGTCGGTCAAGAAAGTACCGCTTTCCCAATCAGAAAGCGGCCAGGCTATCGCAAGCACTGCGGATGCTTGAGCACGCCCCGCCGAAAACCAATGATCACCGAATCTTCCGTCGCGAACTTACAGAAATTCCAGGGATCGGAATGAAGACCGCGTCCTGGATCACCCGCAACTGGCTCGGCAGCGACGACGTTGCGATCCTCGATATCCACATTATCCGCGCGGGTATCCTAATCGGGTTGTTCGGCCGGGACCAGCAGGTCGCCCGCGACTATGAACTCATGGAAGGCCGTTTCCTCCAGTTCGCCAAGGCGCTTCAAGTCCGCCCGTCCCTGCTCGACGCAGTTATGTGGAGACACATGAGAGCCCTTGGGCGCGGTCCGGTTTGACGAATCGATCGACTCGCGCATAGGTTGCCGCGGGGGTGGTAGATGGCCGGAAAGTCGAAGCGGGGTGCAGGGCGGACCTCGACGCGAGAGGTGGGGAAGTCAGCGGTCGCCGGCGGCGACCCGTGTGATTTGGAGTTCACAACAGAACTGACGTCCGTTCGGCTTGCCGCTTTGCGAACGATCGCCGTTGGAACAGTCCTCGATGTCCAGATCGTCAGACAAGATAGTTCAGAGGCGGCGGTATGCGTCGTCAGGAGTAGCAGCGATGTCGTCGGAGCGCTGGCAGGTTTCGAGGGACTTGCAGTCCTCATCGACTGCATCCGACGCGGCAACCGATATTCAGCGGAGGTTCTCCGGATCACGGTAGCTACCTGCGCGGTGCATGTGCGGCGGGCCCGCGTGTGATCGTCGCGGGTGGCACCTATCTTGAGATCTGCCTCCGGCCAGCATGGCGGCGTCTGTTCGGTTCTGGGCTGCGGGCCGCCGTCGCCCTCGCCCGATTGTCGCCCGGAACGGTGTTGCATACCTATGCGCACCGGAATTGGGCCGCCGACGTTGTAGCCACTGCGAGGTCATTCGGCTGCACCGCGCTTGTGTCTCCGAGTGACGATGCGATCTCATTCTCGTATGTCCATCCCCTTTCACCGGCGGTGCGGTCGCCTGCTTCCTTTGACCGACAAAAGCCGCTTCGCGTCGAAGGGCCGGTTGTTCTTCGGTATGGAATGGTCGAAGGCGAAGCCGTCGTCCGCGCCGGGCGCGCAGTGTACGACCACCAGGGAGCAGAAGACGTGTTCCCCTCCAACGGCTCCAGTGCCACCGAATTGGCTGTCGTCTTGAACGAGGCCGAGGCGTCGAGCGAAGGCATCGAGCTCGACGTCAAGCAGGTGCTGCATCGACACAGCGCGCAGATCGTCGTGGTTAAACGCGGCCCCCGAGGGGCGACCGTCTACACTTCGCGGGGCGCGTCGACTGAGGTTCCGGCGTACATGTCGAAGCAGGTCTTCAAGATCGGATCAGGCGACGTATTTAGTGCCGCCTTCGCGCATTTCTGGGGAGAGGCAAACAGAGAGCCTGAAGCTGCAGCAGACATGGCGTCCCGATGCGTTGCGACCTTCGTCGAGGGTCATTGCCTGCCTTTGGAGGCTCCATCCGATAGCGCACATCCGATCAAACCGTTCGGGTCTGCCGGCCGAATTTATCTCGCAGGTCCATTTTTTGACTTGGCCCAGCGCTGGCTTGTCGAAGAGGCGCGCCAGGCCTTCGTCGAACTCGGCGTCCGCGTGTTCTCTCCTCTGCATGATGTAGGCACCGGGCTATCGTCGATAGAGATCGCGAAGGCGGATCTCGACGGTCTTAAGGCGTGCGCCGCGGTCTTCGCCTTGTTGGATGGAGCAGATCCAGGAACGCTCTTCGAGGTCGGGTACGCGCGGGCACTCGGGAAGCCGGTTGTCTGTCTCGCGGAACGATGGGGTGCAGAAGAACTCACGATGTTCGCAGGATCTGGCTGCGAGGTGCTGCCGGATTTCGCGACGGCTGTCTATCGGGCCGCTTGGGCGAGTTGCTCTTGAGAGTCTTGCTGTTCTCAGGCGGGATCGACTCCTCTGCGCTCGCGTATTGGTTGAGACCCGATGTGTGTCTTACCGTTGACTACGGACACCGGCCCGCGTCAGGAGAGGTCGCGGCCGCCGCGAGCATCTGCAGCGAGCTGGGTCTCCGTCACGAGGTCATTTTCGTCGATTTGCGCCACCTTGGATCAGGTTCTTTGGCAGGGACCCCGGTTTCAGGGTTGGCCCGCGCGGAGGAATGGTGGCCCTATCGAAATCAGATGCTGATCACTCTAGCCGGCATGAGGTTCCTCTCTGAGGGACTACGTGAGATAGTAATCGGGGCTGTGTCAACCGATGTGCACAGCGATGGGCGGTCGCCCTTTCTTAGAGGGATTTCGAGGCTTATGTCTCTCCAGGAAGGACAAGTGGCGGTTTTAGCGCCTGCGCGTCGGCTCAGTCCCGAGAGACTATTGGACGTTTCCGAATTTCCCGCCGACCTTTTAGGCCTAACGTTCTCCTGTCACACGATGGAATTCCCTTGTGGGACGTGCCGTGGGTGCATCAAGCACGCGGAGCTTTCGAATTACATGCGACGCGGCGCAAGGTGATCTGACGGCGAGGCTACAGTAGCCCCTCTCTAACATCCATCGGATGAGTGCCGCTCAAGCGATAGTACCATATATTGGTGCGCACGATATCTTGGTTGCCTATTCCCAAGGCCGCATTTCTTCGGTTGAAGCCGTCGCTAGACTTCATGTGGACGGCTATCGGGACTTGGTCTTGGCCATGAGCGACGTCGGACATTCTCTTCCGAGGCCATCCAAAGCCCACGTTGACCGTCAGGTTGGAATGGCGCTTCCGGTGCTTCGTGATGCGTTGATCGGCGTTTCATCGACCGTTGTAGGCAGCGCGCAGCGCGGCATCATCCTCCACAAGCTCATGGAGGAGATCATAAATGGCGAGGCCACCGAGAACGCCGTCGAGATCGAGGGCCGAGCGGCCTTGCTGAAGGCACACCTCGGCATCGAGCCGACGGCGGAGCCGCAGGCGGCCGAACTTGCGGCCACTGTGCTGCGGACGCTGGCGCTGCCCGCAATCCAGGCGCTGCGGCCCGGCCTTGTCGCCGAACTGCCGGTGTTCGGCGCCGGCCGCGTCGATGACGACGAAGTCCTGACCTCGGGCCAAGCCGACGCGATCGCGCTGGACGACAGCGGGGAGGTCGAGGTGGTTGTCGACTGGAAGAGCGACGTCGCTCCGCAGGCCAGCGCCATCGACCACTATCGGCAGCAGATCAGCGACTACCGGAAGCTGACCGGAGCCAGAAAAGCGCTATTAGTATTCATGACGGCGGGGTCCGTGGTGGAGGTCGGATGACCGCCCCGATAGCAGGATCGACGACGGCAATGGCGAACAGTTTGGATGCGGGCGATGAAGCAATGGTCTTCTGGAATGATTCGAATCGGAATCATTTCTCGTTAGTTAGCAAGCTTGTGAAGCGCGCAAATCGCCTCGATTGCCTCGTCGCCTTCGCTACCTACCAAGCGAGAGTGTGGTTAAGGCCTCCGGAAATTCCGTTAAAGCCCGCGGAAAGGCCGGATGCCTGAACGGGCGTGTTGCTGCTGGTGTTTGTCCCGTTGCCCAACTGGCCGTAACCGTTGTTTCCCCAGCACTTTGCGGCTCCCGATTGAATGCCGCATGCATGGCTTCCTCCAATGGTGACCGCACCAACTCCGGAGGACATTCCGGAAACCTGCACGGGCGACCAGCTATTGTTCGTGCCACCGTTGCCCAATTGACCACTTGAGTTGTAGCCCCAGCATTTGGCTGCACCGGATTGAATCGCACAGGCATTGAAGTTGCCGGTCGCGATAGCCGTCACTCCGCTGCTCAAGCCGGAAACCTGCACGGGCGTCGTATAGCTCCCTCCGCCAGTCCCATTCCCCACGCCACCGTATTGATTGTCTCCCCAGCACTTCGCCGCTCCCGATTGGATCGCGCAAACTGTAAAGCCTTGCGCCGCGATTGCCGTCACGCCGCTCGTCAGACCGGTCACTGCGACCGGGGTCGAACTGTTCTTCGTCGTGCCGTTACCGAGCGAGCCGTTGTTGTTGTAGCCGAAGCAGAAGGCTTGCCCCGAGGCGACCGCGCAAGTGGTTGGTGTTCCCCAACCCGTCGATACGGCCGTCACCCCCGTCAGGCTTGCCTGAACCGGTGTCGAGCTGTTGTTGGTCGTCCCGTTGCCGAATTGGCCGTAACCGTTGTTTCCCCAGCACCACAAGCGTCCTCCGGCGCCGCCCGAGACGACCGCACAGGAGTAGTCAACACCTGCGGCGATGTCCGTCACCCCCGAAAGATTGCTGACAGGCACCGGTGTCTTGCTGGTCGAATTCGTCCCGTTGCCAAGTTGGCCATAGCCGTTGCGGCCCCAGCATTGCACGGTGCCATCATTCAACAGGCCGCAGGAATGGTTACTGCCGGCGACCAGCTTTTTGTAAGTCTTGCCACCAGCGACATTGACGGGAGAGGAACTCGTGGCGCCGGCACCGTCCCCCAGTTGCCCGTAGTCGCCATACCCCCAGGCGTAGGCGTTCGAGTTGATCGCCACGGTGATCGTCAAAGGTGGCGTGGTGGCCGTTCCGCCGCCGGCGTCCGTCACCTTGATCGTGCCCTGCCAGGTCCCCGGCATAGGGGAAGCTCCCGAGATAGTGCCCGACGCTGGGTCGAGCGAGAGCCCCAGTCCCGCCAGCGAGCCGGAGATGTTCGTCGCGCCGAACGCATTGCCGCCCGACCCCCCAGTTGCGGTCATCGTAAAGGAATAGGCCGCCGCAGTCCCATTGGGCGGCGTCCCAGAGATCGCGAGCGCCGGATTGACGGTGACCGAAAGGTTCCCGGAAGTGGATGAGGCCCCCGCGCTATCGACTACAACTAATCTTCCCCACCAGATACCGGAAGTGGCCGGGATCCTTCCGGTGCCTGTTCCCGTGAACATGACGTCGCCGCCGGAAATCGACGCGGCGATGCCGAGGTCGGTAAGGGATGGGCCGCTGGTCGTCGTGGCAGCCACCGAGACGTAGGGCGGCAGACCTCCTGACACGGTTGCTGCGGTCCGAACGTACGTCTCGCCGAGCGCCCCGGTAGCGACCGATGCGCCTGCGACAGCGAGCCCGGAATTGACGGTGATGGCGAAGTCGGCGGAAGTTGCGGTCGTACCGTCCGCATCGATGACCTTGTAGGCGAGGCCGGACTGGTTGCAGGTTGCGGTCGGCGTTCCTGAGAGTTTGCCGGTCACGGCGTCGAAGGTGACGCCGGGGCAAAGACTTCCGACGTCCGATATCGGGGCCGCGTTGTGAAGGAGACTGTAGCTCAAGACCCCGACGGCGTTGGCGACGGCGGGGGCCGGCCAGATCACGGCATTTTCCATCGAGCCGGTTCGGGCCGCGGGGGCAGCGATGGCGAGGGGCGGCAGCACGGTGACGATGACGTCCGGGGTCGTGCTGGACGATTCGGCGGAGGTCGCTGTCGCGCGGAAGGTGAAGTCGGTTCGCTGAGCGACGGCCGGGGCCGTGCCGGAGAACGTAGTGTTCGGCGCGTCCGCAGTCTTCGTCAGCGATACGACCGGCGTAGCCGGCGAAACCTGGACGAGAGACCAGATCGGCAGATCGCGGCTGGTGATCAACGTGCCGGCGATAGTCGCGGCCTCATGTACCATCGGTGGTGACGTAAGGTTGGCGGTGGCGGTCGCGGCCGACACGGCGAACAGCAGGTCTCCGCTTGCGGACCGTCCTGCGGCATCGGTCACCACGATGGTCGCCGTGCTTGTTGTTCCAGCGACTTCGGTGGCTTGGATTTTCGATCCGACGAGATGCATGCCGTCCGGCAGCGCCCCCAATTTCAAAGCATAACTGTAGGGCGGTCGACCACCGGAAGTCAGGTCCGCGAGATCGACCGAATAGTTTCGGCCCTGAGAGGCGATCGGCGGCGTGCCGGTAAAGGAAACCGGCGCATAGAAATACAGCGAAAAGGCACTAGAGATCGCCTGCGTGTCGTCAGCGGAATCCGTCACGCGATACGCAAGCCCCTCGACGGTGCACGGCTCCACCGGACGACCGATGATGGCGCCATCGCTTTCCCGGAACTGCATCCCGGCGCAGAGCGATGAGAGATCCCTTATCTGCACGCCGTTTTGAAGAAGGTCGTAGGACACAGACCCGATGGCATTCGACGCCGTCGGCCCGGCAATCCCGAAGCTTGTATCGGGGACGACCGGACCTTCATAGATCGGCATCGACGCGAGGCTTCCGGAAATTGCCAGCTTCGGACGAACGACGACCGAGGCGCTCGCGGCGGCGAGCCCGGCACTGCTGCTCGCGGTGGCCGCGATCGTGTAGGTCGTATCCGACGCGACATCTGGCGCGACGCCCGAGAAGGTCGTCGACGGAGCGTTTCCTGCCGCCGTCAGCACCAGGGTCGGCGTGGCGGGACTCGCAACGAGGCCCCAGGTTGCATCCGGCGAGACGCTGGACAGCGCGCCGGCGACCCGCTGTCCTGCATGGACGATCGGCCTTTCGACGCTCGCGGTCGCGGAAAGGTATCCGATGTCGAGCACAAACGAATTGGAGAGTGCTCGGCGTCCGTCGAAGCTGTCCGTCGTCAATATCTGCAGCGGACCGTCGTTGCACCGTGCAGAAGGCGTCCCGGACAGAACTCCAGTCGATTGATCGAACGACAGACCTGGGCAACGTAGGGCGATATCGTAGACGGTATTGCCGTCCTTGACGATCTGGAAGTTCGCGTGCCCGACAATGCCCGAGGTGATAGGCGCTTCCGGCAGATCAATGGGCCTGCCTGCGGTCCCCGCTACGACGTCCGTCCGATACGCGACCTGAATCCGCGGATAGATGCGCAGCGACAATCTTGCGACCGCCGTCGTACTGCCGCTTGCGCGAGCCTGTGCGGTGACGACGACGTCGGTCGGCGCATCCACCTCCGGCGCCGTCCCGGAAAAGGTGCCGCCTGCCGGATTCGACACCAAGTCCAGATGAGGGGCGACCGGTTCCTGCGTGAAAGTCCAGGAGGCGGTCGTGAAGTTGGACTTCCCCTGGATGACGACGGTGTCGAAAGATCGAATGGGAGCGTCCCCAATGATCGACAGGCCGGCTGATCCGGTCTCGGCCGGCTGGGGCGGGACGGAAGGCACCCCCATTCCCCCGGTGCCGTACATGCGGAAATATTGGAAGTTAGCCGCAGTCGCAGCTTGGGAAGTCCATATCGTCGCACAGATGAAGCAGAGGACCGCCCCCATCCGATGCGACCACCGCCGCACCGAAGATTGCTCTGAACTCATGGTAGGACCGACAACCCGGCCAAACCGGTCGGACCGCAAGTGCGTCAAACGTTCGTTCCGAACGCCGTAGTCAAGGCCGGCCTGCATCGCTTCACCCGCTGCAATCAACGTCCTTCGCGCCGATCCCCTTTGCATGTCGGCAGGAACAAAGTCGTTATGACATTAAAAGTATTCATCCACAATTTCGGGCGACGGCAACTGTACTTGAAAGTATATTTGAAAATATTCAAATCAACACCAAGAACAACAGGTAGTTTTTGCTCGCTCTTCTGTCACCATTTGGCACTTTGATCGCGGGAGAGCTTTACAGTATCGAGCCTTTCAAATCGAAATACGTAGAATCCGCCGCTGAAGTAATGATTATGCGGAAATGCAATATTGAGCCAAGTATTGAAGATGAACAGTCTTGTGTTGGAAATTTTGGCTTTGCGTCGTCCGAGGTCGGGAGATTCCGCTTCCTGCTTCGACGACCCGCGTCTACCGGCAGTGGGTGCCGCTGACCGGCAGAGGGACCTCTGGAGCCGAAGCTTCCCGTTCGGGCAATGCTGCCCTACGTAGGGTTGGTCGGGCTCAAGCAGCTCCAGCACCATGCGGCGCAGGTTCGTCGCCGCGTTGAGACCGCGTTCGATATCGAGACCGCAATCGAAGCAGGTCGGGGTGGACGGCTCGAAGTGGCCGGCCTTGTGATGGATTATACGCCGCGGACGCAGGGGTCCTGGCGACGATCATGGAGGCGACGGCCGTGACTGGGCATCACCGGTGATCCCGAAATAACGATCGATTTCGTTTCACCGCTAGGCTATTGTGAGCCATCATGAAAAAGCCCGCACACGACATCGAAGCGGCCGATATCGCCGCCGTGGACCTGTTCTGCGGCGCGGCCGGATTGTCGCTGGGATTGACGCGGAGCGGCGTAAAGGTTGTCGCCGGGATTGATTTGGATCCGGCCTGTAGGTTTCCATTCGAGCAGAACATCGCCGCAGACTTCCTCCAGGCCGACATCTCGACCCTGGAGGCCAAAGCCGTCGACGATCTGTTCGGTAACGCGAAGATCAGAGTGCTGGCAGGTTGCGCTCCTTGCCAGCCGTTCTCCGGTCTGACGACCAAGCGGCGCGGCACTGACGAGCGTTGGGAATTGCTGCTGCATTTCCTGCGGATCGCCAAGGAGACCGGCCCCCACGTCATCACCGTGGAGAACGTGCCCAGGCTGAGCCATCTGCCGCTTTGGGGCAGTTTCGTCGAGGGACTCGAGCAGGAAGGCTACCATATCGCCTGGGAGGTTCTGGACGCCTCGCGGTACGGCGTGCCGCAGAGTCGGCGGCGGCTCGTCCTCCTCGCCTCCAAGCTCGGCCCGATCCATCTTCCGGAGCCCACCGTCCGAAAGCTGCGCACCGTTCAGGATGCCATCGGCACGCTCCCGGTCATCGCTGCGGGTTTGCCCAACTCTGCCGACCCGCTGCACACCTCGCGAGCGCTCACCATGCGCAATCTCGCAAGGATCCGGAATTCCCAACCCGCCGGCACGTGGCGCGACTGGCCCAAACGGATGCGGGTCGCCTGCCACAAGGCTGATACCGGACGGACCTATCCCTCCGTGTACGGTCGCATGTCGTGGGACAAGCCGTCGCCGACGATCACGACGCAGTTCTACGGTTTCGGAAACGGTCGCTTCGGCCACCCCGTCCAGGATCGAGCCATCACGTTGCGCGAAGGAGCGATACTCCAGTCGTTTCCGCCGAGCTTCAAATTCGTGCCCGACGGCCGCCGGATCAATTTTCGGGAGATAGGCCGCCTGATCGGCAACGCCGTGCCGCCTGCCCTTGCGGAGGCGATCGGCCAGGCCATCGTCCGTCACGTAGCCGAAGCAGCCTCCGACTCCTCCGTCGCCAGCTCGCGGTACTCCTCGGAATCGAGGTAGCCTGCAATATTCTGCGCGATGCCGCTCATGTACTTCAACGATCTGTCCGACAACATCGTCAGCTGTCGGATCGGATGGTCCCGGCCGACCTCCTCGAAGGTCTTGCGACCATGCGCGAGATCGTGCCGAATATCCTTGATGGTAAGAAGGTCCGCGCCTCCGCGGGTTCGACGATTGTCCGTGCGCACCGAGAACCCGTAATGGCCGGCCGCTTCGGCGATCCTCTTCGCATCCACGCTTCCTTCGATCCAGATCTCGCCGGCGAGCGCAATCGAAACGAACTCGCACGGAAGATCGACCATGTTGTGGTTCAGTGCGGGGCTCGCCTGCTTCTTGAACCTGCGGATCGTCTCCCGTCTCAACGACACCCGAAGATCGGCGAAGGCCACGGACTTTCGGGTAATGGTGTCGTTGATCTCCTGAATCCCGCCCCGGAAGGTCGCCTCGATCAGATTGTACAGGACGAGGAAGGTGCCGGCCCGGAGCGTCAGCAGCCGCCCCTCTTCGACGCGGCTCGCTCCCGACCGGATCTCCCGTTCGGCCTTTCTGACGACGGCGAGATAGTGAAGAACATGGCGTTTCCGCTCACTGAAATCCTGCAGGAAGGCGTAGGTCATGGCCGCAACAGCTCGTCCCGCACGAACTCTAGACGGCCCTTCAGGTTTGCGCGGTTGTTCGACGCATCGCTCGTCGTCAGGCGCTTGAACTCGTTGCCGGCGAGCCACTCGGGGATGGCGCCGACATTCAGGTCCTCCCGCTCGCGCAGTGCTAGTCCCACACCCACGGACAACGCTTCGAAACGCACCCGCGGGACCTTCCGGCCGCCGCCCTTCGTCTTCTGAAATCCGTCGGGGAAATGTGCCTCCACGAAACGGAGCATCCTGTCCCATTCGTCTCGCATCTGCTTCAGGAGAGCGTCCCTACCGCCGCCCTGAAGCTCCACATTGGTGTCCTTGACGTAGCGCAGCAAGAAATCGGCGACGACCTTGCCCTCGGGGCCGAACCCGAATTTCTCGTAGCGGTTCAGGAAGGCGAAGAACCTGGTGACTAACTCCTCGTACTCGAAGCGCTTCCTCAGGCCCTCCGGAACGGGCGCGAGCTTCCGAAGCAGAGGATCCTTCGCGAGCTCCGTCACAAATTCGAGGAACGGTCCCTTCTCGATGCCGCGCCGTATCTCCACTGTGGCCAGCTTCACGGAGCCAGTGTTGATCCTGTCGAAGAGGTCGCGACGAACGTCTTCCGTCACGGTCTCGCTGAGCTCAACCACCCTCAGCGTCGTCCTACGGACCCGCCTCTGTCGAGGCAGGGGAAGATCATCAAAGCTGAAACCATTCAGCGCATCGAGCTTCTCGAGGCCCGACAGAACCAGTTTGTTCGTCAGAAACTCGGCCAGCGTGCGTACGCGCTGCACACCATCGACGATTTCCAGCCGTCCGCTCATCGTTGGGTCGTCGTCGTTGACGTCTGCTACGAACAGGTAAGGTATCGGCATTCCCATCAGAAGCGATTCGATGAAGCGCATCTGATTGCGGTCAGGCCAGATCAGGTCGCGCTGGTAATCCGGGACGAAGAGTTCGTTTTCGTCCTCTTCCAGTCCCTTCAGATACTTCATCACCACGACTTCGGCGGGATACTCCCTGACCAGATAGCGGATGTCCTTCTGGCTCTGGACGATCTGACGGTCGGCTTCGTCGGCCTTCTCCTTCGACTTGGTCGGTCTGCCGGCAGGTCGAAATTTCTCCCAATCATCAAAAAGATCGCCCATTCCGTATCCATTCGTTGCAATGAAACCGCGCGAGGCCAGCCGGCCGATTCCCGCCCAACGGAGACCCCGACAGCACCATCAAATGGGACTGCCGCCAACCAAGACCGCCCACCACAATGAAAGTCATAACAGAAGATCGGCGTCGCTTCGATGGAGCTTCCGGCGAAGGTCGTAGACGAAATCGTAGAGGGCTGACCCGCAGCCGTCGTGACGTTCGCCCGCAGGAGGGGCGGGGGCAGTGCAAACGAGGACGGGCGGCGGCCGAATTGTCTTCACACCGGCGGGTCCGCCTTTCACTCCCTGGCCGATGTTTGGGCTTCGGCGCCGACGGCTTCCATCACCGAAGCGAGTTCGCCGGCGAGATCCCCATGATGGCGATGCAGATATCCGCCGATCGCCGGGTTGCGGAGGAGGCGGGCGACGAAGCCCTTGGCGACGACAAGCACCAGCAGGGTCTCTCCCAGAGTATCTTCGACGGACTTGTAGTCCTGATAGAGCTTCTCCATCTGTCGCTCCATTCGAGCGATGTCCTCCGGAGTGGCATCGAGTTGCCGAGGCTTCTTGGTCTCGATCAAGGCATCAGGGCGAGACGCGGCAAGGATCATCTTTGCGTACGGCACGTTCAGGCGGCTGGCGGAGATCATCATCTCGGCAGCTTCGATCTGGCGCATCGGCTTCATCTTTCGCAGGATCGCGAACACACCGCGGCTGACCATGCGGTCCTTCAGCAATTCGACCGCTTCCGGCACGACCCCGTCGAGCAGCCGCTCGCGCTCGCGAATGCGCTCCACGTTGACGTTCAGGGTCTGGGCGATCCGCTCGGGCGCCACGCCCTTGCGGATAGCCTGCATGATCATCTTGTGCTCCTGCACCGCGCTTATGCGATTGACCTGCCGATTGTAGGTGAACCCCTCGTCGTCGGTCGCGACGAGACAGATCGCGTCCGGTGCGCCGAGCTCCTTCAGCGCTTCCAGCCGCAGGTGCCCGTCGAGCAGGATGTAGCGACGGCCGTTGCTGCCCGGTTCGGGATGGACGGCGAGCGGTTCGATGATGCCGACTTCCCGGATCGACGCGAGGATGGTCCGAAACTTCGGCGTCCCGCGGACGTCCTTCGTCGGAAAGCGCGTCGGCAGGATCGCATCGAGCGCGATCCTGATCGTCTCCTTCTGGAAGGCGTGCCGGGTCATGACAACGCCCCGTGGCCCAACCTGTCCGCAAGCGGCTTGGGTATGTCCCCTATGCTCTCCGCCCGCAGGAGAGTGCGGAAATGTTCGTCCGCCAGGATCCGCCTCAGCGCGGTGACCACGAACAGCAGGCGCTGATCGGCCACCTCGGACTTGCGGACCACCAGTTGCTGCCGCCGAACCTCCGCCTGGAAGGTTTGGGCGAGCTTGTTCGCGGTCAGCGGTTGGCTGCCCTTGCGCCGCATCGAGCCGTAGGTCTTCCCCAAAGTTTGCCGCCGATCGATCAGGCGCCTCACCTTGAGAAGCTGGTCTCCGCGCAAGAGGCCGGATTCGTAGGCTTCCATCATCGCCAGTTGGACCTGGCCTTGGCCGGCCTTGGCGATATCCGCCGCAATCGTGATCGGCAGCCACCCTTTCTCGACCGCGCCGATCAGACGATCTTCGCCGGCCTTCAGGAGCTGCACGATGCAGGAGATATAGCCGGCATCGAGGCCGGTCTTTCGGGCGATCCTGGCGGGGCCGTACCCTCGGTCCTCCAGCACGCGCACCGCCGTCAGGAGGTCGCGGTTCGAATGCTTGCGGCGGGCCAGGTTCTCGACCAGGCTCATCAGATAGACTTCGGTTTCGGATGCCTGGACCACCAAGGCGGGAATGTGGGTCTCGCCCAGCGCCTTGAAGGCTTCCAACCGTCCCTGACCGCAAATGAGATCATAGGCGGGCCCGCCCCCTTCGGATTTGGCTTCCGTGACAGTAATCGGACGCTTCAGGCCGACCGTGGCGATGTTGTCGACGATCCCGGCGAAAGTCTTGCGGCTTCGTACACGCGGGTTGACGATGCGGATGCTCTCGACCGCGATCGACTGGATCTGCTGCGCGCTACCGACGTGGTGCGCGATCGTTGCCGTGTTTTCCTTTGCCATCAAGCGACCTCCGCCAACGGGACGCGGCGCATCAGTTCGTAGAGTGCCTCGAGCGTATCGAACCGATAGGTATCGAGGCTTGCCTCGTTGCGTTCGGCCACGTGCAGGCGCGGATTCCAGCCGTGCAGCGCGGGCAGAAGGTAGTAGTCGCGAACCGCCCCTTCGCCGGGCTCCATGCGCGCGGCGATCGTGATGTCGGGCTGGTTCGGGCCGCCGAGGCGGACCAGCCAGCGGAGCGACCCCGCCTCCGTCTGCGTGCACCGACAAAGCAGAAGCGCCGCAGTGACCTCATGATTTATCGTGGCGATGCCGGTCTCGGAGTTGAGCGATACGGATGCGCCTGCCGATCGCAGATGCTCCAGCATGTCCTCGACCAGGCGCGGGTGTTGCTGTCGAAGTCTCCGGTTGCTCTCGACGTAGGCGAAGTCGCGATCCGGTGCGTATCCGACGAGCGAGTAGGTCCGCAGGAGACTGCCGAATCGGCTGCGGTAGGCGCTACTCGAAGGGCAACTCGGCGTTTCGTCGATCATCAGCCCTGAAAGGTAGCCATGCTGGGCAAGAAGCCGCCGCAGCAGGTCCAGCATCGCCGCGTCGGACATTTTCGCCGACCGGCCGCGAATGATGGCCTGCGCCGCGTCAAACAGAAGGCGGTCGATGATCGCCGGAAAGGCGCCTTCGGACCGGATCCACATCGACGGGTCGTTGCGGACCCGCTTCTGCTTCAGCTTGAAGGACCCACGATTCCAGACGTTGTTGCCGATGTACTTTTCGTTGATCAGGACCTGATGGACAGTCCCGCGGGTCCAGGGCCTGCCAAGGTCCGTCAGGACGGCTTCCGAATTCAGCAGGTCTGCGATCTCGCCTTCGCTACGACCGTCCTCGACAAAGCTTCGGTAGATGCGCCGCACCACATCGATCTCGTCGCTCGGACCGGGAACGAGCACCACCCTGTCGGTCTGGATGCTCTTGTGCTCGAGGCGCCCGAGCAGGGTTTTTCTCACACCGCCCTCGTCGACCAGTTGGCGCCTCAGACCGAAGCCCGCCGGCCCCCCTTGGCGGAAGCCCTTCTCGATCAGTCGACACTGGCCGGCGAACACCTTGATCGAGAGCTCGCGGCTGTATTCGCCCGCCATCTTGCGTTTCAGCATCTTCTGGATGTCGGAGCCAAGGCTGCCGTCGTTCTCGAACGGCTCCGCGCAATACTCGACCCGAACCCCGGACCGCTTGCACTGGTATTCGTAGTAGGCGCTCTCGTCAGCGTCCTGGAAGCGGCCCCAGCGACTGACGTCGTAGGCGAGCACGATCTCGAAATCGGCCTGACCGCCCGTCACGTCGGCGATGAGCCGCCGGAGCCCGGCCCGCCCATCGATGTTCAGGCCGCTCTTTCCTTCGTCCGCATAGGTTCGGACGATCGTGTAGTTGCGCCTGGCCGCATAGCTGCGGATGGCGTCGGACTGGTTCTCGGTCGAATAGCGCTGATGCTCGGTCGACATCCGCACGTACTCGGCGGCCCGTAGCTCAGGCGAGCCGGAATTGCTCTCGTCTTGCGGCGTTGCCATCAGCCCATTTCCGCCACTCTCGCCGGCATGGAAGGAAACCCGCCGGTTGTGCGGAAGCCCCCGATACCGAAACCTTGCTTTCCTCAAGTCTAGCGCGAGGGAGGAGAAGCATGTTGCCGGAGAAGGGCAGATCATTGACGGCGGGAAGCCGAGGAGAGGGGCCCCCTCGACGCTATGCCGAAATCATCTCGCTGGCCCTGAAGACCGAACTCGACGATAGCCGACGGACGATCAAGACCGTTCGACGGTGGACCAAGGCCAGCGAGCGTTCCGTCAAGAACTGGCTTTCCGGATCGTGCGGGCCGGACGGAGATCACCTCATCGCCCTGCTCGTCCATTCCGAAACCGTGCTCCAGATGCTGCTGATCGCAAGCCGCCGGCTGGATATCGTCGAGATGCTAGTGATGCGCTCGGTCCCGGCCGGCGCCGCCGCACCACGCGGGCCTCGCGGGCGGAGGACAGTCTCTGGGGGCGATGGCCCTGATCGCGACCCTATCGATGACCCTGAAGCCGACCCAGATGACGGCTTCGTCCCCAATCACAGGCAGGCGTGGTTTCTCGGCGAACTAGCGAAGGGAACGCGCGTTTCGGCTGGGGCGCTGCGCGAACGGTTCGGCGTCGCGGAGAAGACCGCCAAACGCGACATCGCCGCGCTGAAGACGAACGGGCTGATATGCCGCGTCGGGTCGAGGAGGAAGGGCAGGTATCGCCTGTTGAGAGCCGCCCCCTTCTTCGGTACGGGGCCGTCCGACGCTGTCCCTCCGTCGGGTCCCCACGGCGGGCGGCGCTGACTTGGGGCGAGCGGCGGCGCAGGATTCCGCCTTCATGGCGCTATCTCACCGGACGGGAGATCGCTCTTGAGCGTGGAGCGCTGCGCGCTGGCGGATGATTGTGGCTAAGATTGCGGCGGGCCGGCCTATTTTCCAGCTTGGAGCGCGGAGGAGGTCGAGAATTGTGCCGGTTGCCGTGCGAGCGCGGGGGCGAGCGGGGCCGAAGGGGCCTAGACCGGCTTAATTCGCCTTGGAACGATCTCAAGGCAAATCTGCGGCTCTATCTAAACGAACTTATATATTGCATTATATCGCTTAAGGCTCTATGTATGATCTATTATGGCAAAGCAAGTTCCATCTATCGCAGCCACTCAGGGGCTTAGAAAACTGGGGGCCGACATATCGGTCGCGCGCAAGCGGCGGCGGATGACCCAACAGCGTCTCGCTGACGGAGCGGGTGTCACCGTCCCGACGATCCGCCGCCTGGAAGCCGGAGACCCGGGGATGTCGTTGGCCACTTTAGCAATGGTGCTCGTCGTGCTGGGCGAAGGAAATCGGCTGGGGAATTTGCTGGATACCAGTACCGACGATATCGGCTTGCTGATCGAAAACGAAAAGCTTCCGCAACGCATTCGTGCGGCTCGGCGGCGGCCAGCGCAGCCGAGCCGCACTGAGAAGCACGACAGCGACCAACGGCCCGCCGGCGACGACGAAAGCTTCGGGGAGGCGTTCTAATGGCTCGGATTTTGAAAGTCTGCATAGGCGACCGGGGCGACGAAGTCGGAAAGCTCCGCTTCGACTCGCAGGGGAATCGCGAGTTCAGTTCATTCGAATACGCCGAAGAATGGCTCGCCAATCCGCGTGCTTTCGCAATCTCTCCGTCCATGCCGCTGGTCGCGGGCCCCTATTACTCGAAGAAGGAAGGCGATCTCGTTTCTCCGCTGCCCCCTGCTCTCGCCGATACCTCACCGGATTCCTGGGGGAGGAACATCATTCGACGGGACGCCCGTGAGAACCGCAAGGACCCGGCACCTCTTACCGAACTGGACTACTTGCTGGCCGTCGACGACTTCAGTCGGATAGGGGCTCTGCGATTGAAAAGCGAAGACGGCCAGGATTTTCTCGCAAGCGAGCCGCTAGGCCGTCACAACATTCCGCCTGTCTTGCAATTGAACGAACTCGGCAAGTCAATCGCAAGCCTCGAAGGAGAAGACGAGATCACGGCCGCGGCCCTCAAGAGGCTTCGCCAGATCGGCAGCGCCCTCGGCGGCGCAAGGCCGAAATGCTCCGTGATAGATGGCGACAATTCGCTTCTCATCGCGAAATTCACATCTCGCCACGACTCCTACGACGTCGAGCGAGCCGAGGTGTTGACGCTAAGACTGGCGAAGCTTTGCGGTCTCACCGTGCCTGCGGCCCGTCTCGACATGAGCGACGAGCTTCCCGTTGCACTGATACCTCGTTTCGACCGATCGGGCGCAGGCCGCATCCCCTACATTTCGGCACAGACGATGCTGCAGGTACCCTCTGCCGACGGGAGCTCCTACACGGCAATAGCGGAGGCCGTCCGCATCAACTCCAAAGACCCAAAGACGGATCTTCGTGAACTGTTCAATCGGGTCGGCTTCACGGTGCTCGTCTCGAACGTGGACGACCACCTGAAGAACCACGGGTTCATATACGCAGGCGAAGGAAAATGGCGCCTCTCGCCGTTGTTCGACGTGAATCCTGCCCCGGAACGGCACCGCGAGCTCAAGACGTCTATCGTGGAGGGCGGAGGGGCCGAGGCAAGCATCGACCTGTTAATCGAGAATTCTCCGTTCTTCGACGTTCCTGAAGATGACGCCAAGGCGGAGCTTCACGCGATGGCAACGACAATCTCGGAGCGGTGGCGTGACCTGGCTAAGGATTGCGGTATGAGCCGCCGCTCGATCGATATCTATCACGCGGCTTTCCAGCACGAGGAGACCGATAAGGCGCTCAAGTTAGGTCAGCCGAAGATCGCTTTCGGCTGACCTGTTGCCGGTCGAACTCGTTACGCGCGAGCGCGAAGACCGGATGCATCCACCGCCTCCCTCATGAAATGCGATCGCGTTTCTGCGTCTAGCGATCCCGTCGGGATGAAATGAAACGGGAAGTCCTTCATTTCGGACTCCACGACCTTGAATAGGCGCGGTTCGACGTCGGCCTCGCACTCGACCAAAATGTCGACATCGGAGTGAAGTCCGAACCCGCCTTTCGCGAGAGACCCGACCACCCAGGCGCGTCCCAACCTTCTTCAAGGCATCGAGTGCGTTGAATGCACACGTGGCAGCGAAGGCTCGCCTTCGCTGAAGCCTCGTCTCGATCAGAATCTCTACTCGGGACTTGGTCATGCGACGACAATCCAATTCCACTGTAAAGGCATAGGTATGGCTCGGGCGGGGAAGTATCAAACCCTCGACTTCGGTCCTGCAGCAGCTCGCGCCTCCTCGGCGCTCGACGCTAAGCTCGTTCCGCAGGGGGCGATCTCCGAGGCGGCACCTCGAACCCCAGCTCAATCGGCGGACGTTCGCGGGTGCCTCCGGGTCAGGTCGGCAACGGCTCTTCCCAGAGCCAACCCCAAACGCTCCGGCAGGGGCGGCCCCGACCGCCTTTCGACGTCGCCGTTGATGGCTTTGTGAAAATAGCGCCTACGGTTCGCCGAGCCGTTGATCAATGACCAGCTCTGCCCGATGCCGGCCAGAAGGTAGGGCAGACCGAGTCCAAGGATTGGGGTGAAGACGATGCCCCGGAGCATGTTCGTGACTGCGAGTATGGTTCGCAGGTTTGCGGTGTCGATCACGTCACGATCGCTCGTCGACGCGCCCCACAATTGGCAAAGGATGCGGCGACCGACCACGAAGACTTCGTCGATGAAGAAGATCCCTTGCGATCCAGGTTGGATGACGGCCTGCACGTCGACGCCGACTGCGACCTTCTTGACCAGTGTTCTCGCGCCCTGCGGGTCGATGATTTCGATGAAGGCGTAGACGGCGAGATCGAGGTCGACCTCGCACGGTCCGAGTTGAACGATGGTGCCCTCGAGTGCGTACAGTCCCATGTGACCCTCCTGGTTGAGCGAGGAAAGCGTACCGGATCGGTCGTAAAATATGTGATAAATCACATGGCTACTTTTGGGGGAAATCCGGACCGTCCGCGTCATGGCGCAGACCGGATTCGGACGTCGCTTCCCTCAAAGGAAGGGTATGGCCGTCAAGCTACTTGCCACGAACGTTCGCCGTCTTCGGCAGGCCAAGGGGTGGACGCAGGACGAACTCGCCGCCGCCCTTGAGGCCGAGCAGGGGGTGGTTTCCCTGATCGAGAACAGGCGGTCGAATCCAACGCTTCTCATGCTGGAAGGGCTCGCCGCCGCCCTCGGCGTCCACCTGGCCGACCTCTTCGAGGCCGAGCCCTCGCCCAAGTCACGCGGCCAGGTCGAACGCGCTGGCGGCCGGCAGAAGTGATCTCAGATTGGCATCAAGCGGTATGGGCTGTACTCCCGCCGCCGAAGGCCCGCATAGCACTGGCCGGGACTTCGGCTTCCTGACGCGGCGTCTGATGAGACGGGCGAACCGGCGATGGGCTAGTCGATTGGCGGCCTGCTCTTGCTCGGTGGTTTCTACAGTTGCCATTCCGATCAAGAAGCCACAGGTGCTCGAGGTCGCAAGCGATGGCCATGGCTTTGCGGAGATGTTCGAACAAGGCTGCGAAGAACTCGGCATACCTTTTCATAGCGGCAATCCCCCTTCAAAAACGTGCCCCGCCAAAACGGCAGTGCGTCGATGATGGCAAAAACCCACCCGACATTGCCGTGTCCGTCGTCTGCGAACTGCAAGGGGCAAATGGAGGAAGCGAGCCCGGGCTCAGTCGAACGGCACCGGTGACCTAAATTCACGACCATTTCGGGGAGGACTTCGTTCTGGAAGCCGGACCCAATCGAATGAAAGTCGATCATGGGAATTCGCAGCGGCTTCGATCACTAAAGGCCGTCTATATAAAGGAGGCGGAGGTGGTGTTGTTCGGATGTTGGTTGGAGGCCCGCCGGCGAAGTCCCGCGCTTGCCGAGGCCCCCGCCAAAGACCTGATGAGAGGCGTCGTGGATTCGGCCTACGACCAAGCGCAAACTCGCGCGTGCGAAAGCGGCCAACGGATTACCATGGACGCCAATCGTCCTCCAGAGCACTGGTGACAAATCGGCGTGATAATTGCCAAGCGAAGACAACTCCTACGGAGTCCAGACAACGCGAAGTTGAACCCCTTTTCACCTATAGCGCCGCCCTTTCAGTCCATAACCCAGCTTTGGTAACCACACGACTTTGCCAGATTTTTGAAGCGCCCTTGAAATCTGGGATCTACTTTTTTCGCCCGCGTCGAACGCACCTCGCCGAGCGAGCATGCTGATCAGATCCGCGCGGCTGACGGGTGATTTGGTTTCGGTGAGATGTTGAACCACGCAGGCAGTGATCCGCTCGTCAAGGGTCTGGATTCCGGTTGGATAGAGCTTGCTGTTGTACAACGCCGGCCCGTAGGGCCTCATCCTGTCCCAGTAGCCGAGACCGACGAGCCTGGCGATCTTGGTGCGGTGCTTCGCGGTCAGTTTACGCAGGAAGACCTCCTCGCTGGCTGCAGCAATCGCCAGACCGCGGCCCCGCAAGGCGGCGGCGATGTCCTCCTTGGAAAGCGGTCGCTTTGCAGTCCGGATCATCTCCAGCACGGCCTCCTCGACGAAGTCGTGGTAGCTGGGCTTCTCGTCAACCGAAAACACACGTCCCAAGAATGGGCGAGAGCGCAGCCACCATCCCGCGCCAACAATGAACACGAACCGTGCCTTCTCTTCGTTCATCGTCGTGAAGAAGAACGCGGGCTGATCTGAAGGACCCAGGTTTGTCTTTCGGCGGATCAAGCCGATCATATCGTCCGTTTCGACTGGCTTGCGGGCCGATTTCAGAATCTGCCTGGCTTCGGCGATCACGGCGTTTCGGGCGGGGTCCGGCATCTCCAGCGAGGCTTCGCCGGTCTCGATTTCGGCGAGGAAAGCCTCCATCCGCTCCCGCGGGTAGCCGGCAAGCAAACACCTTGCGAGCTTGTCGTCCGGCGGGAACCCGGCGCGCTCGAGCTGGGGCCGAAGAGTGGCCATGCTACCGCCGATCCGATCCCGGATTTCGCCCATCATGATGAACTCGCGTGAGAACCTCGCGGCAACATCCGCTGGAAGCTCCGTCGCGCCGGCCGGCACCCCAGCGAGGAGCCCCAAGTCGATCATGCGGCGGAGTCCGCGACTGTTGATCCGCATCTTGTTAGCGGCCGTTGCGAACGACAGGAGGTCGCCCTCGGCAGACCGCACGGCAGCTTCGAGCACTTCCTTGGGGTCGACGAAAAGAGCCTGGAGGCCGGCCCCCTTTGTCTTGCGTTGGCTGACCTTGAGATGTCCTTCGAGGATCAGCCGCACGCCCTGCGCTACGCTGGCCGGGCGTCCTCGTCCGAGCCCGGACAGCGCGACTAGGCCCTTGGCAGGCCGTTTGAAAATCGGAGTGGACGCCGCAAGCGTGGTTAGGAGCTTGTCCACATCAGTTCGTCGGAAGACGTAAGCGTTCTTTTGACCCCGGCAGTCGAGAGCAGGCGTGATGGTTTGATTTTCAATTAGCTGAACCATGACCCTGCGCGCGATCCCGAGGCGGTCCATTGCTTCTTCCAAGGAAAGTGCGTCCGCCATGTCACGTGCCAGCCGGTCGACGAGATCGGACGGGAACGACTTCGCATGTCCGGAGGTAGGCTCGTCCTTGATGATCTCGAGAGCCAGCCCGATGCTTCGCATGCCGGCGGTGCTGACGCCGATTCTCGCTGCCGCTTGCTTCAGCGACAGCTTCCTGTGCTCTTCAGGGAGGAGGGTCCCGAGCTTGGCGCGGGGAACGATCGGGAAGCGGGCCGCGCCGTGCCTGAGCATCGCTTCGGCGAGACGGTCGTAGCCCTTCCATCGCCGTCTGTAGTTGAACCAATGAAAGAGCCAGCCATAGCACGCCGAGAACCCCTGCTCGGGGCGCCCTCCATTTGCGATGAATTCGTCGTAGGTGCGGGTCAGGAGTTCGTCGAGGCGGTTGTCGGCCAGAATTTCAAAGCCGCGAGCTTGAAGCTTTGCAACCGGGACGCCCAGCGACCTCGCCGTGCGCCACTTCCTGCTGAAGCCGACGTCAGCGGCTCCGATCCGTTCCAAAATGTTGCAGGTCTCGACGAAGTTCATCTCATCGAGAATCGCGACAGGCTCGGATTCTGCGCATCCGAAGCGGGCCAACAGGTATCGATCCGCCCTCATGATAGCCGGGTCGGCTTCCAACCGGGGCAAGTTTGCGAAGAACCGGCCTTGGTCGCAGTGGAGAAGGCTGGGGTCCCGCCATTTGAGTTTGCTGCCGCAGACGCAGGTGTCGATCAGACAAAGTTGATGGCGCGGACAGGTGGTGATGGGACGAAGATCCCACCAAAACCTGTGGTGTTGCGACTCGGCGATGCAGGCCGGGCAGAGCCTGCGGGTCAGATAGTGGAGTTGGATTGTGACTTCGTTTCCTCGAAGCGTGCGCTTGCCATCCTCGGCGCACCGGACGCTCCACTGTGCAAACTGCTCAAGCGACTGACCCACGGCGCCAGCGAACCGTTCCAACTCCGCCGGCTCGCCGTGCGCCAAGCGCGATTGATTGATGCCCAGACAATGCGCCGTCCAATCCGGAGAGTCGTGGCGATGCATCTCCGCAAGGGCAAAGAGAAAGCCCTGAGCGGACTCCTCGGGTTGGAGAGGTCTCCATCGATAGATCCCAAGCCGGGGGACGTACGGCGTGTGTCCAACCTCCGTCATCGGCGCCCTGACACGACATCTTTCACATGCCTGGTTATTCGCGCGCGAAAGGCTGTGGATTTCCCCTGCGGTTCTTCGTCGCCGGATTCATCGAGGATTTCGCCGAAGCGATTTTCGAACTGCTTCCACGACATCAGGAAGTAGTTGTCCTCGTCGTTGCACTGCTTCCGGCGCCGATAGACTTCAGCGAAGTGACCGCGAGTGATATTCTTGCTTCCATCGTCGATCGCGCGGCTTCCCGCATTCTGGATCAGCTTCATGATGTTCCCAAGATACCCACCGCCCGCCTGATGGAGGCGCATAGCCATCTCGGGATCTGCGAGGTTCGAGGGAGCGTCGAACGGCAGGAACGAGGCTTCGCCCGCCGACTTGTCGATGGCCGCGAGGATCTTCTGGTACTCGGTCGTTTCGCTCCGGCGGCCCCCTTTCGGGCGCCCGTGCGCATCCAGCTCGGGGAAGTCCTCGAGGTGGCAGCGCAAGGGACCGACCATGAGGGAATCCCGCTGCCGACCTTCCAGTTGCTCGTTCACCTGCTTGAGATGCACAGCTTCCGGCAGGCCAATGAAAACAAGCTGTACGCGGGAATTCAACAGCAGCTTGAAGACGTCCGAGGCACGAAAGTTCTGCATCCTGGCTCTCATGATGTGCTGAACTTCGTCAAAGATGATCATCTTGACCTTCTGCGCCAGAATGGCCGATTGCACGCTCCGGCTCGCGTCTCCGTAGTTGGCGTTGGCCCGAAGCGAGACACCCAACGCCATCGCGGTGTCGTGCATGAACGACTTGAACGTCGGCTCGCTGTTGACCGCCAGCACGGCGATGGCCTGCTCGATTCCGTAAGCGGTTCGATGAATGATGGGCCGCAGATCCGTTGCCGGCACCTCAGGTCGGAGCCATTCCCCAGAGGGGTCTTCGCCTCTCAACTGGTGGAAGACTTCGTCGGTGAACATTCTGACCGCAGTGGTCTTGCCGGCGCGCGTTTCGCCGAGCACGAAGATGCCGTCACCTTCCGATCCGGTGCCGGCATCTTCCAGCAAGCGACGAAGTTCGCGGGAGACTTCCCGTGTCGATTCGGTTTCGATCCTTCGCAGTCTCAGGCGCTGCTTCCGCTCTTGATCTGTGAGGTTGGCGAATCTGAAAGTCATTTCTGATTTCTCTCGTTGCGCTTGCCTGGCGACCCGAAGTCAATCGGGCGAATGACCACGGGCTGATCGTCCACCGGGGGCATTGTCGTGGAAGTGTCCGTTGACGGGCGTTCGCTGGTTGGCCGGGTTGACTTCGAAGAGGACGCGCGCCGTCTCTTCACCGCGGATTGCTGACCCTCAGGCCTCGCCCGAGCCGATTGATCTGACGCGGAGCGCACGCCACCGGCCGGCTTCGAAGCCCGCGATTGGCCTCGATTCTCCGTCGGCATGGCCACGGGTCGGCTATCAGAAGTCGGGGGGATGGTGGCCTCTATAAACGGCCCGTGCGGCTGGATAGGCGGCGAAGCCACATACGTGTCGCCTATCGAATGCGATCCAGGCGGAGAGTGGTCTGTAGATTGGTGCGCGGGCCTGACGTGCTTCCATGGCGGCGACTTTTTCCGGAACCTGGCGAGCCGCTTCGGTGCTTTCGACTTCAACCGGGATGCTGCCTGCTCCTGAACGAAGTTGTCGATTTCCTTCATCGAGACGGCCAGCGCGATATCTTTCTGAAGGTCCTCTTCCTTCATAAGACGAGCCTTCAGCCGCTTTACCCTGACCCAAAAGTCGAGGCTATGACCTCGCGCCTCGTCAGGCTCAATCAATTCAGCCGGGACCCACCGTCTTGTCTTCTCGTCGAGGATGAAGATGGTTGAGAGGTCGGTCGGATCGAGGCGTATTTGGACATCAACGCAGGCATCCGGCGCCCCGCGGAGGAAGCTGAGTTCTTCGGAATCCCATCGAAGGCCCATGTAGCGGATGCCGCCGCGCGAAAGAGAACGCGGAATGACGAGACCCGTCATCGGGATGAGCAAATCTCCCGGCGGCACGTAGGGTAGCGGGATCTCCTTCAAACCACGCTGCCACGCTTCGACCGGCGCGACGCCGATCTTGCTGTGGCGCTTCTGGTGGTAGACGTCCACGATCCACTTCAAAACGATCCAATTGATCTCGTCGATCGTCAGAATGGCCATCTTTTCCGAAACGTAGAACTTGCGACGTTCGATCTTCGAGAAAGTTGTGCCCGGCAGCGTGTGGATGATGTCCTCTTCGAGCGACCGGAACCAGCGCTCGACCTTTCCTTTGAGCCACGGCTTGCGCTTCTTCATGTGCCGGAGCGTGAAGCCGAGCGCCTTTGCGGCGGCGTCCATCGAGGCCGACTTGAAATCGCGTCCGTTGTCCGTGATCAGCACGGCCGGGACGCCGCAGCAGGGCCATGCGTTGTGAACGCCCTCGATTTCACCTTTTTCCAGGATGGCCACGCGCAACGCGTCCATGATGCTCACCCAGGACGGTGGCGCGAAGGTGATCACGTAGCCGACGATGCATCGCGAGTACCTGTCGAGAATAACGGTAAGCCAAGGCCTACCGACGATCGCGCGGGTATTCTCGTCGATGACGATGATGTCGAGCAACGTGTGGTCGGTTTCCCACTCCTTGTTGACCTCGTCGCCCTGTGGACCGAGTTGAACGGACTGATACTCCCGCCTCGCCTCGAAGACGGTCGTCTGCCGCGACAGGGTCTGGAAGCGGTCGCGAGAGCGCAGCATGCGCGCGAGCAGCTTGCTACCGATACCCTGCACATCGCCAGGCAACGCAAGCGTATACCCGTTGGCCTCGGCCTCCTCCTTCAATGCGAGGTTGGCAGCCCGGCGCGCGGAGTTGAGGCTGGTCGGGGTCGGGGTCGACAACTTCTCATCGATGACCCGGTCCAAAACCTTGATCTGCCAGTCCTCATATCGGTTGTTGCGATTTCCCTTGGCCCAGTGACAAGGGACCAGCGCGCGGACATCGCGGCCCGCAGCGATGAAGACGCGGTACCATTCGCGTACTTGGCGGCGGGACGGCAGGCTGTCCGCTGAGATTCCGCGCTCCTTGCCGACCTCCTCTACAATTTCGGCTATCACTTTCTTCCGCACGCGTAGGCGAGCCGGCTCGACCGCATCGAGACGGCGGACGAAGTCTGCCCGCATCAGCGCGGTATCACGCTCCTGCGGCGTAAAGGTGCCCCAATCCGTTTGAACGCTCTGCTGGCGAGAGGCACTGAGCCTATCCAGGTCGTTCGGGTGCGTGAGCCGGAGCTTCAGCGCCATCTTCATCTGGGCGACTTCGCTCAGGAAGATTTCGCGGCCGCTCTCTGGGTGAAAGAACACGCGCCCGCCGCTCATAGCCGGCCCGGCCATGAAACGCTGTCCGTCGATCAAAACGGGGCCGCCATGAGGGACACGAACCGGTACGACTTCACTCAAACCGAGACTCCATGTCGTCTTCTGGAGCGAACCATTTGCGTCCCCGGACGAATGTCGATCGTCGGGACCATTTGCTGTTCGGATCGAGCGTGATCTCGCCGGCCCAGGCCAGGTACAGAGCGACCGCGAGGGCGTCGACGCCGGGTGGAAGCACGTCTTCAAAGGCCGAGACCAAACTCCGACGGGGCAATTGCAGCGCAGCAGTTCGGCCGACCCCGCACCACGTGGGCGGGATGCGGGACGGAACGCAGCGAAGCATCAGGACGGCGTTCTGGAGACTGGGTTCAATCCTGATCTCGTTTTCGGTGGCCAACTGGAATTCGTAGCCCAGCGCCTCGGCCTTGGATTTGAGCACCTGAAATCGGTGTTTGACCTCCAATCGCTGTCGTGCCTGCAGAACGGGATCGTCACGCTTCGGGTAAACGGATTCCAGCGGCTTCACCTCGACCAACGCTGGAATGCGATTCTTCCGTTCGAGAAGAAAGTCCGGCGTCCAGAATTTGTATTTGTCGTGATCCCAGACCCGGATTCTCATCGGCTGGTGCCGCACGGAGACGAGGTCGTGTTCGTATGCGTCGGTCCGAGTGATCCAGTCCTGCTCAAGCAGAGACTCGAACTGCACCGCACCTCTATCGCCGCGCGAAAGATTAACCGTTCCGGTGAAGTTGTCGGTGAATAGCCGTTTAGGATTGCGGACGGCGACGGGACCCTTGTTCTTGGCCTTCTTCATTTGGACAACCCATTCTGGGTGCTATCTTCGTTGTCTGACACGCCTACGCGATAAGCGTCCGCGTTTTCGTCCGTCGAACTCGCGCAGCGTTTTGCGAAGCCGGCTCAGTCTAAAGTCGAGGTCGGCAGTCTGGGCTTCGACGACGCGAAGTGCGTTCAGATACGCCGCTGAACCCTTCGCCAAGAAAATGATCTCGCCCATCGACGTCCTCCGACACACTGAGGTTCGTACCATCCGCTACGAACCGCCAGCGCACGAAAGACTCTCAGCAAATTGTGACGTTGATCCGAATAGATCAACGTCCGTTTCTGAAATCTTGCCGAACGCAATTCTGCGCGGACCGCTTTTTGGAAGTAATGAACAACTGATTAGTTGAGTTGGTCGAACATGCGAGTAGCTATGTTTTCGGAGATTCATTTTCGTCGCTCGATCATCGGGTCGGAGCGTCGTTCACCATTGGAGTCTCACTCACGTTAGCCTTTAGTGTAAGGTGGCGGCCTGCATTCCCGTTGCAGAGGGTTGCGTCGTCAGAAAGATGCGCATCACCTCTTCGCCCGCTACGTGCCGGTCGCGGATCAGCTTCTTCGCGAGCAGGATGATCGCGTCGCGGTGCTGGCGCGCCAGATCGTCCGCGCGGCGCTGCAGGCGGCGCAGGTCGTGCTCGACCATCCGACGCAGCGTCGGATCGCGCTCGAGCACGTCGAGAGCTTCGTGGGCGCTGGACCGCAGCGCCAGGTCCCTCCCGAGGCCGTAGGCGGCGTGCAGCGACGCCGTCGTGCTGGTGGCGATACCGAGATCGGATTCGAGGTTGCCACCGGCGCCAGTCGAGATCGAACCGATGCAGACAAGCTCGGCCGCGCGTCCGCCCAGCACGCCGACGATGTAGTCCTCGAGCGACGCTCGGGTCGGCAAGATACGGTCCATGCCAAGGGTCGTGGCCCCGTGGGAGTTCGCCTGGCTGGTCAGGAGCACATTGCGGACGCTGACGCCGCCGGTGGCGAGCCCGACGATCGCGTGCCCGGCTTCGTGCACCGCGGCGCGATAGGCCTTGGCAGGCGGCAGCGTGTTGGCGGGCACGATGGCGGCGAACAGATCGGCTTCTGTCATGGCACGCTGTGCCCGCCGGGCGATTCGCCGCGCGGCTCGAACCTTTTCCATGATCTCGGCGCCGGTCGCCCCGGCCAGCAGCGGGCCCAACCGGCTAAGGTTCACGTCGGCGAGCTCGCCGGCCAGGTGATAGCGGAGGATGTTGATGGCGCCTGCCGCGTTGGGGCGGGCGATCTCGATCGAGCGCTCGAGGCGCCCGGGTCGCAGGATCGCCGGATCCACATGGTCGATCATGTTGGTGGCACCGACGACGACGACGCCTTCGCGCTGGCCAGCGACCGCGGCATCGAGCAGCAACAGGAAGTCGTTGATCACCGGCGTCCACCAGTCCCGGCCACGCGGCGACATGGTGCGGCGGTCGGGGATCGCGTCGATCTCGTCCAGGAACAGGATGCAGGGCGCGGACTCGGCGGCCTGGGTGAAGACGGCCCGCTGCGCCTTGATCACGCCATCAAGGTCACCGCTTGAGGAAGCGAAGAACTCCGAGACCGAGGTGGCGACCAGCGGCATACCACAGGCCGACGCCAGCATCCTGGCGTACAGCGACTTTCCGCAGCCGGGCGGCGAGTGCAGCACCGCGCCACGATCGACTTCGCTCCACGCGATCCGGCCGGCCCGATAGTCCGAGATGTCGGCGGCCAGCGCCAGGCCCCATTCGCGGGCGGCGCCGTATTCGATCGCCGAGGCGAGGTCGGGCAATCGGCTCGCCGGCCCCTTCGCAATGGCCCGGCGAGCCGCCGCCTGTAGCCGCTTGACCACGTCGCCGGGTCGCGACCCAGGACGCATCGCCGCGATGATGGTATCGAGGTCCATCCCGGCCAGCAGGCTGTCGTCGATGCGAACCGGCACGTAGCCCGCGAAGGCGCGGCGCAGCGCGTCACGCAGCACCGCTCCGTTCGGCTGCGCGATCACGATCGTCAGGTCCGCCGCGCTGGTCAGCGCCGACGGTAACAGGGCGTCGGGCCGCTGCGAAACCCCGAGCACCCGCATGCCGGCCGTCAGCGCGCCCGACACTTCATCGTTGGCCACGCCCGGCCTGTGCCCACTGCGGCTGGAGCCATCGCGGGCGAAGATCTCCCAGGTACCCTGCTTTCTCAGATACGAGGCAACCGGCGCGACCCAAGAGGCCGTCGGCACTTGGATGACGACCGCTATCGCGTTTTCGTTGCGCAGGCGATCACGCGTTGCCTCGTTGGTCGCAGCCTCGAACGCCGCGGCGACGACGGCCTCGCGTGGACGCGGGCGTGAACGGGTGCGCTTCTTGACGCCGTGCACCCGTTTCGCCGCCGCACCGCCGGACGAGCTGCACACGTCGCCTCGTCCAGACGCCACGGGGGCCCAAGGGCGAAACACGTGTCTACGGGCCGCCGGGTCGAGCGGCATGGCGGTCAGTTCGCGCTTCTTCCGTTTGCGCGCAGCGCTGGTCATGACCGGCCCCTCACCATGGTGGTTGGCCCGAGCGGCTCGGTGATCAGGTCGAGTTCGAGCATGTCGGCGCAGGCGAGCGCAAGCACCGCCGGGCTCGGATCCCGCTGACCGCGCACCCGGCGCAGCAGGCAGCCGAGCGCCATCGGCCCGTCGTCGCGCAGTACGGTAAGCACCTGCATCCGCATCTCGATGCCGACCGGGTGGTGCCGGTAGTCCCAGACGAGCCGTGAGTTCGCGAACCGCGGCTGCCGGCGAATGTCGTCCTCGCTGATTGTGAGCAACGGCAGCCCGAGCTGGTCCAGCGCGAGCAGCGCCAGGCCCTCCTCCTCCACGTCGCGGACCGGACGGGCTGGCACCACGTCGAGGACGTGGCGCCCGTCGTCCCGGACCAGGACGATCGCGTCGAGGGTTACCGGTGCCTCGCGAACCCGCGACGCCGGCACGAATTCGATCGCGCGGACCAGCGGGTCGAGCGTCGCCTGCACCAGCGCCTCGCGAACGAGGTCATGGCGAGCCGGGATTGCGGTGCGGGTCTTGGCGGAAACGAACAGCGACTCTGCGCTGACGCGCGCATGGGGACGGGATCGGACCATGAGGACACACTCGAGCACTTCTGGATCTGGATGACGGCATCGATCTGCGGGGGATGCGTGTCGGCGTCGTTCATGCTCACCTCCTCAAACGGTCACGACAAAGTTCTGATCGAATTCCGGATTGTCCCAGGTCCGGAAGAGCGGCGGCCACGGGCCGTAGCCCTTGGCGTTCGACACCACGCGGGTTGCGCCAATCTGGGCGTCGAACCATTCGTGGGTGTGTCCATGCACCCATACGTCCGCCGGGCGTAGCGCACCCGGACCCGGCGACATCAACACCGTGAGGTCGCTGCCATAGGCGGCGTACAGCAGGTCCTCGCGCGTCGGCTCGATGGGTTGCGTACGCGGCCCGATTGGCGCGTGATGGGTGACCACCACCAACGGCCCGTTGCGGGGGTGCCGCATGGTCGCTTCGAGGAAGGCGCGTGACGCATTGTGACGGGCGAGCGCGTGCTGCGGCCGGAAACGCTCGGCGTACCGATTGATCCGGATCTTCTTGTAGTCATTCATCATCTCGCCAGCAGCCAGCATGGCGCGCTGCGGATCGCCGTAGAGGTCGAAGTCGGTCCACAGCGTCGCGCATGCGAACGTCACGCCTCCGATCTCGAACGTCTCATTCTCGAGAACGTGGACGTTGCTGCCTTCGGCGGCGGCGCGCGCCTTCTGGACCGTGCGGTCGATGTCGGCGCCGTAGGCCTCATGGTTGCCGGCGATGTAGATGACCGGTCGGTCGGCGACGCGCTCGCGCAACCACGCGACGCCGCGCTCCATGCGCGGCATCAGGTCGCCGGCGACGACCAGCACGTCGTAGTCCGGCCGCTCGCCTGGACCTGGCAGGTCCCAGCCGCGCGTCAGCTCGACATGGATGTCGGACATGATCCAGATACGCATGGTCGTCAGTGCCTGGTGAGGGTTTCGAACTCGGCGATCTCGCGATCGATGTCGTCGAAGGCATTAGGGTGGACGTCGAGCAATTCTTCGATCGTCAGCGCGAACTGGACGCGTGCCGACCCGCATGACGGGCAAGCCATCGTGCCGTCGTACTCGAACGGTCCCTCGGCCCGGCAATCCGGGCAGCGAAAGCGCGCCATCGCCCTACTCCTCGCTGAAGTACACAGTGGCGGGGTCAACCTCGATGAAGCGGTCGGCCTCCCGGTCGTAGCGCCGGCAGGTCACCGTGACGGCGTCGCCGTCGTAGTGGCGGATGACTTGCAAACGCTCCCAGCCGGGGCGCACGCGCACAGGCTTCCCTTGGCGGTGGATGTCGCAGCGCGTGGAGAACCAGCCGCTATCGTTGAACAGCCGCCCCTCGGCGCCGCATTCTTCGCAGGTGCAAGCGGAGCGCGCCTCGGCGAGATCGACCGCCTCGCCGATGGTCGATGCCGTCGCCGGCTGCAGGTCGCGCGTCTGATAGTACAGCCGTAGCGAGCCGAACTTCCCCTTGATCTGATCGACGCTCGCCGAACCAATCGGGTCGGCGGCGACTGCCGCGGCGATCCGGCTGACTGCGGTTTCGACCAAGTCGCGCCAGCCATTGCCGACCTCCGGCTTGCGTGGGGTGATGATGCGGCCCTGAAATGTCTGGCTGAAGAGTGCGGGATAAGCTGCCGCCAGGGCCCACCGCCAGTCTCCGGAACGCTGAACCAACATCGGAGGACTCCACAAACGCTACCGAAACAACGCTCGGAACATATCGTGAACGAGGTCCCGGCGCAATAGCTTTCTATGGATAATTTGACATATGTCGATATCGACCCTACCTTTTCTGAAGAAAGTCTCGTAGAGTCAGCGGGATGAGGCTCATATAATGTTAGAGGCGCGAAATCTGTGGGCCGGACACGCGCATCGGTTGAGCAGGCCGGCCGCGCATGGGACGTTTCCCGCATCTCTCAGAGGATTGCCGATGGCCGACGACACCGCACCCGTACGGCGGGGGCGAAAACCATCCGAGGACGACGGGCGCCGGCAATTCCTCACCAAGATGAAGGTCGACATCATCAAGGCGATCAAACAGGCCGCGCTCGAGGACGACACCCACGCGTGGCAGATCATGGAGGAAGCCGCCCAGCAGTGGCTGGAGCGTCGAAGGTCGTCACGTGAACGCGAGTAGGGTTAGTTTGCCTGCTGATGTCGGATGGTGACCGAGGTCGTGCTTCCGCGATTTGCCGCGTAAGTCTCGTTTTCGGAAAGGCATCCTCGGATGCCGTTGGATTGGCAAGTGAAGTTTAGAGGTCAGGGAGTAGTGCGCGACCTGAACGATTTTTCGGCGGAGTATCCGTTAGCGCGGAAATTGGTATACCGAACCATCATGTAGCGGATCGCTGGAAGCTTTCCATGCAAGAACATTTTCTGTCCAAGGCACGCCTCGACATTTTCAGGCCGTTTACCGGCAGGCATCGCGCCGTCTTTTTCGAGGTTGTCACCGAAATTTATGAGCGCACCCTCGGCGTGAACGCCGACTACGAGATCGTACTGGATCGGTCCGCGCTGACGGAAATCATTGTTGATGCGCTTGCCAAGAACAGGTCGCTGATCTTTTCTGGAGAAGACGGCGACGAGGAACTCGACGACGCCGCCGACGATCGTGAGTATGCCGACAAGGTACGCAGGAGGTTGAAGCTCTTCGGCATGATCGAGGAGTACAATGATTCAGCCCACCTCAAGGTGCTCTGGCGGTTCACGCCGGAGGGTAAGCGGATCGCCAAGATGTTCGCTGATACGCGACGCAAGACATCCGTGGCGCGCCAACGCAGCGTGCGCGCCTGCAAGGGGGCGCTGAAGGCGTTCGCTGACGAGGGAAACCACGAATATCTGGTCGACGCCTACGAATACGCCTCGACGATCTTCGACGACGTCTGCCAGGTCTCCGACCTATTCGCCGAGCACCAGCGCCGCATCATGGGGCATTCCTTTTCGACGTCGAAGGAGGCCCTCGCCGCATACATGCTGGGCGTGAATGATTTCGACAAACGCGCCTCGCGGTATTTCGACAGCGACAACATCTACAACCACGCCTCCGACATCGTCGATCTCACCGAAAGCATCGCATCGATGAATCCGGTCGTCCTGGAGGCCGTGGACCGCAAGATTTCGGAGGAGAATCCGGCACTGGAGGAGGAGGCCAACGGGGAGGCGGTCCATGCCTGGATGCTGGCCAGAATTCGCAGGGTCGTCGAATCGACCCGCGACATCAAGCATGAGGAACTCCACCGGGTCGTGGGCGAATTCTCGACCAACTACGCGATCCTGATCGGCAGGTTGATCAAGCTGAGCGCCGTCGGGGACGATGACCCGTTGATCAGGTTCGCCACCATCTTCGCGGCCGCCGGCGACGAGGAGCGCGACGAAATTTCCCGCGAGATGCTCAGCCATCTATTCCCGTTGCGCGCGGATCTTGTCGATCCGGCCGACCTCAAGATAGCGGAGCGGGCCGATCGGGTGCGCACGCCGACCAAGATCGTCCGCAAGCAGCCCTCGCGCGAGGAAAGGCTGCAGGCGGCGATCCGCAACGCCATGACGGCGGCGTTCGCAGTCCCGGCCAAGGAAGTGGTCGGCCGCGTCCACGCGGCCGTGCTGGCCGGCGGCGGATCGACTTCGGTGATGCAATTGCCGGTCGAAGGCGCCCGCTCGCTCCTCGCGGCGATGTCAGCCGTCGAAATCGTCCGGAGCCTGGGCGCCGAAACCGGGCTGACGGTCTCGGAAGGCGAGGAGTGCCGCTCCAACGGAATGTTTCGCGCCGTCGATCACAAGATCTCGGAAAGGGCCTGACATGAAGTCGATCCAGGACCGGCTCAAGACCAAGAACGTCAGACTGGAGGACTTCCAGGCAGTCAACGCATTGCTGATCAGCCGCGGCTTCCTTTCGCGCGAGGATAGCGTGCGTCACCGTGCCCTCTACATGGTCGCTCAAAGGTGTCAGGAAGAGATCCAGGACGTGCTCACCTTCGTCTATGGCGCAAATCTGTTTCACGATCCCAGCACCTCCCATTTTCGCCTCCAGCCTTTCGGCGCACGCGACATCGGTCTGCCGGACGTCGGCGAGGAGATGGAGATCCGGCGCGAACTGAAGGGGGCGGTCCACAAAGACTTCACGGCCTCGCTGCTGACGCTGAAGCTGCTTTACGACGAACATATCGTGGACCGAAAAATGGGTCCGGGCGGGCGTGTAGCCGTTCGGGTGACCGAATTCGTCACCGCCATGAAGGTGAACTTCAAGGTCGACCTGCCGGCAGCCGACTTCCACCGCAAGGCGATCTTCATGAAACTGAAGAAGCACGGCGTCGCCGAGTTCAACATCGACGAACTCAAGGATGAAGACGCGGTCATCAGCATCCGCCCCGAGATCAGTTCGCTGGTCTACGACAGCGCGGTCGCCGCGGCGGTCGCCGCGGTCGGGGAGTTGGGCCGAAATTCCGCCGAGGCGGGGGCTTCCCTTGCGACCTCCGACGACATGGAAGTGGATGCCGCACGATGCTGATGAAGCAGGTGACAACCGTCAACTGGGGCCAACTTCCGATCGGCGACGTGGGTCTGGCCGACGTCGTGCTGCTCGGCGGCGAGACGGGAGCGGGCAAATCCTCGTTCATCGACGCCGTGATCGGCGTGATGACGGGCAACGAACTGCGGTTCGCCAAGTACAATTCGGCTCAGAGCGAGACCTCGTCGAGCAAGAAGACGAAGCGGACGGTGGCATCCTACGTCCTCGGAGCCGACGACAGCGCCGAGCCGCACCGCCAGCACGGCGCCCACGGCTATGCCGGTCTCTATTTCGAGCCGGACGAACGCGACGACGGGGCCGGCCAGCCGTTCACCGCGATCGTCGGCGTGGAGGCGCGGCTCGAAAGGCTGGCCAGCCAGCCGGTCTACAAGTCGCTGGAAGACGTCAGGATCATCGTCTTCGGCGCCAAGGTCGGCGCCTCCGACCTGACCAGGAACTCCGAAGGGTCCGAGGAGGTCATTCCGGTCAACGAGCTTTTCGTCGCCCTCCGCAAAAAGTTCGGCAAGGAGGCCGTCCGCGACTACAGCACGAAGACCGAGTACGTCTGCAGGCTCTACGCGACCCTCAAGGGACTGCCGTCGCCGGTTGATCGGCGCGAGGCGGAGGGGTGCATGCGAGCCTTCGTCAATTCGATCGCCTACCGGCAGCCCGACGACATCGACGCGCTCATCCGCGAGGACATCCTGGAGCCGGACGACAACGCCAGGATGATCGAAACGCTGAAGACGACGATCACCGATGTCTCCAATCTGAGGCACCAGGCAGAACGGTTGGAGAGCAACGTCAGGCTTCTGGAGGAAGCGGACCGGCTGCTCAACGACGGGGCGAAGCACTTCATCGAGGAGTGGATGTTTGCCGCGTGGAAGCGGCTAGGCTGCTGCAGGACGCGGTAAACCGCCGCGACGAGGCTCTCGCCGCCAAGGAGACGGCAACCGCCGGCCTCGAAGAAGTCAACAAAGCTATCGGCAACTGCGACAATCAGGCCGCGTTCCACAACGAGGTCTATGAGCGGCTGCGGGCGCAGATCAGCGAGAGCGACGTTCATCGCGTCCGTCAAGGCATCCAGGACAGGATCGCGCGGAGCGCCGACGCCATCCGGAGCTTCGAGCAGAAGCTGCGGAACGCCACTCTCACGCTCGGCGCAGCCCGCAACGTAATCCGGCAGTCGATGGCGGCTTGTGCAGGCATCGAGGAATTGCGGGAAGCCGCAACGAGGCTGTCCGCAATTGGAGACCGGATCGACGGAATTAGGCTGCCGGACGTCGAAGGACATTTCCGTGCCGTGCAGGACGGACTCGACGGCGGCGCGGTGGCCGCCCTCCAGGAAGCCATTGCCGCGATCGACACGGCCGTCGGCGCCGGCTGGACGGCCGAGATTGACTCCGTCGCCGAGACGTTCAACTCCGCCAGGGACAAGCTGCGCCAGGATATCGACCTGCTTCGCACGAAGCGTCGCGAGAGCGAGGTCAGGCGCCAGGCGTTGGCATCCGGCAGCACAAGCTATCCGCGCGGTGTGTCGGAGTTCGTCGCTCACTTGGCGCGGGTTCTTCCGGAGGCCAAACCGCGCATCCTGTGCGACGTGGTCGAGATGAAGGATCCGACCTGGCAGAACGCGGTGGAGGGCTTCATCGGCGGCGACCGGTTCGCCATCCTCTACGAGCCGGCCTATGAAGCCAGGATCATCGCGTTGTTGCGCTCCTACCGCGATGCGAGCGGCTCCCGTCCCTCGGTCGCCCAGATCGGCCAGGCGCTCAGGGACGCGGGCACCGCCGTTCCGAACTCGCTTGTGGGCAAGGTCAAGAGCGATGATCGGGTCGCGATCGGGTATCTGACCGCCCGCTACGGTCGCAGCGTCTGCGTCGCATCGGAGGACGAACTGAAGGACGTCCGCAGCGGGTTGCTGCAGGACGGCGTCTCGGTGTCCGGCTACAACTACCGCAACCGCTCCGAGCCGGACGAGAGACTGGTGTTCGGCGTCGAGGTGCGTCGCCGACAGGCCGAGGCACTCGGTCTTGCGATCGAGCAGATCGGCAAAGAAATCACGGTCAAATCGACCAGCGAGCAGGATCTCAAGAACGCCGTCGGTCTGATGGGACGTACGAGACCGGCCGACTTCCAGGATATGGAAGTGGGACCGTTCCAGGCGGCCGGCAAGGAACACAGGGCTGCGACCCAAGAGCTTGAGAACCTCGACGTATCGAGCATCGCCGACCTTGAACGGCAGGCCAGCGATGCCAAGGCCAAGGTCACGGAATTCGTCGATCGCAAGAATGAACTGCTGCCCAAGGTTGGCGAACTTAGCCGGGATATCCGGACCGCCGAGGGAAAGGTGGCCGATGAGGACGAAGCGATCCGCAAGCTGTCTCCGGATGCCGAACGCGCCGACGCGAGATGGAAGGCGGCTCTTGCCGCGGTCCCCGAGATCAAGCGGCTGCCCTATCAAACGCTCTATCGGCAGGAGATCGAATCGACGAGACCGGTCAAGTCCTTCCGCGACCGCAACGTAGAGCGGAGGTCGTGGACGCAGGATTCGAAGAATGCCGCCGAGAACGTGCTTCGTGATTACAATCGCGACGCTCTCGAATATCAGAAGATCGCCGTCCACATCCTTCAATACCCGTCGCCATCCCCCTCCCCGGATCACATGGCGGAGTGGCTCCGATCGCAGTTCGAGCAGGTGGCCTTCCAGATACGGCGCCAGCGGGACACCGGTCTGGTCGAGCAGCGCGGCAAGCTGGTGCTGGCCGAACAGCAGTTCACGAAATCGTTCACGTCGAACTTCTGCCTACGCATCCTTCAGAGGGTGACGGGACCGGACCGGACCATCGACATCATCAACAAGAGCCTGGAAGACATCAGCTTCTCCGGCGACAAGATACTCATGACTCAGTCGCTGCGGGAGGAGTACAGCGAGTATCTCGACCTGTTCCGGGCCGTTCGTGAACGCACCGAGGCCGGGCCGGCCGACCTGTTCTCGGCGGCCGAGTTCGCCCCCGCGCAGAAGGCGACGCTCGAAGCGCTCCGAGTGCTGCTCCTGTCCAACGACGTCGAACATTCGATGCGTGAATTGAATCGGATCGCGGACTACCGGAATTACAAGAAATACGACTTCGAGAAATCGTCGAAAGGCGGCGATCCTCGCGGTCTTTCGACGTGGGGGACGGGATCGGGAGGAGAGGCCGAGACGCCGTTCTACATCATCCGCGCCGCCGTGTTCGCGGCGAGCTTCAGGCTCTTCTCGAAACAGAAGATCTCGCATTTCCGCACCTTGTTCCTGGACGAGGTCTTCAAGAACATGGACGAGACCAGAACCAGGCGCGTCATCGATTTCCTCACAAAGGAAATGGGCTTCCAGCTCGTCTGTGCGGCGCCGACCAAGTCGATGGCCGCCCTGATGGACGTGTTCAATCGGCGCATCAGCTTCTCGAAGTCGCCGACGGCGGGATCTCAGACCTGGATCGACGAAGTCGATCTCGAACAGCAGAAGATTGCGGAGGTCTACGAAGAGCACCGTCGCAACACCATCCAGGAGGTGACGGCGAAGTTCGAGCTTGAAAATCCGTTCAAGACGGGCATCGGCGAAGCTGCGGAATGACGCCTGATACGGCCCTCAACGACCCGCTCGCGAGGCGGCTGCTCGGCAGCGCGCTGGATCGGCTGGACCGGGCGCTGCCAGAAGACAGAACGAACGCCGTCAGGATACCGATCGACGAGAAATCGGCGCCGGAAATATTCAAGGCGGAGACCAGCGCCGACCGGGAGATCGCCTGGCATGTCCTCGATGTCCTCGCCGACGCCGGGATCGGGGTCGTCGCGTATCGACGAGCGGCGCGCCACGGTTCGCGTGAGGATCGCCAACCCGTCTTTCAGATATCGACCTCACCAGCCAACGAGGACCGCCTTCGCGCCTTCTACGGCCGCCCGCGTCCCGGTCTGAAATATTCCCAGGAATGGTGCAGCCTGGTGCGATCGAGCAATCTCAACGAAGGCGCAAAAGCGTTGATCGCGGGGCTACCGGTCGTCATCCAGGGTCGATCCGCAGAGGAGGTCTTCCGGCGGCTTATCTCGATCCGGGATCTTCATGATCCCCACGAAAACCTGTATTTGCGGGAGATCTCCAGTCGGGCGTTCTGGGGGCTGTCGAAGATTCTCGACAATCGGACCGACCTCGTTGCTGCGCTGTTCGGGGTGGAGGAGTGCCCTTACCCGACCCAGCCAATCCACCTGAACGTCTATTTCGCCGGAGCATTTTCATGGATGCTCTTCATCGAGAACAAGACGTCGTTCGAGCGCGCCATGCGAGACGCCGCAGGAGCACTTACGGTGCAGCGCTCATCGCCCTATGCCGGCGCCGCCCTGATCTATTCGGGCGGCTTCATGGGTACGGCCGGGCGAATACGGCAATCGAATGGCTCTCGAACCTTCTACTGTCTGGACGCCGTATCGAGGGCGGCCGAGGTCGAGGCGTTCGAGAGCGTATTGTATGGCGGCGTGGATATCGCAACGGCATTCTGGGGCGACCTCGACTACGCCGGCATGTCCATTCTAACGGTCCTGCGGACCAGTTTCCGCGGAGCGCGAGCATGGGAGCCAGGTTATGCGCCGTTGCTGGCTCGGCTCGAAGCTGGCGAGGGACATACACCGGAAGAGGCCCGGAAGTCCGGGCAGAAGCCGGTCTCAACGACTGGCTGCTGCTATGCGGACGGGTTTCTGATCCCCGCCTTGGCAAAGCATGGTCGGTTCGTTGACCAAGAATAGCGGTGGATGCCTTCAACGACGGAGCGCCCTCGGGATGATCTTCGGTCTCGGACCGTCGGGCGAGGATGTCGTGGTCGGAAGTTTGATGTTGAAAGCCTGCTAGTAGCGAGTTGCAAATGACTGTCAAAGGGCCCGCCATCCGGACGCAGCGCGGCTAAGCGACCAGCGTGCCGCGGGAAGGCGGTGCCATCCACGAATGCGAGGAACATGGATGGGGCCGATTTTGCGAAGCGTCTCGTTCGACTAAGAACGATGGGTTCCAGCTCGGAACAATTTTACAGACTTGTATCCCATCAGCCACAGGTTGAAAAAGTTCTGCTACACGCCAACGGCGTCACAATTCACGCGGGATCCGTCGTCAACCTCTCCGCATCGCTCGGGAGGGGATCATGCGCGCATCACGTGCATTCTGCGATCACCGATTCCTTGGTTGCGCGCTCGGCGCGCTCGCATTTGGTTTGTCGAGCGGCCCGACACTGGCGCAACAGGTCGTCGCCAATAGCACGACTGAGACCGCCAGCGGGACGATCAACACCGGAGTTCTGCCGCCGACCGCGGGTTATCCGCTCTACGCGCTGAACAGCGGCATCATTTTGAGTTCGACACCGCTTGCCCTGGTCAGCGGGGGCGCCAATTCAGACGGCGCGCACGCCGAAAGCGGTGGCAACATCACGATCTTCTCCGGGTCTTCCGTCAGAACGACCGGCGCTGGAGCACCCGGGCTCCATGCCACAGGCGCAGGTTCCAGCATCACTGCGGCCGACACGACAATTCAAACCACGGGAGCGGGCGGCAGCTTTGGGGCTTTCGCGGAAGGCAATACCACCGTCACGGTGAGCGGCGGCAGTATCACCAGCCAGGCGAGCGCTCTCCGCGCAAACAGTGGGGGCACCGTCAACGCCACCAACGTAACGGCGACTGCAAATGGCCCCAATGCCATAGGTGCCCTCGCCAACAACGGGACCATCAACATCATCGGCGGCTCGGTCACCGCGCTCAACGGAAGTTCGGACGACGGACTCGTCGCAAGCTTGGCGAACGGCAGGTTGACCGCCGACGGCGTGACGGTCAATGCGAGCGGCAACGGGCTGCGCACCAACGCCAACTCGTCGCTCTCATTCCAGAACGGCACCGTCACTTCGGCGGGCCTTGGGGCCTATGCCTTCGGAACCTCGACGATTGCTATCGCGAACAGTTCCGTTACCGCGACGGCGGGCGGTCTGAGGGCTGACAATTCGACTCTCTCCGCAACCAACGTCGACATCACGACGCCGGGTCACGCTGGGCTTTCGAATGGCGCCGCCGCCAACGTTACTCTTTCGGGAGGGACTTACTCGATAACCGGACTCGGCGCCGGCTTGGTCGCGATCGGTGGGACGCTCGATGCCACCGGAATTGCCGTAGTCGGATCCGGGGCGTTGAGAGGGCATGGAGCCATCGCGGAGAGCGGCGGAACGGTAAGCCTCCATGCAGGAACTTCGATCACCACCGGTGCCGGCTTCAACGCGGTCGGCATCGGGGCCTCCGCCGCGGGCAGCCGAATTACCGCGGATGCAGCCATCCCCCTCACTATGAACGGCCGCGGCGCGATGGGCGTCTACGTCCACGACGGGGGCCAAGTATCGCTGGTACCAGGCTCATCGATGACGCTGAACGGAACCAGCAGCGTCGGCGTGTCGGTGGACAACACAGCCGTCGCGCTTGGGACGATCGGAAGCGGTTTGACGATCAATCTCAATGGCGCTGGGGTCGCGGGACAGGCGGGCAGCACAGGGGTCGCGGCGTTCAACAACGGTAGCATCGCCCTTGAGAACCTGACCGTCACAGGGCCCAATGCTGCGGCCGGCGCATGGGCGGCGACCGGCAGCACCATTACGATCTCTGGCAACAGCCGTATCGACATCAATTCCGCGCAGAACCAAACATTCTACACGCTGGCGACAGCAACCCTCGTTACCGAAAATCCAGCGGTCGGCTCAATCTTCTCCGTAACCGGCGGAAGTCCGATCGCAGGACTGTACGCGCCGGGCGGCCGGATCAACAGTATCGGCACGACCATCAACGTGACCTCTGGAAGCGGCGCAACGGGCGCCGAGGCGGCCAATGGCGGCGTCGTCGACATGACGAGCAACACCATCACCACGACGGGCACCAACTCGTTCGGTATCCGCGTCGATTCGAACGGTCAGGTCTTCGGACGTAACTCTAGTGTAACGACGTCCGGCGGCGGAGCGGCCCTGTTCATTAATAGTGCGCCCGGCCTCATCGATCTTACGAATACGACCGCCCTCGCGACGGGCCCCGGCACGGACGGCCTCGCCACGCTGAACTTCAGTGCCGCCGGGATAAATACCGTCAACCTATCGGGAGGCAGCCTCATCAGTCAGCAGGGGATCGGCATTGCCGCGCAAGGACCGTTGAACGTGACTGCCAGCAACGGCACCGTGGTGACAGGCGGCGGTGGCGTTCTGCTGGGAGCCTTCAACAACGTAGTTGGCTTCCAGCAGACGGTCGTGCAGTTCAACGCCTCCAGCGGCAGTATCCTCACAGGCGACGCCTTCGCGCAGTCGTCGAGCATCGCCAACATCGCTCTCTCGACGCAAGCGCGCTGGACAGGAGCCGCCCTCGACGTCACCAACGTCGACGTGGGGCCGACGAGCACTTGGACGGTCACCGCGAACTCGAACGTCACGCAACAGACCACGAACGGTGGCACGATTCAGTTCACGCCGCCCGCCGGCGACCCGACACAACTCCCCAGCTACAAGACGCTGACGACGCAAACCTATGTCGGCGCCGGCGGAACGGTCGGTCTGAACACCTTCCTGGGCACGGACGGCTCCCCTTCGGATCGCCTTGTGCTGAATGGTGGCAATGCTTCGGGCAACTCGTTCCTTCGTGTCGTCAACACGACCGGCCCGGGTGCGCTCACCACCGGCAACGGCATTTTGGTGGTCGATACGATCAACGGAGGAACAACAAACGCGGGTGCGTTTGCACTCGGAGCTCCAGCCGTAGCAGGCCCCTACGAATACACTCTATTCCGATCCAGCGTCGACGCGAGCAATCCGCAGGCTTGGTACCTGCGCTCCACGCTCAATTGCGATCTCGCTCCGACCGTGCCGGAATGCGAAGTCCCGACGCCCGTTCCGAACCCTACGCCGAACTACCGAATCGAGACCTCGCTCTACGCGGCGATCCCTTCCATGGCGTTGCTCTACGGGCGTAACCTGCTCGACACGCTCCATGAGCGCGTCGGTGAGGAAGAGGATACGCGCAATCGCGCCAATCCCGAGAACGGCAAGGTCGGCTGGGGTCGCGTCATCGGGGTCAACGGCGTGCAACACGGCGATAGTCTCGGCGGCTCCGGCGGCCCGCGCTACGACTACACGTTTCTCGGCTTGCAGGCCGGCATGGATGTCTATCGTCACGACCGGCCCGACGGCAGCCGTGACCTAGCTGGCGCCTATTTCGCGATCGGAGGTGATCAGGGACGTGTCACGCATTTCGACAACAGGCAAGGCGACACCAACTTCGCGGCCTACACGCTCGGCGGATATTGGACGCATTTCGGAGGGACCGGCTGGTACACCGACGCGATCCTGCAAGGCACGTTCTACGACATCAGTTCGACCGCAAACCGGGGGTTACCAACCTTCAAGACCGGGGCACAGGGAGCCGCCGCTTCGCTCGAGGCCGGCTATCCCCTCAAGTTCGCTGGCGGCTGGTTCATCGAGCCCCAGGCCCAGGTGGTCTATCAGAACGTCCACATCAACGACGCCAGCGACATCGCGGCCCAGATCCGGTTCGCTGATGTCGAGTCACTTCTCGGCCGAGTCGGCGCGCGTTTCGGCCGAACCTGGGGCGTCGCCGGCTCGCCGCAGCAGACGATCACGGCCTGGATTCGGCCGAACCTCTGGAACGAGTTTCTCGGTAATCCGACCACCTCGTTCTCGTCGGCAACCGGGTTCATCCCGTTCCACGCCGATCTCGGCGGTCTCTGGGGCGAGATCAATGCCGGCATCAGCGGCCAGATCAATCCGAACACCACGCTTTACGCGAACGCCTCGTATCAGAGTCGCTTCGACGGGGGCGGCTTCGCTTACACCGGAAAGGCCGGTTTAAGGGTGAACTGGTGACAACGTCAGCAAGGTGCGCATGGAAAGCGGACAGGCTCCACAGCGGTCGCCGCTGACGCACGAAGGGAGTGTTTGCGCGATGATCATTGATTTTGCCGGCGTCCCTGTTGTCGCACTTCGAGCCAAAGCATCACCAGCGAAAACATGAACAGGTTGACGGCCAGAATGAAGGTAACGACGATGCTGCGGTTGTAGTCGACGCCGATCAGCGCGTCGAGAAAGACCATGACGACCATGGCACCGGTCAGCAGGCCGCTGAGCACGCAGGATCCGATCGCATATCGAACGATCCTCACTCTTCGTCCGATCATGTGATCGGTGCCGACCTGGGACGCCGTCGTCGATTGCGCGGATAGCCGATCAAGACGACCGACAAGCAACGCCGGCAACGCCGCGACAGCGCCAAGCAGGAACGCAGGCGCTGTCGCGAGCGATATGACACGGGTGATTTGGTCAATGGGAACCTGTTTGAGCAAGCGTTCCTCCCTCCAGCCCGGCCAAGCGGTGCCGATGATAGCCTGCGACCCCGTCGTCCGGATAAAAAACTACGAAGTCAGATAGGTCCTTAAGGGCCTGCTCCCGGTCGAGCGCTTCCAAAGACGCGTACAGCCGATCCCACCTGCAACATCTGAAGATCTCGGCCTCGCTCGCGGCGGACCGCTCTCCGCGCAGCTCGCTGATCTCGACGGGCTCGTCGAAACCCTTGGGACGAATCCGATCGACGTTACGAAACAGGAATTCCCTCTCGACTCGTTCCCTGACGGCTGCGCTGACCAGCACGCGCGTGCCGTAGTTTTTGTTCAGCCCTTCAAGCCGGGAAGCCAAATTCACCGTGGCTCCGAGCGCCGTGTAGTTCATCCGATCCGCGGACCCGACGTTTCCGACGACGGCATCACCGACGTGGAGACCGAAGCGTGTCTCGTAAATCGGCCAACCTTCGCTCCGGAAGGAGGCGTTGACCTCCTCGTTGGCACGAATGCACGCCAGGACGGCGCGGCAGGCATTTGCGGTATGGTCGGGGTCTTCCGCCGGTGCGTTCCAGAACGACATGACTGCATCCCCGATGAACTTGTCCACGGTGCCTTGCGCCTTCATGATCTCTTCGGAAAGCGCGGCGAAATACCGCGAGGTGTAAATCATCACCGCGACGGGTCCGCCCTTTCGGTCTTCGCCGTGAAATCGGCGACGTCGGTGAAGAGAACGGTGATCTCGCGGCGCGATCCCCCCAGCGTGAGCGAGGACTCGGCCTCGATCAGCTGCCGCACGATCTGCTTGGGAATAAAGCTCGAGAAGCTTCTGACGACGCTGCGCATGGTGAAGACGGAGCGGCCGAGCTCTTCGATCTCCGCGATCATGGAATGGATGCGGGGGCGGTCCGCAATCTGAAACCGTTGGATCTCGTCCGTCTCCGCGGCGAGCTTGCGAAGCGGCCGCGCCATCAAGGATCCCAGCCAGAATGCCACCGGCAGCGACGCAGCGACGAAGGCGAGCGCGAGGGCAAACAGGGTCCGGCGTTCGGCGATGATCCGCGCATAGAACTCGTCGAGCGGCGCCACGACAGCCAGCCTGATGTTGGCCGCGCCGGCGGTCTCGATCCTGTGGAATCCGGCGACGTAAGTCCGTCCCCCAGCGTCATCGAAGAACTGCTGGGCCAGTCCTCCGGTCCGCCAAGCGGTGATCGCCGACGACAGCCCCGGGAGACCGGCCGCAGCCATCCCGGGCAGTCCTTCGACGCGACCGGCGGTCTCGGCCATCAGACGCCGCATCTGCGGATGTCCGACAATCCGCCCTGCGTCGTCGAACAGGAAGGCAACGCCCGTTTTGCCGAGCTTTTGCTGCACGAGCATCTGCTCGAACCGGTTCAGCAAGATGTCGCCGGCGATCACGCCGCGGCGGCCTTCCCTCAGCGGTCTCCGCAGCGTGTAGCCAGGCTCGCCGCTCGCGTGAAACACGTACGGCCCCGTCAGCAGCGTCCCGTCGTTCCGCACGGCGTCGACGTACCACGGCCGTTGGCGCGGATCGTAATCGACCGGCCCAGAATTCTCCACGATCTGGATCAGGTTTTGCGACAGGTAGACTGTCTTCGTCGCCGAGCCGTCGCCGCGCGCGATCAACGCCAGCCGAAAGACCGCATTCTCGTCGGCCTTGAGGTCGGCCCGGAAGGACGGTCCGGCCCGATCGATGACGTCCATCTCGAGGAACGACCCGTCTTCGTAGCCGACGTAGAGATTGAATAGCTGCTCGTTGTTGCGGAGCATTGCCGCCAGCAAACTGTTCAGGCGCGGGTTGTCCTTGATGGAGGCCGTCTGGATCGACGGGAGGTCGGCCAGGATTTCGAGACTGTCGCGAACGTTCTTGAACTGCTCGTCGATGTGCTCGGCACCGAGCTGAGCGACCTTTTCGATAAAGCCGCTCGCCGCCGAGCGGGTAATCTGCGTGACCCTTTCGAAGCTGAGAAACACCAGCGTCAGACCGACGGCGAGCACGGCCGCGACGAACACCGCGACGATCGACGTCCGAAAGCCGATGCAGAATTGCCGACCGCGTACCGCCGGCAACCCCATGCGCCCCTCCTACTTGCGGACGATCGGCTTCGAGGCCGGCGGCTCCGGCGCCTCAGGTGCGATCGAGAAGGTCGCCCAGGTGCTGAACCCGGACGGCCGGTTCTCGGTCGCAAGGTCCTTGTAGGCCTTGAGATTCAAATAGCCCTGGTATCCCTCGAACAGCTTGGGGAAGATAAAACCGATCTGGGGCCCGAGGCCGACGGTCATGCCCCTGAAGCCGCCGAGTGTCGCGCCCGGTCCCGTGTCGTCGGTAAGCTGCTGGAAGTAGTAGCCGACCACGCCGATCTGGAACGTCCTGGTCAGAAACTTGGAGGCCGCCCAGTCGAGATGGAAGTCGATGCCGTTCTGGTACTGCAGATCGCGATTGGGGGCGCTGTAGGTCAATCCCGCGACGACAGAGAACTCGTTGCCGGCCTTCGGATTGAAGTAGGTGTAACCGCCGCCGGCGTCGATCGCGGCGAATCCAAGGCTGAGATTGGCGAGCCGGTTCACGTCATAGGTGCCGCTCGGGATGTTGCCTTGAACATAGACCATCTCATTGTGGACGCCTTGGTTCCATTTCAAGCTGCCTTGGTAGAACACGTCGGCAACGCTCGTCCGGTTGTCGGTCCGTGTTCCCGAGAGGGTGTTGCCTAGCGGTCCGGTGAGGGTCGCCCCAACGCCGACCCCGACGTTGCCCGCTGCGCCGAGCACGGCGAAAGTTCCCTGCCCCCCCAGGATCGGCAGCGCCGAGGTGTATGCGACGCCCTGAATCAGCGCGTCGGCGTGGTCGGTGAGGCCGACGGAGACGGCTCCGCGACCGCCGCCGGGCAGGACGAAGTTGGCGCCGCCGCCTGCGCTCGACTGCAGATGGAGATAAACGGTGGTGGAGGCCCAGCCCGGCACTGTGGGGGTCGCGGCCAGACTACCGAAGGAGCCCGGCAGCCAGAAGCTTAGCCCTCCCGCGTCGGCCATGGCCGTGCCTGCCATTCCGATCGAAGCCACTGCCGCCAGACATGCCGTCCTTAGCTTCATCACAACCTCCCGATGTTCGCCATCCCATTCGATCGCAGGATTTCCGGCCGTTTCCCAATAGGCAATCCCGTGATCGCACATTTTCCGGAAGTGTGCTTCCGGAGTATCTCTCAACATTCGATGATGACCTTGAGCGCGCCGGTTTCCGCGGCGCGCGAAAAGACGTCGTAGGCCTCCGCGATCTGGTCGAGGCTGAAGCGGTGCGTGATCAGCCGCTTCGGCTCGATGCGCTTCGAGACCACCGTCTTCATCAGCATCGGCGTGGAGACGGTATCGACCAGCCGGGTCGTGATCGAGATGTTACGCGACCAAAGCTGTTCGAGGTGGAGATCAACCTTGACGCCGTGAACGCCTGCATTCGCGACGATGCCACCGGGAGCGATGACCTCGGTGCAGAGCTCGAAGGTCGCGGGGACCCCAACGGCCTCGATGGCGGTGTCGACGCCGGCTCCGCCGGTCAATTTCATCACGCGTTCTGCGGCCTTGCCGTCGCCACTGTTGACCGTCTGCGTGGCGCCGAACTGACGCGCGATCGCAAGCCGCTTGTCGTCCAGGTCGATCATGATGATCTCGGCCGGCGAGTAGAATTGTGCAGTAAGAAGTGCCGCCAGGCCGACCGGCCCCGCCCCGACGATGGCGACCGTCGAGCCAGGCGCGATCTTGCCATTGAGCACACCGCATTCAAAGCCGGTCGGCAGGATATCGCTGAGCATGACCAGCGCTTCTTCGTCGACACCTTCGGGCAGTCGATAGAGGCTGGTGTCGGCGTACGGCGTCCGGACGTACTCAGCTTGTGTTCCATCGATCTTGTTGCCCAGGATCCAGCCGCCGTTCCGGCATTGTGAGTACATGCCGCGGCGGCAGAAATCGCACTTCCCGCAAGAAGAGATGCAGGAGATCAGAACTCGGTCACCCGGCTTGAACGCAGTGACGCCGGCACCAACGTCGTCCACGACGCCAATGCCCTCGTGACCGAGAATGCGCCCCGGCGTGCACGTCGGCACGTCGCCCTTGAGGATATGCAAATCTGTGCCGCAGATCGTCGTCTTGACGATCTTTACGATTGCGTCGCCAGGTTCCTTGATCGCCGGTTTAGGGCGGTCCTTTAGCGACTTCTCGCCTTTGCCGGAAAACACCAACGCTTTCATGTCGTGCTCTTGTAAGAAAGTCTGCCGCGACGCATGCCGCAACCGGGGACGATGGGCATCACGTTCCCCACATCACGTAGTTGACGATGGTATCCGTCCGGATCAATCCCTTACGGAACACGCCGGCGAACGGCACGCGGTCGGAATAGACGGCAGCTTCGCCGCGCGCGCCTGCCGGCAAACGTAGATTTGGATCGTCCAGCTTGAGGATCGCCGCGAACCGTGGCGGCGGATTGGACGACGAGGTGATTGCCGGGATCACGCCGCCGACCGGGATCTGCCCCCCGCTGGTGATATCGATGGTATCGACGACCTTCGCCGTGAACACGAGGCCGGGATACATCGGAAAGATGACTTCCGCCGGCGACCCGCGGCTGATGCCGAGGTAGGTGCCTTCGGGAAAGGTTGCCGCGATTTTTCCCCGGCTCTCGTCATCGACGTCGCACACGAACGGCATCACCGCCGAACCCGGGCTGACGATCTGACCGGGCAGAATATTGACGTTCGAGACGAAGCCGTCGCAGGGCGCAGTGACCCTGGTCTCTGTGACATCGTTCTCGGCGGAGGCCAGTTGCTGGCGGACCTGCGCCACAGCGGTGTTCTCGCCGCCGATCGTGGAGGTCAATTCCAGACGCGCCCGTTCCTCCGCCGCCCGTGCGCCGGCTTCGCTCTGGACGGCAGCATCCAGATCGCGCTTGGCCGAGTCCACCGTCGCCTGGGCGACGACATTGCGGCTGAAGAGCTGAACGTTTCGATCGTAGGTCTGTTGCGCCAACGCTGTCTGGGCCTCAGCCCGTTGACGCGACGCATTTGCCTGGTCGAGCGCGGCCTTCAACTCCGGCACGCCCTGTTGGGAAGCCGCCAGAGACGCTTTCAGCCGCTCCACCTCGAACTGAAACGGCTGCGGATCGATGTTGAACAGCGTATCGCCCTTCTTCATCGGCGCGTTGGCCCGCGCCAGCACCTCCGCCACGCGTCCGGGCTTTGACGTCCGCGGCGCAATTTGCACGACCCGGCGCAGCACCTGCACGTCGCTGGATCCCGGATGATAGAAGTTCATCGCGTAGAGCACATAGAAGAACAGAATCGGACCCGCCGCCGCCAGTACGATGGCGAGCGTCAACGAAAGGCGGATCAGCTTCAGCTTGACGAAGATCAGCCAGACGATGGCGGCGTATCCCAGAAACAGCGGCCATTGCATGGCGTCACCTCCTGTTTAGTTTGGCAACGATGCCGTCAAGCCGGGCGTTGAGAGCAGCGAGTTCGCGCCGCAGCGCCTCCGCGGATCCCGGCGCGGGATCACCGGGCTTGGGCTGCGCTTCCCGCCAATACCAGTACAGAATGAGCACCGAGGCGATCATGGCCGGGATCATGGCATGCCTCCTTTCGCGAGCTGGCGCTCGATGTCCGCGATCCGCGCGGATGTCGTCTTCAGTGCTTCCTGCAGCCCCGCGAGATCCGGCGGTGGCATGAGCTCGCGGCCGGCGGGAATGAGAAAGGCCCAGATCAAAGCGATCGGCCATAGCGGCGGCAACAACAGGCCGAGCCACCCGCAGACCGTGATGGCGGCCACCTGGGGATGGCCGCGACCCTGCGCGATCTCGCCAGGCAGCTTCCCGAGCCTGTAGATGAGCCAGATGGCAGCGATGAACAGACAGACCACGATGACGAGGCAAAGCCACCAGAACGCGTCGTAGCTCGATTGTCCGCCTACGGCAGCGAGAACCATCACTGCACCTTCCTTCCCCATTCTACAACTCCTTCACAAGCAGGCCGCGAAGCTTGGCTTGCTGGGCAGTGTTGATGCCGAGTCCTTCGGCGAAGTAGCTCTCGATCGTACCGTAGCGGGCGCGCATCTCGTCGAATGATGCTTCCAGATAGTCGCGTTTCACGCCAAGGATGGCGATTGGAATATCGCGGTCGCCGCCGTCGGCCGCGAAGCGATCAATCGTCGCCTTGTAGTAGGCCAGCAGGTTGTCGTTGCTGCGCAAATAGTCGGCCATCACCGCCGCCTCAGGAACGCCGAGGAGGGTGAGCAGTGCCGCAGCGGCCCAGCCGGTTCGATCCTTGCCGGTCGTGCAGTGAAACACAGCCGGCAGATTCGATTTGTCCGCGAGAGCAAGATAGAGCGTGCGGTAGGCGTGTTGCGCGCTCCGCAGGGACACGAACTCGCGGTAGCCTTCCGCGAAGTGCGCTTCGATCTTGCCGCCGCCGAGCGCCGCGTTCGCTGCCTTGGGATCGCGCAATAGCGCCTCCAACTGGGCTGGCGCGGCAGACTGCGCGTCGGCGAGAACGTTCAGGGACACGATCCTCGCGTCCGCCGGAACCTGATCGGGCTGAACCTTCACCTCCTGGATCGTACGCAGGTCGAATACACTGCGTAGCCCCACGAGACCGAGCTTCGTAAGATCAGGAGCCGTCATCGGATTGAATACATCAGACCGGTAGACTAGGCCGCGCACGAGGGTCTTGCCGTCGCCGGTCCGATAGCCGCCGAGGTCGCGCAGGTTAGTCGCCGCCGACAATTCAAGCGCGTGGCCAAGGCTTTCGCCGGGTGCGAGTCCTAACGAGGCGCTGAGCGCTTGCGCGCCGACTGGCGCGGATATCGCCAACGACGCCGCCACGCCCAGAGGCAAAGCGAGCAAGCTTCGACGATCCATCATGGTCGGGACCATGGCCAATACCTCGCCTATCGAACCTTCTGGACCGAGGGCACGATATACTCGCCGCGATACATGCGCTCCTCCGGCTGGTAGAGCCGCATCACCATGAAGAACCCTTCCGCCGGCGCGGGCAGCCAGTTGGCTTGCTTGTCCTTGCTGGGAGGATCGTGCTGGATCGCGATCGTAAGGCCGCCATCGGCCTCGGATTCCAACTTTTCGGCCATGTTGCCGATGCCGTAGCGATTGATCGGGTTATTCGCGAAGAACCCCTCGATATCGTACATGCTTATCCGCCAGTAGCGCGCCGGCGGAAGCTGGCCTGGCGGGAAATGCAGTACGTATTTGTTCGAACCATTGAGCGGCTGGCCTGCGGCATCGGCTCTTACTTGCGGGAAGAGGATTTCGCTCGCGAGATCACCCCAGACGTAGCCGAACCCCGTGCCGGCACGGTCGAGCCAATTGTCGAGGCTAGTCTGGTCGTAGCCCACCGCCCATGTGCCGCCCGGTTGGAGCGGAAACAGATCGCGGGCCTTGTGCGCAGCGAGGGTCTGGCCGTCGAGCACGGCACGCTTCAATCCCGCCACGGTGGGGGCATCGAGCTTGTCGAACTGGAAGCCCTCCTTCGCCGTGATGCCAATGGCCTGAAGCTGGCGGGCGAAACCAGTCTCGTCGTCCCTGACGGTGAGGTCCTTCAGCGTCTCTCCCAACTCCTCAAAGAACAGAAGTTCATCCGGCGTCGTGGTTCCCGGCCGCCGGATGGGACGCATAGGCTGGCCCGGCTGCAGTTCCGCGTTCGTCTTGCCCCAATCCTTGAGCGCGATCATTTTCAGGCCGCTCTGAAGCACATGCACCTTCGCAAGGTCGTCTTGACCGGTCACAGCGATGTGGGGCGCGAACTGCACGTAGCGGCTCCGCACATCGATCCGCTTCAACCCGGCGGGAATTTCGCCCGACCACCCGACCGGCACGACGACGTAAGGAGATGGCTTGCCGCCGTCCTGCTTCTGACTGATCGTGTGGGTGTCGCTGTGAAGATCCCAGATGCTGGTGCGGAAATAACGATCGCCGAAATCCGGATGCACGATGACGACCGGTCCCTCCTTCAGGTCGACCAAAATGATCGAGTAGAGCGTCTCGGTGTTCGGCGTCTCGATCAAGCGCGTATTGGAATTGAGAAGCCTTTGCGCGTGCCCCCAGACGTTGACGCCATGCGGCAGCGGATCGTACGGCGAACGTTCCTGACCGCCAGGCAAAGGCCGGCTGAACAGGCGGAACGACTGTCCCGCCTTTACCCACTGCATGCCCCAAAGCACCGCCTGCACGCCGAGCGTATAGGCCTCGCTCTCGCGCGCCTGATCGGCGCTCATCCGCGCGAAGGCGTCCGGCGCCTTCATTAGCGAAGTCGGGGGTGTCGCCTCGTTGCTCTGCGCATGGGCGGCCACCGTGAATATCACGGCAAACACGGCCAGTGACGTCTTTCTCATGGCGACCCTCGGCTCCCCATTTCATGACTGTCCTACTGCCTCGCTACGGCGATGTCGTTCAGCTTCCAGCTTCCGTCGAACGCGGGTTCCAGCGGACCGTAGAGGCGGAACATCGCGAAGAAGCCCTGACCTGGGATGGTCTCGATCCAGTTGGTCTCCATGCCGGCAGGCGCCTTCGGTCCGAAATAGAGATCGACCGAACCGTCGGCGTTCTTCTTGAGGTCCGATAGGCCGCCGCGCCCGGCACGCTGCTGGTCGGTATCGATCATGCTGCGCGTGCGGTTGTCGTAGATAGTGACCGACCAGAAGGCCTTCGCTGGCGTATCGGCATCGACATGCAGCCGATAGGAATTGCCGCCGTGCAGGAACGCGCCGGTGCTGTCACGGAACGTCGAGGCGTACCACGTTCCCTCGCCTGGCACCGGTTTCATCGTGTAGAGATAGCGAGCATTCATGGCGAGCTGGTACCAGCCCTGCGCGCGCTCATCCAATTCGGTCCGCTCCACCGTCTCGAAATCGGGCGTCGTCGCGAACGTGATCTTCTCCCACTCGCGATCGGGCCAGTATCGTCGTCCGTCGAAGCGATTGGCAAAAGCCATGTTGGCCATCATGGCTGCCCCAGTGTCGGCGGCTTTCAACAGGATGCGTCGCTGGCGCTCGTTTGGCTGAAACGACTTCCCGGGCTCAAGCCCAAGCGGCTTGAGCATCGCATACATCAGTTTGTCCTGCGGCTCGACGCGCACGTCGGAAAGACCGTCGGCCAAGTATTCGAAGAAGCGGTAGTCCTTTGGCCAATCGGAGTTCATCGGCACGCCGCCGACACGGATCACCCGGGTCGGCTGCGCAGCATCCTTCTGTGCGAGCGGATAGAGTCCGATCGAGCCAAGCAGGTTGACCAGCGTATCCGGCCCTTCCCCCGCTTTTGGCGTCCCGCGCGCAAGTAGAAAGACCCGATTGGTGCGGCAGCGCACCTCGATATAGCCGGTGGGAATCGGACCGTCGTAGCCCGGAGGCAACAGCAGGAGCTTCGCGCCGTTGCGGGTATCGCCGACGCCGATGTCGAGAACAGCCCTTTGCCAGAAATCGACAATGCCACCGAGTACGCCCGTCGGAGCGTCGACTACAAATGGCCCGGTCTTCGACAAGTCGATTACCGAGTTCCCATAGGTCGAGACGTCGTTGCCGGTCATGAAGACCTGCTTAGGAGACAACGGCTTGTCGAACACCACCATCGCTGGCACGGCCAGATTGAGTCCGGCGGATTCGAGCGCCTTCGCCACCCCGACCGAGTTAACCAGCGGCGTGGCCCAGATGTAGGCCTGCACCGCACGCTGGTAGTCGAGCTCATCATACAAGGCTGTCGATGTCTCCGAAGTCGGGTAGCCAAAACGGAAGCCTGCGCCAGCGGGACTGCTGGAGGGGGCGACGGTCGAGGTCTGTGCACAAGCACCCCATGGGACCGCGGCTGCGATGATCGCGGCCGCGATCTTCAGACGAATTTTGCGTCCGACGATTGAGGAATACGACATCATGATTCTCTCTATCCCGTTTCCTCTTGACGACGACGCCATGAGAAATCTCGCCCCGCCAGCGTGACGTTCGCGTCCCCTACGATACCTTCACCACACCGGGCATATTGTAGCTGCCATCGATCAGCGGTGTGCCGGGTCCATAAAAGCGCGCCGCGAATTGAAAGCCGCCGCTCTTCGGCGCCGGCAGCCAGTTCTGCCGCTGGCTCGCCTTCTTCGGCTCGTCGCTCTGGATGTAGATCACGAGCTTGCCGTCGGCGCTGTGAAGCTTGCCGCGCTTCAACATGTAGCTGTTGATCGAGTACCGGTTGATCGGATTGTCGACGAAATAGCCGTCGTGATCGTAGAGCGGTAGTTCCCAGAACTCGGTCACGGGGGGCATGTCGTTGAGATCGAAGGTCAGCGTGTAGCGGTTCTCTCCGGAGAGCGGACGGCCAGACGAGTCCTTGAAACCCAGCGCACCGGTGTGTGAGCGCGAAGGGACGGGCGCCAAAAGCGCGATCAATCCATTCCCGGCCCGCGCCACCCAATCGGTGTCTCGATAACCGAGGTCCGAGGCGAGGCGCCATCCCTTCATGTCGCGGCCGGTATTCGCGAATGCTTGCGCGGCTTCCTTGCGTCCTTCCTCGATGCCGGCCTCGATCGCAGTAACGATCTCGGGAGACAGTTTGGAGGGATCGAACGGAGTGCCGGCTTTCAGGCCAAGCTTCTCGAACCGCAGGAAAGCATTGCGCTCGTGATAGCCGTCTTCCTGCTTCGTGAAGGTCTTGTCGTTGAGAACGAGACTCGCCCAGCGCAGGAATTCGATGCCCTTGAGCTTGCCCGGCTCTCTGACAGCCTCCATCCCCGGATAGGCGGGATAGTCCCCCTTGACGACCAGCACGTCCTCGGCGCGGACACTCTTGCGCCCGGCCGCTTCCCAGGCGCCGAGCGGCATCAAGGTGATGCTGTCCTGGATACCGTTGACCAGATTCACCTCGTCGGGCGTATCGTCGGTCAAGGCGATGCGGGCGGCGACCGTCGCGAATTCCGACGGCGACTGGAAGATTTCCGCCCCGACAAACCCTGCCGGCATCTTGCCGCTCCAGTTCGGGCCGATCAGCAGCCGCTGGATCTTTCCTGGCGCGTCGAACTGGCTGCCGATGATATAGGGCCACCATCTCGCATAGTTGTCGGCGAACTGGACGCTCCAATAGTGGTCCCTGATCTCGGGCACCACAACGACAACAGGTTCTTTCGAGAGATCAAGCATCCCGACGCCGTAAAGGGTGGTCGCGTTCGGCGTGGTTGCGGAACGGTCCGCCGCGGTTCTCGGCTTTCGATCCCAACTCAGGCGATTGACGCCCGCGAATTTCGGGCTCTTGTCATTTTGCGCGGTGTTGTAGCGTAGATGGTAGATGCCGATCGGATGCATCCCCCAGAAGAATATTTCTTTGGCGACGCTTCTCGCCTCCTCGGGCGATGTCGGGGACATCAACTGCGCGCTGGCGAGGCCGACAGTCGCAGCGGCCGCCGCCAAGCCGCCGCCCGCCAGCATCGCGCCTCGTCGGGTTAACTGTACGTTCATGGTACTCTCCTGTGAGATCGCATCTTCGCTGGTTATGCCCTCTCGGCTGGGCTGCTGCGCGGACCATGCTCGAGTAACTTCTTACAAGAGAGACTTGGGTCGTGCGCCACTTAGAATTGGCCGGGCCTTCCATGTCCTTGGACTCGAAGTCAGTTCTTGTTGGCGCCCGCCGTCGTGAGCTTCTCCATTACGTCGCTCACGGTGAAGCTCGCCGCCTTTGCACGCGGCGGGAACTCCTTGAAGCTCTCGATGTATCTGGCGACCACCGCTTGCGCCGGCACAGCCAGGAAGGCGTGATGCACCTGCCAGTCGCCGTACAACAGGCTGGTCGTCGCCCGTTCGAACGGATCGGCTCGTAGATTGTAAATGTTCGGCACGCGGAGTTTCGTAAATTGCCCCTGCCATACGCTGATCGGCGTTTGCGGAGACAACTCCGTGTTCTGCTCCGTGAAGGCGATCTTCCAATCGCGGACACGGAGCGCCATCAGGTCGCCGTCGTCGCTCCAGTACAGGAACTCGCTGCGCGGGGATTCCTTCGCCTCGCCCTTCAGGAACGGCAGCAGATTGAAGCCGTCGAAGTGGACCTTGAACTGCTTGCCGTTGAGGGGCGTCCCTTTCTTGGTTCGCTCGACGAGATCCACATCGCCGTTGGCGGCGGCGAAGGTCGGAATGAAGTCCTCATGCACGCAGATGTCGTTGATGATGGTGCCGGGCTTGATCACGCCGGGCCATTTGATGAGGCACGGCACGCGGGAGCCGCCTTCCCAGTTGGTGGCTTTCTCGCCCTTGAAAGGTGTCGCGCCCCCATCCGGCCAGGTGAAGACCTCCGCGCCGTTATCGGTCGTATAGACGACGATGGTGTTGTCGGCGACGCCGAGGTCGTCGACGAGCTTCAGAAGCTCGCCGACATGCCCGTCGGTTTCGACCATCCCGTCGGGATAGATGCCCTTGCCTGTCTTGCCCTGTGATTCCTTCTTCAGGTGCGTGAAGACCTGCATCCGCGTCGAGTTGAAGTAGCAGAACCAGGGCTTGTTGGCGCGGTGGTTGATGAAGTCCTTGGCCGCACCGAGGAACTCCTCGTCGATCGTCTCCATGCGCTTGGTGTTGAGCGGGCCGGTATTCTCGATCTTGCCGTCCGCGCTCGACTTAATGACGCCGCGGGGGCCGAACTTCTTCACGAACGACGGATGCTTGGGATAGTCTGGGTTCTCGGGCTCCTCCTCGGCATTGAGGTGGTAAAGATTGCCGAAGAACTCGTCGAAGCCGTGCGCGGTCGGGAGGTGCTCATCGCGGTCGCCGAGATGATTCTTGCCGAACTGACCGCTGGCATAGCCGTAGGTCTTGAGCACGTCGGCGACGCTCGGATCCAGCGGCCCAAGCCCGAGTTCCGCACCCGGCAGGCCGACCTTGGTAAGGCCCGTGCGCACTGGTGTCTGCCCGGTGATGAAGGCGGCGCGACCGGCGGTGCAGCTCTGCTGGCCATACCAGTCGGTGAAGACGGCGCCTTCCCGTCCGATGCGGTCGATGTTCGGCGTGCGATAGCCCATGATACCCATGTTGTAGGCGCTGACATTGAACCAGCCGATGTCGTCACCCCTGATAAGGAGGATGTTCGGCTTGCCAGTCCCGCCGGACGCGGTAGATGGAGCGGGCGCAGCCTTCTGCGCCTGCGCGAGCGTTTGCGATGTCAGCGCCGCCGTTGCGACCAGCGTCGTCGTTCCGAGGAGCAGCTTGCGGCGATCGATGGATTTCTTCGCATCGGCCTCAGTGTTCTTCGCGTCTCGGCTCATTCAACACTCCCTGGGTTGCAGACTGCCTTCGCGATGGCTGAATGACAGGCGTTCGGACCACGCATCTGAAGCCGACGTGGCTGGTCGAGGTATCGACGGGCTCGGCGTGTCGCGCCGCGGGGCGGTAGCGTCGGCAATAGTTCGGCGCACAGAGATGCGAACCGCCCTTGAGGACTTTGCGAGGAATCCGGACGTCGGGCAGGTGGACGTCGTAACATGCGCTCTCCGGGCCCCCGCGCGGGTTCAACGGGATGCAGCACTGCTTTCCCTCGTCCTCTTCGTGCTTGCCGGACCACCAGTCCGACGTCCATTCCCAGACGTTGCCGATCATGTCGTGGAGGCCGTAGCCGTTCGACGGAAAGGACCGGACCGGCGACGTACGCTCGAAACCGTCCTCAGCGAGGTTATGGACCGGGAACTCGCCCTGCCAGGTGTTCGCCACGTGCCGGCCGCCCGGCGTCAGCGCATCGCCCCAGGCGAACTCCGCGCCGTCGAGCCCGCCGCGTGCGGCAAACTCCCACTCGGCCTCGGTCGGAAGGTCCTTGCCGGCCCACTGGGCGTAGGCAAGCGCGTCGCTGTAGGACACATGGACAACGGGGTGGTCGTCGAGATCCTTGATGTTGCTCTTGGGGCCGTAAGGACGCCGCCAGTTGGCGTCCTTCATGAAGGTCCACCACTGGCTCCAGTCACGAAGATCGTTGATGCGAGGCGCCGGAGCAAACACCAGCGAGCCCGCGAAGAGCATATCCGGCAACGCGCCGGGATAGTCCTTGGGATCCGGCATTTGCTGCGCCGTCGTCACGTGCCCGGTCGCGTTGATGAATTCCTTGAACTGCCGGTTGGTGACCGGCGTCCTGTCGATCCAGAAGCCGTCGACGGAGACGCGATGGACCGGTGCCTCCTCCGGATAGTGCTCGTCGGAGCCCATCCGGAAGGAGCCGCCCGGAATCCAGACCATCTCCGCAAGCCGGGCGGGGTTCGTTTCGCGTAGCTCTTCGGGAGCGGACAGCATGTGTTTCCCCGCCCCGCGCGCTACTGACAGTAGTCCCAGAAACCCTGCGTCCGGGACGGATCGGTGTAGTACCAGCACATGCCCGGCGCCGGCGCAGCGCCTGCCCAGGCGGCAGCGGTCGCGGCCGTGACGACACCGAGCGCCGCACCTGCCGCGATGGCTCCGCCTGCCGGCCAGCGATACCAGCCGGGACGGGCCCATCGGACTCCGCCGCCCCGCCAACCGGGGCGAACCACGGCGCCTCGACGGACGACGGCAGCTCCACGAGGCCCGACGACCGCGGCTCCGCGCCGGACGGCCACCCCGCCGCGAGGACCGACCACGGCCCCGCCACGGCGCACGACGGCCCGCACCTCGATCGCATCCGATCGTCCTTCCTGCGCAGCCAAATCCGCCGGATAGATCGGTGCCGCGAAAGACGACTCCATGGGCAAAACGCTCGCTACGCAAAACAGGATCGCCGCGCAAGTTTTGTTAAATCTGCCGGTCATCCGCCTTCTCCCTTTCCCGTGTTTTTGTCGAAGCCAAGTCGTTCGTTCGCTCGAACCCTTCCGACGACTTTGCGGGGCGACAGTATTCCCCGGTTGCGTGGCGACAATATGCAATTCGTGCCAACTGTGAGTACCAGGCCGGCCGGCTGCAGTGGGATGCCGCATAGGATCGTGCGCCGCAGCGTCACGAGGCGCGTCCGGGACTGAGACACCGTTCCTGAAAGATCGCATTTTCAAGGCTCTCGGGCGCAACGACGGAGCGTTGGAAGCCTAGGCTCGGCCGAGAGCCTGGGATATCGTACTGGGTTATAGGGAAGACATACCCGGAGTTTAGAGACTAATACCGGAGTATGCGGTGAGTACATCCAGAGATGGTGCATCGCGAAGAGCTGTTGCTGTCCACGATGCCGCCGACCCGGCGGCAGCTTCAGGTCACCGCGATGGTCGCCGTCGCGCTGTTCACCGCCTTCATCGCCACGCTGCCGTTCGGATCGCTGCAGATCACGCCGGTCCCGTCTTTCATACCCATCGTCGACACGACGCTGCTGCTCAGCGACCTGATCACGGCAACACTGCTGTTCGCCCAAGTCTCGGTCGTACGCTCGCCGGCGCTGCTCGCACTGGCGAGCGGCTATCTCTTCACCGGCCTCATCATCGTTCCGCACGCCCTCACCTTTCCCGGGGCCTTCGCCGAAACTGGGCTCCTCGGCGCGGGAGTCAATACGACCATCTGGCTCTACTACTTCTGGCACACCGGACTGCCGCTGGCCGTGATCGCCTACGCCGCGCTCAAGGCGCGCGGCAAACTCGCGATCGGCCATAGCAATGTGCAGAACTCGATCATCGTCTGCATCGCGGCAACGCTAATTGCGGTAGTAGCGCTGACCTTTCTCGCGACAGCCGGCCACTCGTTGCTGCCGTCCATGATGTACGATGCCGTCAACTGGTCCTGGACACGGCTCTATTATGTCGCGGCGTTCCTGCTCATTCTGCTGGTCCTTGCCATCGGGCTAGTCTGGCGCGGACGCCGGTCCGTGCTCGATCTCTGGCTTATGGTCGCGTTATGGGCCTGGCTGATCGAACTCCTCCTCGTCATGGGCACGGACTCCCGCTACAGCCTACTCTGGTATGCCGGCCGCACCTATGGCCTGCTTTCGGGCGTGTTCGTGCTGCTGATGCTGCTGTCGGAGACCACCAGGATCTATGCCCGTCTCGCGCTCTCAGTGATTTCCAGCAGGCGCGAGAAGGAGGGCCGGCTGATGACCATGGACGCCGTCGCCGCCTCAATCGCGCACGAAGTGAAGCAACCTCTCGCGGCCATGGTGACCAACGCGAGCGTCGGCCTCCGTTGGCTCGACCAGACGCCCCCCGGCATCGACCAGGCGCGCAACACCCTGAACCTCATTGCAAAGGACGGCCATCGCGCCGCCGACGTGCTCGGGAGCATCCGGGCCGTCCTGGGGCAGCAGAAGACGAGCCGCGTGCCGACCGATCTCAATCGACTCGTCCGGGAGGCGGCTGCGCTCATGTCTGCCGAGTTCGCCAGCCAATCCGTTTCCGCCGATATGCTGCTGCAATCCGGACTTCCGCCCGTCATCGCCGACCATCTCCAGATGCAGCAGGTCTTTCTCAACCTTTTCACCAACGCCACGGAGGCCATGCGTGACGTCTACGCCCGCGACCGGATTCTCGTCGTCCGGTCCGAGCGAGTCGGCGCGCATGACGTCATGCTTACAGTGGAAGACACCGGCAGCGGCATCGGACCGGAAAGCACCGATCGCATCTTCGATGCCTTCTACACGACCAAACCGGGAGGGACCGGTATGGGCCTTCCCCTGTGCCGGTCGATCATCGAGTCGCACGGGGGCGACCTGTCGATTGCGCCCCGCGAGCCTTTCGGAACAAAGGTCCTGATCAGGCTGCCCTTGAATGGAGTGACGTATGACTGAAGCGGCTCGCGATACCGAAGCGCTTGTTTTCGTGGTGGACGACGACGAGTCTGTCCGAAACTCCGTTGCCGGCCTGCTCGGCGTGGTGGGCCTCAAGACGAAATGCTTCTCTTCGGCACGGGATTTTCTCGACGAGCAGCTTCCCGACGCCCCAAGCTGCCTCGTGCTGGACGTACGTCTGCCCGGCGCCAGCGGGCTTAACGTCCAGGAAGATCTGGCCAGAGCTGGCATCCCGATCCCCATCATCTTCATGACTGCGCATGGCGACATCCCCATGAGCGTTCGGGCGATGAAGGCCGGTGCCATCGAATTCCTGCCCAAACCCTTCCGGGATCAGGACATGCTGGACGCCATCTACCTGGCGCTGTCGAAAGATCGCGCCCGCCGGCAGAAGGAGCTGGGCCATCATAACGTCCGAGCGCGCTATGCCGAGCTCACGCCGCGCGAGCGGGAGGTCATGAGCCTGGTGGCGGCCGGCCTGGTCAACAAGCAGATTGCCGACCGGCTGTCTCTCGCCGACATCACGGTGAAAATCCATCGCGGTAACGTCATGCGGAAAATGGGCGCCAATTCGCTCGCCGATCTGCTCAAGATGGCGTTGATCCTGAGCCTCACCTGAGGGGTAATATCTAATACCCCCGTATGATTCCGTTTTGTACGGAACCGGCCCATCTATTTGCCGTCGTAAACAGTCGCCGGTCCGCGCGTGCCCGACTCTATCCGCATTTGCATCGTCGATGACGACGAGTCCTTTCGGAAGGCGCTGGCGAGCCTGGTCGAACTGCTGGGCTATCGGGTAGATCCCTTTGCTTCGGCGGAAGCGCTTTTGGCCTCCGACAGCCTCGAACGCGCGGCCTGCATCATCACCGACATCCAGATGCCTAGTATGAGCGGCATCGAGCTGCACCGTCGCATTCAGTCTTCGGGACGGACAATACCTTTCATCTTCGTGACCGCCTATCCGGACGACGCCACCCGCGCGCGCGCGTTGCGCGATGGAGCCATCGGCTACCTCGGTAAGCCGATGCAGGAGGCCGGCCTCGTCGATTGTCTCGAGCGCGCAGTCCGGCGACCCTAGCCGCGGGCAGGACGATGCGCCCTTGGGTCGGTTTGCTGAGGTGGTGCCAGCGATCGGCTCCGACCGCCACCGCGTTCCCCCGGTCGGCAGGGAAACGATCTGCGAGCGGTGGCAGCTCCTACAGTTGGAAAGTGCAGGCGCTCTGGCGATCCTAGGCGGCCTTCTTCCTCGTCGTCGGCTTGTATCGGGCAGCGGCACAAGGCCTCATTGCCAACCAGTAGCCCACCGCGTCAAGGTACACGATCTTGTCGGCGAATTCGCCGACCGCGTTGCCAACATACGCGCGACTGCAATTCTCCGGGATCAGGCCGCGCTTGCGGAGAATAGATTCCAACTCGGCACGGGTGAGGGGACGCTTTGCCTCGTCGATCAGCTTCATGATCCACAGACCGGCCCGCTGCACAGCGGTCAGGGTTCTCTCCTTCCAGGTCGCCGGATCGTAGAGCCCCGGCGCGTAGGCGCGAGAGCGGTCCCATTAGCCGAGACCCGTAAACTTGATAAGCTTGTCATCGTGTCTAACGAAGAAACGGCGCAGGAACACCTCGCCGTTCGCGAGCGGCGTCCGAATGGAGCGAGCTTCGAGGGCATCTACGATCTCCTCCTGAGAGAGGGGCCGGTTGGCCTCGCGCAGCATCCGCATCGCGATGTCATCGACGATGTCCGTCTGGGTGCTCGCTGGCCCGTCGAGCGGGAACGAAAGACCCGTGTACGATCGCACGCGCAGCCACCAGCCCGGCACCCTCGATGAAGACAAACTTTTCGCGCATGTCCCACATGGCGGTGTAGAAGAAATCGTTCTGATCGGACAGGCCGATCGGCATTTTCCGGCGCGGTTTCGAGAGCAGATCTGCGGATGGAATCGGCAACTTGGTTGCCGCAAGAAGCTTCTCCGTCTCCCGCACCAGCGCCTTCCAGCTACCTTCCGGCCTGGCGAGAGATGCCTTACCCTCTTCGAGCTTCCCCACGAAAGGCTCGATGTCGCGGCGGACGTAGGCGGCACAGAGGCATTTCGCGAGATCAGGGTCAGGAGGGAAGCCGGCACGTCGCAAGCCGTTGCGCAGATCGGGGAAGCTGCCGCCCAGCCTCTCGCGGATCTCGGCCAGCATCATGAAGCGCTCGGCAAATGCATTTGCCACGTCCGTCGGAACGACTCTTGCGCCTGGCTTGACGCCGGCGATCAGCCCGGCCTCGATGGCTTTCCGCAGACCGCGAGAATTGAGGCGCATGCGAACTGCTGCGGCGCTGAAGGAAGCAGCCTCACGCTTCGTGTCCAGCTTGTCGAATGCCGTCAGCACGTCGTCGGGATCGATGAACAGACCGGCCAGGCCGCTGCGCCCCTCCATGCGGACACGCACCTTAAGCCGGCCGTCTAGAATCCGACGCACTCCCTCGACAATCGTCAGCGGTTTTCCCCGGCCCAGCTTGGTTAACGCGAGCAGATTATCCGGTGCGGTCTTCTCTCGTCGAGCGCCGCCGCCCACCTTCGCCAAGAAATCGTCGATATCCTGCGGCCTGAACACGTAGTTGTGGCGCCGACCACCGCCCCGGAGGGCTGGCACCAGAGATTCGTCAGCCAAGAGCTTCATCATCGTGTTAAAGCCGATTCCGAGCCGCCGCTGCGTCTCGTCCAGGTTCATGGCGCCTTTCAGGTCGCGAGAGATGCGCGCGACCTCCTCGACGGAGAAGGAGATCTGGCTGCCCGAGCGCTTTTCGGTACGGATGAGTCCGAGCGCTAGGCCGATGCTCTCCATGCCATAAACACTGACACCCGCTTTCGCTGCGGCCGCCTTCAGCGAAAGCTTGCGGACCGCCGCGGCAGGCAGCTTACCCAGCCTCGCCTTCGGCACAATCGGAAAGCGCGCAGCACCGTGGACATGAAACGCTGCCGCGAGAAGCGACGAAAACTTGACGCCCCGCTTGTGATTGAACCAGTGATAGAGCCAGCCGTAGCAGGATGTGAAGCCCTCTTCGGGCCTGCCGCCCTGCGCGATGAAGCCGTCGTAGATTTTGGTGAGCACCTCTTCGAACTTGCCGTCGGCCAGCACTTCGAAACGCACTCCGCCTTGAGAACAGACGTGAAGAAGATCGGATCTGCGAGAAGCCTCGCTTCCGCTCCGCGGGCGAATCCTTTGGCCAGCTCTTTGTGGACGTCTTCCCTGAATTCGTCCCCGGCTCCGGCGTGGCCTTGAGCCATGTCGGCCCTCGCAAAGTGTGCGAGCGCTAGGATCGCCGGACGCTTCTTGTGCTCATCAGGCCAGCGGATCGGGTGCAGATCGTCGATTTTCATGGCGAACCTCTTCATCGAGGTCGCGAATCTACCCGGAGACCGTGCAAGACCGAAGACGCCGACTTAGACGCTGCTCTGGACGGAGGCGAGGGGCTCGAGATCAGGTCCCGAGTTCTGAGGCATATGTTGGTTCGCCTACCCCAGCGGTCAGCCCGGAGCTTAGATGCCTGGCCGCGGACGTCCTTACTTCCACTCCGCTAAGCGCTCCTGCAAGATTTCATGCGCTCTCCGACGATAGTCGTCCTTGCTGAGGTTCAGCGTGTCTTGCCCTTCATCGGCTTCGATGATTGCCATGATTAGGGCCATAGTCAGATTGTCTCCGTCCTTAAGAGGCACGTCGACCTCAGCTTCGAAAACTTCTGTCCGGAGCTTCGCGCCGCGCGAGGTCCGCGCCTTCAAGGTTACCAGCGCGTGAAGCACATCCTCGTCCGAGACGGCGATTGGCTCGACAGAATAAGTGCGCTCAATAGTAGGGCCGGCGGAGTCCGCCATTTCCGCAACAGAGTACGTGATCGGTTTTACTATTTTCTTCGAGAAGTAGTTCGCGAGCTCTTTTGCCTTCATATCCCCGCCTCCGTGCTTCAGCGGGAGGCTACGACCGGATCCTGCAAATCGGAATCGTCGTAAAGCGGCTATTTCACCGCAAAAAGTGTGCTTCTCTTATCTCAGGTTGCAATTTTAGAGCTCGAAAAACGTGACACACTTATGTGTCCTTTGACACTCTTATATGTCCCAGCACACGAGGTGACGTCCGGCCGAGGGCTACGGATCCAGCTCGGTGTCCCAGTACAAGTAATCGAGCCAGCTCTCGTGCAGATAGTTCGGCGGGAACAGCCGACCGTTGCGATGGAGCTGATGCACCGTCGGGGCGAATGCGGTCTGGCGCGGAAACATCTTGGCCTGTTCGGGCGTCAGATTGCCCTTGCGCAAGTTGCACGGCGAGCAAGCGGCGACGACGTTTTCCCAGGTGGTCTGGCCGCCCTTGGAGCGGGGGATGATGTGATCGAAGGTGAGATCTTCGGGCGCGCCGCAATACTGGCAGACGAACCGATCGCGCAGGAACACGTTGAACCGGGTGAAGGCCGGATGCGTGGTCGGTTTGACGAAGGATTTCAGAGAGACGACGCTGGGAAGCCGAAACTCGTGGTTCGGACTATGCACCGCGCGGTCGTAGTGGGCGACAATATTGACGCGATCAAGGAACACCGCTTTGACCGCGTCCTGCCACGACCAAAGCGACAACGGATAGTAGCTGAGCGGCCGGAAGTCCGCGTTGAGCACCAGCACCGGCCAACCGCCATGTGAGACATGCGCGTTCAAGAAACGCTCCTGACCCCCGTCGATCGACGCTGCGAAGCAGCATGCGAAGGCATACTACAGTCAGCGTGACGGGCTTGTGAAGGGCGATGCAGAAATGTCTCTCCCGCAGGGCGGGATTTCAGCCCAAGCTGGAGCGCATAAGCAGCAGACGTATTCCAGAAACCCGTCGCTTTAGAGGTGTTTGTTCCATTTTTACCCGCCGCGTTGACGGGACCGCGGCGGCCTAGCAGATTGCCCAGTGACAGTTCCCGTAAATCCGCCAACCTAAGTGAGGAGGCGTCATGTCCAGCGCAGCAACCGCATCGATCAAAGCCGTCGCAGAAGCACCCGCCCACCGTCCCGGCCGCGGCCGGGTGTACGAGTCGATCGCCGATGCTTACGGCGATACGCCGCTGGTACGTCTGAACCGGCTGCCGCAGCAGCACGGCGTCAACGCGACCATCTATGCCAAGCTCGAGTACTTCAATCCGGCGAGCAGCGTGAAGGATCGTATCGGTGCGGCGATGATCGCGGCGCTGGAGCAGGAAGGTATCATCAAGCCCGACACCGTGCTGATCGAGCCGACCTCCGGTAACACCGGTATCGCGCTGGCCTTCGTGGCGGCCGCCAAGGGCTACCGGCTGAAGCTGGTGATGCCGGAATCGATGTCGATCGAGCGCCGCAAGATGCTGGCGTTCCTCGGCGCCGAACTGGTGCTGACCGAAGCCGCCAAGGGCATGAAGGGCGCGGTCGCCAAGGCCGAAGAGCTGGTGGCGGCGACCCCGAACGCGGTGATGCCGCAGCAGTTCAAGAATCTCGCCAACCCGGCGGTGCATCGCCGCACCACCGCGGAAGAGATCTGGAACGACACCAACGGTGCGGTCGATATCTTCGTGGCCGGCGTCGGCACCGGCGGCACCGTCTCGGGCGTCGGCCAGGTGCTGAAGCCGCGCAAGGCGTCGCTGAAGGTGGTGGCGGTCGAGCCGGAAGAAAGCCCGGTGCTGTCGGGCGGCGCGCCCGGCCCGCACAAGATCCAGGGCATCGGCGCCGGCTTCGTGCCGGATATCCTCGATCGCTCGGTGATCGACGAGGTGGTCAAGATTCCGAGCGCCACTGCGATCGAAACCTCGCGCGCGCTGGCGCGGCACGAGGGTATCCCGGGCGGCATCTCGTCGGGTGCGGCGATCGCCGCTGCGATCGAACTCGGCAAGCGGCCGGAAAACGCCGGCAAGACCATCGTGGCGATCGTGCCGTCGTTCTCGGAACGCTATTTGTCGACGGTGCTGTTCGAAGGCGTGTGATCGAAAGAGTGTAGATGCCGGATGGCGGGTGCGCCCGCGATCCGGCTCAACGCTGACTTAAGTCACTACCAGATCGGCGCCGGTGAGCCGGCGGTAGGCGTCGAGATAGCGCTTCGAGGTGGCCTCGACGATCTCGGCGGGCAGCTTCGGCGGCGGCGCTTCGCCATTCCAGCGCCCCGCGCGGCGTTCGGCGTCGAGATAATCGCGCAGCGGCTGCTTATCGAACGACGGCTGCGACCGGCCCGGCGCGTAGGTGTCGGCCGCCCAGAACCGCGAACTATCCGGCGTCATCACCTCGTCGATCAGGATGATCCGGCCGTCCTTGTCACGGCCGAACTCGAACTTGGTGTCGGCGATGATGATGCCCTGCTCGCGGGCGACCTGTTCGCCCTGGGTGTAGATCGCGCGCGTCATGCTCTCGAGCGTGTAGGCGGCCTCGTCGCCGATGATCTCGCGCATCCGTGCGATGGTGATGTTCTCGTCGTGGCCGGTCTCGGCCTTGGTGGCTGGCGAGAAGATCGGCGGCTCCAGCCGCTCGCTCTCCTTCAGCCCCTCGGCCAGCTTCTCGCCCGCCAGCGTGCCGGAGGCGGCGTACTCCTTCCAGGCCGAGCCGGTGATGTAGCCGCGGATCACGCATTCGATCGGGAACACGGTGGTGCGCCGGCACAGCATGGTGCGGCCAGCCAGCGCGGCGCGATGGCCCTGCAGCGCCGGGACCGCGGCGATGATCTCGTCGATGTCGGCGCTGATCATGTGATGCGGCACCACGCCGCCGAGCTGACCGAACCAGAATGCGCTCACCTGGGTCAGCACCGCGCCCTTCATCGGGATGGTCTCGCCCATCACGACGTCGAAGGCGCTGATCCGGTCGGTGGTGACGAGCAGCAGCCGGTCGTCGTCGACGGCATAGATGTCGCGCACCTTGCCGCGGCCGATCTTGGTCAGCGGCAGGTCGCTCGAGAGCATCGTGGTCATGGGCGGTGTTCCAGGCAGAGACGGCCGCCGGTGCAGCCGGCGGCGGGGATCGTTTCGGGCCCGCAGTCTATCATTCCGGCAGCGGAATGAACTCGCTCTCGTTCGGGACGGCGGCGAAACGACCGGTTTTCCAGTCCTGTTTGGCCTGTTCGATCCGCTCTTTGCTGGACGAGACGAAATTCCACCAGATGTGGCGCGGCCCCTCCAGCGCATCGCCGCCGAGAAACATCATCCGCGTGTCCGTCTTTGCCCGGACAGTGATGCGGTCGCCGGGGCGGAAAATCAGCAGGGTCGGGCCGACGTGGCGCTCGCCGGCGATCTCGACCTCGCCGTCGACCACATAGATCGCGCGCTCCTCGTGGTCTGGATCGAGCGGCACCGCGGTGCCGGCCTTGGCGTTGACCTCGACATAGAACCACGGCGATACCATCGTCACTGGCGAGGCTTTGCCGAACGCCGAGCCGGCGATCACCCGGGCGGTGAAGCCGGTGTCCTGCACCATCGGCAGCGTCGCCGCAGCGAAATGCTGGAAGCTCGGCGCGATCTCTTCGGACGCCTGCGGCAGCGCGATCCAGCTCTGCAGGCCGAGCATCGACTGGCCGTCGCGCCGTTCCACGTCGGGCGTCCGTTCGGAATGCGCGATGCCGCGGCCGGCGGTCATCAGGTTCATCGCGCCGGGCGCGATCTCCTGGATGTTGCCCTCGCTGTCGCGGTGCATGATCTTGCCGTCGAACAGATAGGTGACGGTGGCGAGCCCGATATGCGGATGCGGCCGGACGTCCATGCCCTTGCCGGCGATGAACTGCACCGGCCCGAAATGATCGAAGAAGATAAAGGGGCCGACCATCTGCCGCTTGCCGTGCGGCAGCGCGCGGCGCACCGCGAAGCCGTCGCCGAGATCGCGGGTGCGCGGCACGATGATCAATTCCAGCGCATCGCAGGTGGTCGGATCGCCGAGCACCGGATCGTTGGTGGGCATCCAGCTCATTGGATCACTCCCAAGTTGTCTTCGTCATTGCGAGCGAAGCGAAGCAATCCAGGAGCCGAGTGGACCGAGGTGGATTGCTTCGTCGCTTCGCTCATCGCAATGACGGCGTGAGGCCCGTGTAAGATGCGGCAGGCATGCCGTCGTTTATCATGCCGTCGTCGCGGGCTGCGGGGCGCTGGCGGTCTTCGCGTTGCCCTTGCGCGGCTCGCTGGTCACCGGCTTGGTCGGCACCAGCTTGCGCACCGCGGACGCGGCGGCGATCTGGCCGCGTTCGAACAGCGCCTCGTGGTTGGCCTCGATGTCGCCGAGCGCATATAGGTAGTTGACCATCAGCCCGTGCGACTGCCGCATGCCGTTCGGCGACCGATCGCCGAGGAAGTTCAGCCGGTCGAGCCGCGCGCCGTTGCCGAGGTGGAAGCGGGCCACCGGATCGAGCGGCCGGCCGTTCGGCCCCTTGGCCTGCAGGAAGTAAGCGGCGGCGAGCTGCAGCACGATCGGCTTCAGCCGGTCGGCGGTGTCGGCATCGTCGAACCAGTTCGGCGTATCCAGCGCTTCGAGTGCGGTGCGCGCAGAAGCATCGAGCAGCGTCGAGTCCGGATTGTCGCGCTCGCGCTTCAGCCACTTCGCAAAGCCCGGCACAGGCGACAGCGTCACGAAGGTCTGCACGTTCGGCAGCTCGCGCTTGATCTCCTCCACCACCTGCTTGATCAGGAAATTGCCGAACGAGATGCCGGCGAGGCCCTGCTGGGTGTTGGAGATCGAATAGAACACCGCGGTGGTGGCGTCGCTGGCGGCGATCGGCTCGCGCTCGAGATCGAGGAGCGGCGCGATCGCGGCCGGGCTGTCCTTGGTCAGCGCGACCTCGACGAAGATCAGCGGTTCGTCGACCAGCCGCGGATGGAAGAAGCCGTAACAACGCCGGTCCGGCGGGGCCAGCCGCGCGCGCAGATCGTCCCAGTCGTGGATGGTGTGGACCTGCTCGTAGCGGATGATCTTTTCCAGGATGTTGGCAGGCGTCGTCCAGTCGATCCGCTGCAGCACCAGAAACCCCCGATTGAACCACGACGTGAACAGATGCACGAAGTCGTCGTCAACGTGACGCAGCTGCGGATGTGCAGCGATGCGGGCCAGAACCGCCTCGCGCATCTTCACTAGCGCGGCGGTGCCGCCCGGCGCGTGATTGAGGTGGCGGATCAGTTCCTGTCGGCGCGGCTCGGCGGCGCGGAGCAATTCGCCGGTCGCCTCGGCCGAGGCGTCGGCACGAAACGCTTCGATCGCGGCGTTGAGTTCGGCGAGGTCGGGCCCGAACTGTTCGGCGAGAGCATCGAGAAACGCCAGCTTGTCCTCGTCGTCAGCAGCCTCGTAGCCGGCGAGCAGTGACGCAGCGAGCGCGACGCCGGACGCTTCACCGCGCCGCGACAGGAGCGTTTCGCCAAGCGCGATCAGTTCGTCACCAGACATCGGCTGCGAGCTGGTCAGCCCGAACAGGCTGCGGCCGCGCTCAGTGAGGCTGTTGAACAGGCCGCCGAGAAACTCCGAAGCGCGGTCTGCGGTGGTGGCTATCGGCATCAGCTTCATCCCCAGGCTTGCGACATCGTCGCTTCACGTACGAAGCGCGGTACGTCACAACCATAGACGTTCCGGACAACGCCTTCCAGACGCATGAGCAGGACGATGGTTTCGCCACGGCTTCGTGACCGGCCGGAACGGGATGTCGCTGGGTTCGCCGAGGACCGCCGCCGGCTAATTCGCCAGCACTTCGGCGGTGACGTCCTCGACATTGTGCAGCAGGCACATCAGCTTGCCGTCGGCGTCGCGCACCGGGGTGTTGATCGACTGCCAATAGCGCTCGACGAACACGCCCTCGGCGTTGCGGACATCGTAGCGCTGCACGGCGAGCGCGTGCGGCTGGCCGGTCTCGACCACGGTGCGCAGTGAGTTGTAGACGTTGCTCACGCCGTCGGCGGTCTCGACCGCCGGATTGTCGGGGAAGATCTCGAACAGAGGTTGGCCGACGATGCCGTCGCGCGACGTGAAGGTGGCGCGCGCATAGGCGTCGTTGATGTCGATGATCTTGAGGCCCGGCCCGGCATCGATCAGCATGTAGGGATGCTCGGACGTATCGAAGCTGGCGCGGATTTGCGCCAGCACCGAATGAAGATCGCCGCCGCGGTTGCGATAGGCCAGCGGCGACAGATCGGCGCCGGAGATCTGCGAATGCAGCAGCGCCAGTTCGCGCTTGGCCGACGACAGCAGGCCGAGCAGCGTCCGGCGCAGCTTCTCATCCTCGGCCGTCTCGAGCAGCTTTTGGAAGTGCGCGATATTCTGTTCACAGACGAAGCGTTGCATCGACCGCTCTCCGTCTTCCGGGAGTGTCGGCTCTTCTGCTACGCCAGATTGCGAGTATGTCAATACCGCTAACGGTTCCCTAGCGACCCAGGGCGGTCGCTTCGCTCACCTTGGCGAACCGCTCCAGCGTCAGCACCGCATCGGCAAAACTCTGCGCGCGACCGTCCAGCACCGGACGGGCGAGCTGCAGGAATTTCTGCGTCATCGCCTGGTCGCTGGGGAACGAGTTCGGCTCGCCGGACGGATCGGCGTAGATCCGTTCATGCACGCCGTCCTCCGTGGTGATCGACACGCGGGCGCCGAACGGATGGGTTTTGCCTTCGAGCCGTTCGTCGCGCACCACGTCGAATTTGTCCGCGAGCGCATCGATCGCTGGGTCGCCAAGCCGCGTGTAGTCGTCCCAGCCGAAGCTGCCCTGCTCCAGCGCCAATGCGCCGGTGAAGAACATCGAGAACTGACCGCCGACGATCGAGCGCGGATGCCGCTTGGTCGGCGCGTCGCCGGTGAGCGTGATGCCGTTCTTGTGCAGCCCGACTTCGACGCGCGTGATTTGCGCCGGCGTCAGATTGTGCTCGCGGCGCATCGCGATCAGCGCGTCGATCGCCGCGTGCGTGTAGCGGCAGCTCGGATACGGCTTCACGCCGATCTTCATGGTCTCATAGACGCTGCCGAGATCGGCGACCGCTTTGTCATGATGCGGCGTGTCGGTGTAGCCGACCAGCAGGCCGTGGATGCCCTCGACCGACTCGGACGAGCCGATGAAGCCGTTCTTCGCCAGCGTCGCGGCGATCACGCCGTTCATCGCGGCGGCGCCGACCTGATAGCGCTTATTCCACGCGCCGTTGACCAGGAATTGCAGCGAGCCTGCGGCCTGGCTGCCGGAGACGCCAAACGCCGCGACGATCTGATCCTGCGGCAGGCCGAACAGCTTGGCGGCGGCGGCCGCGGCGCCGTAGGTGCCGGCGGTTGCGGTGGGGTGGAAGCCGCGCGCGTAGTGCGAGGTCGGATCGAGCGCGTTGCCGAGCCGGCAGCACACTTCGTAGCCGGCGACGATTGCGGTCAGCACATCGCGGCCCGAGGCGCCGACCAGTTCGCCGACTGCGAATGCGGCGGGCACCACCGGGGCCGACGGATGCAGCGACGAATCGGCATGGGTGTCGTCGAAATCAAGCGAATGCCCGAGCGCGCCGTTCAGCAGCGCCGCCACCGCCGGGGTCCAGCGCTTGTCGTCGCCGAACACCGTGGAGTCGCCGGCTCCGTCGAGCGACAGCGCCTGCAGCATCTGCAGGATCGACGGTGTCGATTCGGCTTCGCGCCGGGCGCGGATCGCGCTGCCGAGGAAGTCCAGCGTCAGCAGCTTGGCGCGCGCCAGAACGTCCTGCGGAATGTCGGTGAATTGCAGCGCGGCGACGTAGCCTGCGAGCGTGGCGGTTTCGTTGGCCATCTGGGCTCCCTCTTTTGCGCGGCACGTTAGGCGGGCCGCGGACGCGGTTCAAGCCGCGCCGGTGCAGGGCCCATCCGCAGTGCTGCGGATTTGCGCGGTGCGCAGGGCCGTGCTCTCTGGCGCGGGTGATTCCGCGCCAGACGGTGCAACCGGAACGATTGCTGCCGCCGATGACATCCTCCAGGACACGCTTGCTTTCACAATGGAAACCACGCCAGCCACAATGGGGGCTGGCCCTGCGTATCACCCTCGCGGCGCTGCTTGCGCTTGGGGTCGCGCAGAGTCTGCATTTGCATTTGCCGCTGTGGGCGGTGCTCACCGCGATCATCGTGACGCAGACCAGCGTCGGACGGTCGCTGAAAACGGCGGGCGATTATCTCGTCGGCACCATCGGCGGTGCGATCTACGGCGGCGCCATCACTATCTTCGTGCCGCATCACAGCGAGCTCGGGCTGCTCGGGGCTCTGGCGCTTGCGGTCGCGCCGTTGGCGCTGATCGTGGCGATCAAGCCCAACCTCAACGTCGCCACCGTCACGGCGATCATCGTGCTGCTGGTGCCGACCATCACCAAGGTCGAGCCGCTGGCCTCGGCGATCGACCGCGTGCTCGAAGTCGGCGTCGGGGCGATCGTGGGGCTCGCGGTGTCGTTCGTGGTGCTGCCGTCGCGCGCGCAGGGGCTGGCGCTCGCCGCCGCGGCGCGCTCGCTGGAGCTGATGGCCGATGCGCTCGGCGCGCTGCTGGCCGGCCTGACCAAGGGCCTCGACAACGACGCGCTGCACCGGCTGCAGGACGGCATCGGCGCGTCGCTGGTGACGCTGGCCGAAATCGGCGCCGAGGCGCAGCGCGAGCGGAACGCCGGGCTGTCGCGCGGGCCGGATGTCGCGCCCCTGGTCCGCACCCTACTGCGGCTGCGCCACGATCTGGTGATGGTCGGTCGCTCGGCCACCGCGCCGCTGCCGCCGTCTCTGCAGGAGCGGCTCGGTGGCGCGATCGACAATCTGCGCCTTGCTGCGACCTCGCATCTGGCCGCCTGCGCCGAGGCGCTGCGCCAGCGCCATGCGCCGCCGCCGCTGGGCCCCATGGAACAGGCGCTGGCCGCCTATGCGGCCGAGGTGGCCGCGGTGCGGCGCGACGGGCTGATCCGGGCGCTGCCGGGCGATCAGGCCGAGCGGTTCTTCGCGCTCGGTTTCGCCATGGAGCAGCTCCACCAGAACTTCCGCGACCTGGAAATGCGGGTCACCGAATGGGGCCAGCCCAGCAAGCCGACCGCGCGGGTCGCGTAGCTCAGATCTTGTAGACCATCACAAACACGGCTGCGACCAGTGGCACCGTGGCGATGATGCCCCAGACCAGCCAGGTCTTGGCGTCGCGCCAGTACTGCGCTGGGATTTCGCCGCCCTGGGCGAAGCTGCGCGCAAGGCGCGCCTGCCGGATCTGCAGCGGGATCAGGATGCCGAGCCACATCACGCCCGAGACCACGAACAGGATCTGCCCGGCCACCAGCCAGAACGAGGTGAACAGCGGCATATCCTTCACCAGCGCGGCGCCGTAGCCGCCGATGATGATCAGGGCGATGCCCGCCAGGGTGAAGATGAAATCCGAGACCGTCACGCCGCGCTGCGCATGCGCCACGATCTTCGGATCGCGGGTCATGTCGGAGAACGCCTTCCAGAAGGCTGTGATGGTGACGTTGCCGACCAGCACGACCACGCCGACGACGTGGAGAAACTTGAACACATCATACATCGGGTCTGTTCCGCGCCTGTGCCGTCGTGACCAGCACTCCGCCGCGCCACTGCTCGAATTTTCGTTTTGTGCTCATGGTTTTGGGATGATTTGTCAAATCGACCTTCGTCGCCCGGAAAGCTGCAGCGCTTTGGAATAACGCGCGCATCGCTGAGCGCATGCGTTTTCGCTCCCACATCGGCCGGACTGCTTCAACACGCCGCGCGTAGCTTCAATCCACCCCGCTTATCGCATCGGTTCCGGGCGTACGGCAGGAACGTTCAAACCGCTTTGCGGTTGGGCCGGCGTGACAGCGACAGGAGCTCACCCATGAAACAGGCATTGCTTGCTGCCCTCTGCTGCGCAGCAATCGGCACGTTCGCCGGCACCGCTTCGGCCCAGACCACCGGACCGGCGCCGCAGGATTCGACCAAGATGAACAGCGGCATGTCCGGCGGCGGCTCGCCCGGGATGTCCGATAACGGCATGTCGAAGGGCTCGACCCAGGGCATGGCGACCAGCAAGTCGAAAAAGCACTCCTCGAAGAAAAACGACGTGCAGCCCAGCAGCATGTCGAAGGGCCCCGCCAAGTAGCTCGCGTTTTCGGGATTCCTCCCCGACTATGGCCCGCAGCAGCAAGCTGCGGGTCTTTTTGTGACCGCGGATCATCGGCTGGCGCAGATCGGCTGGTCGCCCGCGCGGGCCTACCATATTGCACCGCAGCAATTATATCCGTGCCAGGGCAGGGGCACAGACCAGGAGCGACCGTGTCACTAAAAGACCATATCGATTTCCTCGGCCAGCTCCGAAAAATGCACAGTCTCAATGGCTTGGCTTGGGGCGAGGCGGCTCACGACAGCCGGCTCGCCGAGACCACCGCGTTTGGCGCCAATCCCGGGGACTTGCGGATGTTCTCGTTCGTCCCTGAGGGGATCACGCAGAAGCTGCCCTTGGTCGTTGTCCTGCACGGCTGCACCCAGAATGCCGCCGGCTATGAGATCGGCGCCGGCTGGTGCACGCTGGCGCAGCGTTACGGCTTCGCGCTGTTGCTGCCGGAGCAGACCCGCGCCAACAATCCCAACACCTGCTTCAACTGGTTCGCGCCGGACGACATCCGCCGCGACAGCGGCGAGGTCGGCTCGATCCGGCAGATGGTCGAGCACATCGCGCGCAGCCATCACATCGACCGTGCGCGGATCTTCGTCACCGGTCTGTCGGCGGGCGGCGCGATGGCGGCGGCGATGCTCGCGACTTATCCGGACGTCTTCGCCGGCGGCGCGGTGATCGCGGGCTTGCCTTATGGCGTCGCGCTCAATGTGCGGCAGGCGCTGAAGGAAATGCGTCACGCTTCGGCGCGCACGGGCCATCAGCTCGGCGATCTGGTGCGCGGTGCCACTGCGCACAAAGGGCCATGGCCGAAGCTGGCGGTGTGGCACGGCGATGCCGACCGGACGGTTGATCCGGCCAATGCCGATGCGCTGGTCCGGCAATGGCTCGACCTGCACGGGCTGCCCGAGGCGCCGATGTCTCAGAACAAGATCGACGGCTATCCGCACCGCGTGTGGTGGAATTCGAGCGGTGAGCCCGTGGTGGAGTCCTACACCATCACCGGCATGGCGCATGGTACGCCGCTCGGTGCTGGCGCCGGGGATGAACGCTATGGCGTTGCCGGGGCCTATCTGCTCGATGTCGGGATTTCATCGTCCTACCACATCGCGCAGTTCTTCGGCCTGACCGGCAGGGTCTATCAGACGCGATCGTCTGATAAGACGGCTGTGGCACGAGTCGCCACGGATGGTCATCGCTCCGGTGCGACCGACGCTCCGCAGGCCGCTCACCGCAAGTCGCAACAGCGATCCAACAAGGCCGGCGCGTCGGATGAGGCGCCTGATAGCAAGCGCGGGCTCGATGTCGGCGCTGTGATTACCCGCGCCCTCACCGCCGCAGGATTGATGAAGTAAGCGCTCGGTTCCCTGATCGGGTGCACCAATTATGCGCACGCAACGGTGCAGCGGGGTACGGAACGGATCGCCGAAGCGAGACTTGTCAGACCACCTTTCACCGAACGGGAGTCTGACCATGATCAATCGTTTTGCCGGAACCGCTATCGTCGTCCTTGCCCTTGCGGCGCCTGCTGTCGCCAACGCCCAGGGCGTTCCGGGCGGCATCGAGCGTGGTGCGCGCGATGGTGAGCGCGCCGCAGGCCCGGTTGGCGCGGTGGTTGGTGGAACGATCGGTGGCGTCGTCGGCGGCGTAGCCGGCATCCTGGGCGTCGACGATCGTCCGCAGTTCCGTCACTACGTGGTCGAGCAGCGTCATCCGTCGTTCCGCTATCGTGACGAAGTTCGCGTCGGCGTCGTGCTGCCCTCGGACGGCGTGACCTATTATGAGGTGCCCGATCGCTTCGGCCGCGCCAGCGAATATCGCTACACCGTGGTGAACGATCGCACCGTGCTGGTCGATCCGAGGACCCACAAGGTTGTCGAGATCATCGAGTAATCGGAACGACCGGATGAACGAGGGGCGGGCCGTGTCGGAGGGGACGCGGCCCGTTCTCTTATGTTCAGGGCCGCGCGCGCTGCAGCGTCTCGGAGGGCTTTTCGCCGAACATGTCCCGATAGTCGCGGGCGAAATGGCCGAGGTTGGAGAAGCCACAGGACAGCGCTGCTGCGGTCACGGTGGTCGGCGTCGTTCCGTCCGACAGCAAATTATGGGCGTGCTGTAGCCGCACCCGCTTGGCGAACGCCATCGGCGAATAACCGCGGCTTCGCTGGAACGCCTTGAAGATGCCGCGCGAGCTGATGCCGGTGAGGGCGGTCAGCTTTTCGATGGTGATCGGCCGCATCCAGTTGGCTTCGATATATTCCTCGACCTGGCGGACGTGCTTCGGCGCGATCCCGTGCGACTCGCGCTCGAGCTGCCGACTGTAATTGTGCCGGAAGGCGCTGAGGAATAGCAGGGTGATGGCCTCCTGCAGCTCGCCCAGCACCACCGGTGGCAGCGGGCTGCAATTCAGCTGATTGGCCAGGAAGCACAGCATCCGGCGCAAGTTGACCACTTGCGGCGCTTCGTTGTTGGCCGCCGGCTCGAATTCGATCGACGCCTTCGGCTTACAGCCGAGCAGGGTGGTCAGCTTCCGCTCCAGCGCCGTGGTGCTGACGCGCAGCAGGCTGAAGCTGTAGGACGGGCCATATTCGGTGCGGGCGTTGCGGCCCGGCGAGATGATGCCGGCCTGCCGCGCGTTGATCGCCGTGCTGGTGCCGCCGCTGCGGGTGATGAATTGCCCCGACAGAGCGATCTGCAGCCGCGCACATTCCCCCTCAGGGAATTCGACCACGATCGATCCGGTGCCGACACCGAAGGCGAGCGCAATGTCATCGAGCTGGACGAAATTGCTGCGCGCGTGGAAATCGGCGCAGATCGGGCCTTCCACCAACTTGGCGCCGTAAACGGAGCTCAAGGCTTGGCGCAGTTCTTCCGGATCGGCGGTGTCAAACGCGGGGTACCGGGAGAGAGGTTCGTTGAGAAGCTCGACGGTCATCTCCGATTACGTCTCCAGTCCGCACGCAACATTCCGGCCGATCCTGGTAACAGAACGAGGGAACCGTAGGTCCTCGTAAGATTCCCAGGTATTTGCGGAAAATTGGACGTAGCAGCCGGCAATAGGTTCAAACGACTGACCAGGGCACCGTTTGACGGCCCGCGCGAAAGGCATTTCGGCCAGCGCGAACGAGTCGCGCCGGCCGGGTCAGCTCAGAAAAACGGAAGCGCCGGAGGTGGCGGTCAGGCTTCGCCCGTCAGGAATGGGTTGGTCAGGCGCTCCTGACCGAAGCTGGAGCCGGGCCCGTGACCGCAGATGAAGCCGACGTCGTCGCCGAGCGGCAGCAGCTTTTGAGTGATCGACTGGATCAGGGTGGCATGGCTGCCGCCGGGCAGGTCGGTGCGGCCGACCGAGCCGGCAAACAGCACGTCGCCGACGAAGGCGAACCGCATAGCATCGTTGAAGAACACGACGCTGCCCGGTGAATGGCCCGGGCAGTGCAGGATCTGGAAGCTCAGCTCGCCGATGCTGACGCTGTCGCCGTCGGCGAGCCAGCGGTCCGGGGTGACGTCACGGACGCCGTCGATGCCGAAGCTGCGGCCGGAATTGACGACGTTGTCGAGCAGGAACTGGTCGTCGCGATGCGGGCCGATCACCTCGACCTTCAACGCATCGCGCAGATCGGCGGCGCCGCCGACATGGTCGATGTGGCCATGGGTGAGCCAGATCGCGCCGACCTCGACGTTGGTCTTTTCGATCGCAGCCAGAATCTCCGGCACGTCGCCGCCGGGATCGACAACCACGGCTTTGCGGGTCGCTTCGCACCACAACAGCGTGCAGTTCTGCTGGAACGGCGTCACGGGAATGATTGCGGCGCCGGCTTTGGCCTTGGTCTGGGTCTCGGTCATGGCCGGGACAATGCCGCGTCGAAGAGGGTGAGTCAAAGCTCGGCTCACCCTCCGGTATCGCCGCTTGCGCCCGAACCGCCGGCAGCGCTCGCTATCGCTTCAGCTGCGCTTTCAGGGTCGCCTCGACCTCGCGGTCGAACGACGAAGCCTGCTTCGGCTGCTTGTCGCGCTGCGCCAGCAGATAGGCATCGCGCTGCTTCACCAGGGCTGCGAGTTTGTCGTTGAGCGCCTTGCGGGCCGTCATCTGGGCGTCGAGCCTGGCGGCACGTTGCTCGGCCGGCAGCGCGCGCAACTCCGGCGGCAGGTCCGCGTCCTTGACCTGATCGAGCTTCTGCCGCCCGGCCAGCACGTCGCTGACCAGATCGCCGCCGCCGGTCACGGCCTCGGACGAACTGCGGGCGCGCTTGTTGATGTAGCTGGCCATGTCGGACGCCGAGGCCGGCGCCGCGGCCGCGACCTGAGCGAGCTGTCCGGTCTTCTCTTCGGTCCGGCGCTGCATCGGCGCGGGGCCGTAGGGGATCACGGTGCCGTTGATCTGTTTCTGCAGGATGATGATGTCGTCGTCATAGGGCGTCTGGATCACCACGATCTGGCCGCCGTCCTGCGGGATGGGGATGTAGCGTCCGCGGCCGCCGTCGGCGATCTCGCGCCACACCCGCGCGGTGTCCTGCGCGGTGCCGGCCTGCACCGCGTTGACGATGATGTCTTTCTGCCGGGCGACCGCCAGGGTCTCGGGGTATTTGGTGTCCTGCGCGTAGTCCATGTGCGGCGGAGCATCGCCGACCAGGAACACGATGCGGCGGGTGTCGCCGCCCTGCCGCCAATGCAGCTTGTTGATGGCCGTATCGAGCGCCTCGTTGACGCTTTCGGGCCAGTCGCCGCCGCCGCGCGCCTGCAGTTGCAGGAGCTGGCCGTAAAGGTCCTGGATGTCGGTGGTGAGGTCGACGCTGCGGACCACGTAGTCGTCGCCGATGTCCCGATAAGCGACCAGCCCCATCCGGATGTCGGCGTCGGGATTGTCGTCGAGGATTGTGGTGGCGATCGACCAGATCTTGCGCTTGGCGCCTTCGATCAGGCCGCTCATCGACCCGGTGGTGTCGAGTACGAATGCGACTTCGACCGAGGGCCGCGCTTGCGCTGCCGTTGCGAAGGAGAGTGGAAGCGCCAGCGCGGCGGCAGCCAGCGCGGTTTTGAGAGTGATGCGTTTCATCGTGATGGTCTCCGGCGCCCCCGCCAAGCCCGCAACCCAATGCTCCGCCGTGCGGCACCTTCGAAAAGGTGCCGCCGCAACGGTCCTGCGGCCGAGATTGGAACTGACGTGACCGGTTGGGCACCCGCTCCGACTTCGGCTAGACTTGGACGCGATGGAATCGAATGCCGTTCAAATGATTCTGCCGCGCGATCTGCGGCAGTCGGAGACCGCGCTCAGCATTGCGCGCGGCACGCAGCGGCTGCTGCGTTCGCTCGGCTTCGCCTGCGTCAGCGAACTGCCGCTGCCGTCCGGGCGGCGCGCCGATCTGGTGGCGCTGAACGAGCGCGGCGAGATCTGGATCGTGGAGATCAAATCGTCGGTGGAGGATCTGCGGGCCGATCACAAATGGCCCGACTACCGGGCGCATTGCGACCGGCTGTTCTTCGCCTTCACTCAGGATCTGCCGTGCGAGATTTTTCCGGCCGACACCGGGCTGATCGTGGCCGACGGTTACGGCGCTCATCTGCATTGCGAAGCGCCGGAGCACAAGCTGCCGGCGGCGACCCGCAAGGTGATGATGCTGCGCTTCGCGCTGGCCGCCGCCCAACGTCTCGGACGCCTCGCCGACCCGCAGGGATTTGCCGAAGGGTCGTAGCTCCGTCATTCCGGGGCGCCGCGTAGGGGCGAGACCGGCATCCCGATGGATTAGTCGCGCGTCAGATTCCGGGTTCGCGAACGTTGTTCGCGCCCCGGAATGACCAGGCTGATAATCGATAGAGGGCTGTGCTTAGCGTGGCGCGCGCTTGGCGAGGATGCGCTGCAGGGTCCGGCGGTGCATGTTGAGGCGGCGCGCGGTCTCGGAGACGTTGCGGTTGCACATCTCGTAGATGCGCTGAATGTGCTCCCAACGGACGCGGTCGGCCGACATCGGGTTCGGCGGCGGTTCGGACTTCTCGTTGCCGGTCGAGAGCAGCGCCGCGACGACGTCGTCGGCGTCCGCCGGCTTCGACAGATAGTCGACCGCGCCCATCTTCACCGCGGTCACGGCGGTGGCGATGTTGCCGTAGCCGGTCAGCACGATGGCGCGGCAATCGGGGCGCTCGCGCTTCAGCGCAGAAACCACATCGAGGCCGTTGCCGTCGCCGAGACGGAGATCGACCACGGCGAATGCGGGTGCCGCCTTGCCGATCTGGGCGAGACCGCTGGAGACGCTGTCGCACGCCGTGACCGCGAAGCCACGCGTTTCCATGGCCCGTGCCAGCCGGTCGAGGAACGGCTTGTCGTCCTCCACGATCAGCAGCGAGCGATCGGTGTGGTCATTCAGTTCGGGAATGGCGTTCACGGCGGGGCTCCTCGTCGAGTGTCACAAGATATGGGGGTGCGACACCGCGCTGCCAAGAGCGTGCGCCTGCGACCGGAGCGCGCGGGGCAGATCAAGCCATTGTTTCTTCGGTCTTTTCGATGGTCTCGAAGCGGTTCCTGGGCCAGCTGAGCTGGACGATGGCACCATGATCCGGGAAGGTCTTGTTGCGGAACTCGACCTTGGCGCCGGTCCGCTCCAGCAAGGTCCGGGCGATGAACACGCCGAGGCCGAGGCCCGACCGCTCGCGATTGGGATCGTCGGCGCTGCGGCGGCGTGACAGATAGGGCTCGCCGATCCGGCGCAGCACGTCCGGCTTGATGCCCGGACCGTCGTCCGACACCACGATCTGCACGGTGTCGGCGTTCCACCAGGCATTCACCTCGACGGCGTTGCGGGCGAAGTCGACGGCGTTCTCCAGGATATTGCCGATGCCGTACAAGATCGCGGGGTTGCGCATCACCACCGGCTCGGGTTCGCCGTGCTGCGCCAGCCGGATCTTGATGGCGATGCCGAAGTCGCGATGCGGCGCCACCGCTTCCTCGATCAGCGTCGACAGTGGCATCCGGTCGAACGGTGCGCCGGCCGACGACAGCTGGGCGATCTTGCCGAGGATCTCGCGGCAGCGCTGCGCCTGTTCGCGCAAGGTCCGCAGGTCGGAGGCCATCTCGGGCGGGGCGGTTTTTTCCAGCTCGCGCGAGATCAGGAAGATGGTCGACAGCGGCGTGCCGAGTTCGTGCGCGGCCGCGGCGGCAAGACCATCGAGCTGGGTCAGATGCTGCTCCCGCTCCAGCACCAGTTCGGCCGCCGACAGCGCGTCGGCGAGCTTGCGGGCCTCTTCGGTAACCTGGAAGGTGTAGAGACTGGTGACGCCGATCGCGAGCAGGATCGAGAGCCAGACGCCGACCAGATAGATCCGCGGCAGCGCGACCGGCTCCTCGCCGGCCCAAGGCAGCGGCAGATGGCTGTAGCCGAGGAATGCCGCGCAGCCGGCCGCGAAGATCCCGAGCGAGATCGTCATCCGGGTCGGCAGTGCGGTGGCGCTGATCAGCACCGGGCCGAGGAACAGGAACGCGAACGGGTTCTGCAGGCCGCCGGTAAAGTACAACAGGCCCGCCAGCTCGGAGATGTTGAGCGCGAGCAGCAGCGCGGCGTAGATCGGCTCCATCCGCTGCATCGGGTTGAAGGCGATCTGCAGCGCGAGGTTGACCAGGCCCGACACCGCGATGATGACGATGCACGGCATCACCGCGAAGTCGAATTCCAGCCCTTCCGAGACCACGAAGATCGCGGCGAGCTGGCCGAGCGCCGCCAGCCAACGCAGCCGCAGGATGGTATCGAGGCGAACGTGGCGCCGCGGATGCCGGAAGTCGGCGGAAATCAGATCATCGGACATGGGCCGGACAGTAGCGTCGGCGGGTCGGTATGCCAATTGACGCCGCCCGCGGCGGATCGCCCGGCGGCACGCTTGCGCTCACCGCCGGCAATCGCCAAACAGGCTCCATGATGGCGATCGATAGCGTTGGCCGGGTCGACGACCCGGCGGGGTCTTCCTCCGTGTCTGCGGCGATTGAAGTCTCGCATCTGGTCAAGACCTACAAGACCACGCGGGCGGTGGACGACATCTCGTTCCGGGTGCCGCGCGGCAGCATCACCGGGCTGCTCGGCGGCAACGGCGCCGGCAAGACCACGACGATCGCGATGATCATGGGGCTGGTGCTGCCGACCGCAGGGCGGATCCGCGTGCTCGGCTGCGCGATGCCGGAGCAGCGGGCCGACGTGCTCGGCCGGATCAACTTCGAAAGCCCCTATGTCGACATGCCATCGCGGCTGACGGTGCGGCAAAACCTGACGGTGTTCGGCCAGCTCTACGCAGTGCCGGACTTACGCGGCCGGATCGCCGAACTCGCCGCCGATTTCGATCTGACCGACTTTCTCGACCGCGCCTCCGGCAAGCTGTCGGCCGGGCAGAAAACCCGGGTGGCGCTGGCGAAGGCGCTGATCAACCAGCCCGAACTGCTGTTGCTCGACGAGCCGACCGCCTCGCTCGATCCCGACACCGCCGACTGGATGAGGTCGCATCTGGAGAGTTATCGCCAGCGCCGCGGCGCCAGCATCCTGCTGGCTTCGCACAACATGCTCGAAGTCGAGCGGCTGTGCGATCGCGTCGTGATCATGAAGCGCGGCCGGATCGAGGACGACGATACGCCGTCGGCGATCATGGCGCGCTATCACCGCTCGACGCTGGAGGAGGTGTTTCTCGACGTCGCCCGCGGCCGGGCACGGGATGCTGAATCATGAGAAGTCTGATCGCCGGCCTCGAACTCGGTCACGGCCTCGCCTGGCATCGCATCAGCGCCATGGTGCTGCGCTATTGGTACCTGCTGCTGTCGTCATGGCCGCGGCTGTTCGAGCTGGTGTACTGGCCGGCGCTGCAAGTGATCACTTGGGGCTTTCTGCAGAGCTACGTGGCGCAGAATGCCGGGTTCTTCGCCCGCGCCGGCGGCACGCTGATCGGCGCTGTGATCCTGTGGGACATTCTGTTTCGCGGTCAGCTCGGGTTTTCGATCTCGTTTCTCGAGGAGATGTGGGCGCGCAATCTCGGCAACCTGATGATGAGCCCGCTGAAGCCGCTCGAGTTTCTGATCGCCTTGATGATCATGAGCCTGATCCGTCTCGCCATCGGCGTCGTGCCGATGGTGGTGCTGGCGATGACGCTGTTCGACTTCAACCTGTTCGGCTTCGGCCTGCCGCTCGGCGCGTTCTTCTGTAACCTGATCTTTACCTCGTGGGCGCTCGGCATCTTCGTGTCGGGACTTGTGCTGCGCCATGGCCTCGGCGCCGAAAGCATCGTCTGGAGCCTGATGTTCGGCGTGATGCCGCTCGCCTGCGTCTACTATCCGGTCGCGGTGCTGCCGCATTGGCTGCAGGTCGTCGCCTGGATGCTGCCGCCGACCTACGTGTTCGAAGGCATGCGGGCGCTGCTGATCGATCACCAGTTTCGCGGCGATCTGATGCTGTGGGCGCTCGGCATCAATGTGGTGCTGTTCGTGGCCGCGTTCATCAGCTTCCTGGCGATGCTGAACAGCGCCCGGCGTCACGGCTCACTGATCCAGAGCGGCGAGTAGGATGAATCCGGACAGGCCTGTGGACTGTCCGTGCTTACTTTTTACGCGGTGAAGCGCATATTTCGATCTTGTGATTGACGCGCCTGTACCCAGCCGCCACTATGTTGCGCTGCACGGGGTTACGAGGGACACGACACGATGCCGGTTGTCATTGGTGAATTTGGTCGCCCGCCGGAGATGCCTGCGGAAGTCAGTCCGGCGCTGACCACGCCGATGTACTGGTTCTACGAGATGGCGCACGCCTCGCTGAATCCGGCGCGGGCGATGTCGGACGCGACCAAGCTGGCGTTCAAGAACCCGCTCAATCCTTGGAGCCACACCGAATTCGGCAAGTCGATCGCCGCGGCCTGCGAAGTGTTCGAGCGCACCACCCGCCGCTACGGCAAGCCGGAGTGGGGGCTCGACGACACCGAGGTCAACGGCATGCGGGTCCCGATCGAGATCCACAATGTCTGGGAAAAGCCGTTCTGCCGGCTGCTCTATTTCGAGCGCAAGCTGGAGCGCCCGCTGCGCCATCCGCAGCCACGGTTGCTGATCGTAGCGCCGATGTCCGGCCACTACGCCACGCTGCTGCGCGGCACGGTCGAGGCCTTCCTGCCGACCCATGAGGTCTACATCACCGACTGGGCAGACGCCCGGATGGTGCCGGCCGCGGCCGGGCGGTTCGACCTCGACGACTATGTCGATTACGTCATCGAGATGCTGCAGACGCTGGGCGGCAACGTTCACGTCATGGCGGTATGCCAGCCGTCGGTGCCGGTGCTGACCGCGGTGTCGGTGATGGAGGCCAACGAAGATCCGTTCGTGCCGCTGTCGATGACGCTGATGGGTGGCCCGATCGACACCCGCCGCAATCCGACCGCGGTGAACAATCTCGCGGCCGAGAAGGGCATCGACTGGTTCCGCAACCACGTCATCACCAAGGTGCCGTTCCCGCATCCGGGCTTCATGCGCGACGTCTATCCGGGGTTCCTGCAGCTCAACGGGTTCATCAGCATGAACCTCGACCGGCACATGGACGCGCATCGCAACCTGTTCAACCATCTGGTTCAGGGCGACGGCGACCTCGCCGACAAGCACCGCGAGTTCTACGACGAGTATCTGGCGGTGATGGATCTGACCGCGGAATTCTATCTGCAGACGGTCGATCTGGTGTTCGTCAAGCACGCGCTGCCGAAAGGCGAGATGACGCATCGCGGCAAGCTGGTCGAGCCGTCGAAGGTCAAGCGCGTCGCGCTGATGACGGTGGAAGGCGAGAACGACGACATCTCCGGTCTCGGCCAGACCGAGGCGACGCACGGTCTGTGTTCGTCGATCCCGGATAATCGGCGCGTGCACTACGTGCAGAAGGGCGTCGGCCACTACGGTGTGTTCAACGGCTCGCGTTTCCGTTCGGAAATCGTGCCGCGTATCTGTGATTTCCATGCGTCGTCGGCGAGCGATACGCCGGCGCGCGCGGCGGAGTGATTACTACGCGTCGTCATTAGCAGGCGCTGTGGATGACGCGTTGCTGCTGATCAGTTTGCGCTGATAAATCAAGGCGCAAGCGGGTTGATCAGTTGTGTACATAGCTTGGGGGAATCCGGATTCATGGGTTCCGCAAGTAGTGAGGAGTGAGTCACCTCTCAGGGTATCGTTTTGAATCGAAATTCGCGAAAATTTCGAGTTCCGAGCCCCATCACTTAGGGGTGCGACATCGGCTTTGCCCTGTATATTGGGCAAATGATTTGTTTTTGCGCCGAGCGCTTCCCATGGCGGCGGTTATGGCAGATTCCAGGGGACCTTCTTTTCCCTGGACCTGCAGACATGGCCCGCGCACTTCTCTATCGGCGCCCCACGGAGCCGTCGACAATCCCCGTCCGACACGGCTCGCAGTTCTTCGCCGTTCGCATTCGCCGCCACCGCCGCGCGCGACGTTACACCTTGCGGATTCATCCGAGTGATCGCGAAGCGATTCTGACGATGCCGCCACGCGGCACGCTGGCCGACGCCAAGGAATTCGCCCAACGTCACGGCGCGTGGATCGCCGCGCGTCTCGGCCGACTGCCGAAGGCGGCGCCGTTCCTGCCCGGCACGCTGGTGCCCCTCCGGGGTCAGGACCATAAGATCGTGCACCGCGCCGGGCGCGGCACGGTGTGGACCGAAGTGCGCGAGTCCGGCGAAAAGATCCTGTGCGTCGCCGGCGAGACCGAGCATATCGAACGCCGGGTGCTTGATTTCCTCAAGCGCGAGGCCCGCCGCGACCTGCAGAAGGCCTGCGATCGCTATGCGCCGGAGCTCGGCGTGAAGGTGACGCGGCTGTCGATCCGCGACCAGTCGAGCCGATGGGGTTCGTGCACCTCGGCCGGCTCGCTGTCGTTCTCGTGGCGGCTGATCCTGGCGCCGCCTTATGTGCTGGACTATCTGGCGGCCCACGAAGTCGCGCATCTAGTCGAGATGAACCACTCGGCGCGGTTCTGGCGCGTGGTCGGCAAGGTCTGTCCGCAGATGGAGCGCGCCAAGACCTGGCTCGACTCCTACGGCAACGACCTGCACCGCTACGGCATCAGCGACTGAGGTGCGTTGGACGCGGGCGCGGTGACTGCGGCCTGCCGCGCGCCGCTCAGACTTGCACGCCGCGTCACCGTCCGAACAGCCGATCCATCAGCCAGCCATCGAGGCC
>NZ_QUML01000109.1:0-537 GCF_010907025.1 Rhodopseudomonas sp. BR0G17 | reverse complement strand
ATACCATGCTGACCGTGTTCGCGATCCTGGCGCTTGCGGTGGTCGGCACCGGCGGCGCTCTGGCTTATCGCAACTTTGCTGGCGTCACGCGCAGTGGCGAGCCGCCGGTGATCAAGGCCGACACCACTCCGACCAAGATTCCGGGGCCGTCGAACGATAACGCCGGCAAGCCGATCCAGGACCGGCTGGCCTCCGGCAACGGTGTCGAGGCACTGGTTTCGCGCGAAGAGCAGCCGGCGGCCGACCCGTCGCGGATGCCGGGATCGGGTCCGCGCGTCGTGCTGCCGCAGCTCAATCAAAACCCCAATCCGCCGACGGTGGCCAGCGTCGCGCCGGGCGCCAAGCCGAACCTGACGCCGCCGCCGAACAACGGCACCCTGGCGGGAGACGAGCCGCGCAGGATCAAGACATTCAGCATTCGGCCGGATCAGGCAGAGCAATCTGGTCAGCCGGGCGCTGCGTCCCGGCAGGCCAGCCGCACTGCACCGCCCCCGGCGGCTCGCGCACCGGCAAGGAGCGTCGAGGACGCCAATGCCT
>NZ_QUML01000108.1:0-551 GCF_010907025.1 Rhodopseudomonas sp. BR0G17 | reverse complement strand
CCCGGGCCACGTGGCTGCGAACCACGCACCGCAGGACGCCGCCCCTCACCCGCCTCAAGACGCCTCCGGAGGCGCCCCTCGATGGGAGAGGTGATGCGCATTTATTCCTAAGTCGACGTACTTGTCAACGTTGATTTTTGCCGCTTGGCAGCGGGCGCATTTCCACTGCGCGTTTCGAGCCCGGTCGACGCCCACGCCCTTCGTGAGTTGGTATCAATCCTGCGGCGAACGCTAGAAGTCCACATGGACGTTGCGATCATACCATCACGGGAGCAGATCGATAGGATCGAACAAGCAAAGACACAATTGCAGGCGCTTGGGTTCAAGGACCACGAGATGCAGCGTATGGCCAAGGAACTGAAGCCGAGGCTGAGCCACAAGCAACAAATACAAGCAATCGCAACGCGTCTGACCTTGCGCCCGATGGCGACATCGCAAGGGCGTGGAATTCGATTTCAGGCGCAAACGCAGAGGCACATGGGGGATGTGCGCTTCATCAATCGATCGTCATCGACGAAATGCACCGTTCTCGACGGCTATCTGAGCGGCTG
>NZ_QUML01000107.1:0-551 GCF_010907025.1 Rhodopseudomonas sp. BR0G17 | reverse complement strand
CATTCGCCAGCGGCGACGGACAGCCCCCATTTTCTCTGAATAGGAAGCTATTCAACGAAGTCTGGCGAGTGTCGAAGGTTGATGCAACCGATGCGCGCATCGCCAGCGCGCCCCCAGACTTATGGATCGAACCTGGGCTCAGAATAGAATGGACCGCCATGTTACCGTCGCAACGCAGACTCTGTCTATTCGCGTGCACTGTATTCGCTGAGCTTAAAAGAATATTTTGAAACACGTTCTACAGTCGCCGTGATGCAGCCCCCGATGCATTGCAAGCCAACTTCCGCCGAATAAGAGACCGCAATGCAGGGGATGTTAACCTCCAAAGCGCCGCGCGCGCCGAGAGAAAACCATCTTGCCCCACAGCTCCATCATCTCCGATCTCGAAGATGCGGTTCGCAGCGGCACGTCGGACCGACGTATTATGACCCTCCGGCGTGTAACTGATCTATTTTTGCGCGATGAGCAGCGTCTCTCTGACGAGCAAGTTAAGGTTTTCGATGACGTCTTGAGCATTCTGGTCACTCGCGTCGAAACGCGCGCACGAGCGG
>NZ_QUML01000106.1:0-552 GCF_010907025.1 Rhodopseudomonas sp. BR0G17 | reverse complement strand
GATGCAGGCGATCGCGCGGGTCAACCGGGTGTTCAAGGACAAGCCGGGCGGTCTGGTGGTCGACTATCTCGGTCTCGCCGAGGAATTGCGGCAGGCGCTGGTCACCTACACCGAAGCCGGCGGCACCGGCCGCACGGCGCTGGACCAGGACGAAGCGGTCGCGGTGATGCTGGAGAAATACGAGGTCTGCCGCGGCCTGTTCCACGGTTTAGACTGGTCGTATTGGCTGAGCGGCAGTCCGGCCCAACGGATCACGCTGCTTCCGGCCGCGCAGGAGCACATCCTCGCTCAGGACAACGGCAAGGCCCGGTTGATTCAAGCGGTGGACGAATTGTCGAAGGCGTTTGCGCTCGCGGTGCCCCACGCCGAAGCGATCCAGATCCGCGACGACGTCGGCTTCTTCCAGGCGGTGCGCGCCGTGCTCTCCAAGAACGAGACCGGCGAGCGTAAGAGCAGCGAGGACATCGACCACGCCATCCGCCAGATCGTGTCGCGGGCGATGGTGTCGGACAAGGTCGTCGACATCTTCGCCGCCGCCGGCCTGAAGAAGCC
>NZ_QUML01000105.1:0-556 GCF_010907025.1 Rhodopseudomonas sp. BR0G17 | reverse complement strand
GTATGGTTGATCGCCGATCGTCAGGTCAAATTCTGCATCGCCTCGGGAGATGCAGTCTTTGATCGCATCTTCAATGACGAGGAGCCCCAGAGAGGCATTGCGATAATTCAGATAATCGAACCCTGTCAGTAGCAGATGAAACCTATCGTTCCATGCTGCCCCGTAGGCGATGCTGACTGGCCGGTCATCCAGCGTCATAACGTAGGCACGAAACATCGGGTCGCGCGCAACCTCGCAATAGAAACGAAAATAGCGCTCTTCGTTGAGTAAATCTCGCTTGTCGTGGCCTTTGAACCTGAACCTCCGAAACTCCAGAATTTGATGGAGTGCTGCAATGATCAGATCTGGATCTTCGATGATCTGGGTCTTGAGGTGGCCTTTTCTTCCAATGCTTCTGCGCTTCTTATCCAACGATCGGCGCAAAGATCGCGGCATAGCTCGTTCGCGCCAGTCGTCAAATGATCGCCCGAGTGCGGTGTCGTGGGCATTGATACCCAAGTGGCGCCGAATCACCTCTCCGAGGACGTCAAATGTCGCCAACGCGGGGGCCCGGACC
>NZ_QUML01000104.1:0-557 GCF_010907025.1 Rhodopseudomonas sp. BR0G17 | reverse complement strand
CTATCGACACCTTGTACCGGCCGGATCAGCTACCGGGGGCTGCGTAGCAGCGAATCTCTCGCGTCATTGCTGTGCATGTTCAACAATTCGGTGATCGAATCCACCCATCAGGGAGGCTTCGATGCGCGACAACAGCTTCGATCGGACGATTGAAAGAAACTACATCCAGAAGTGGCGTTTTCTGATCGCTGAGTACGAGGCGGTAAAGGAGGGACGGTCGGAGCAATTCCGCCGCGTCGGTGACTTCTACCGCCATCACGGCACTTGCTCCCAAACCTTCCGGAAGTACTACAACCGCTATCTGCAGAGCGGCGACGAGGCCGATCTGTTGCCCCGGCGCCGCGGACCTAAATGGCGGGATCGTCGTGTCCCGGAAGGCATCGAGACGGAGATCGTCGCCGCCCGGCAGCGCGGCATGAACCGCTACGAGATCCATGCCGCCTTGCGAGAGCGGCGCGATAAGGTACCCTCGGAATCGACCATCTATCGGGTGCTGGTGGATCGGGGATTGAACCGCCGTACGCCGGCCATGCGCGAGGAGAAACGCCGCATTATCA
>NZ_QUML01000103.1:0-559 GCF_010907025.1 Rhodopseudomonas sp. BR0G17 | reverse complement strand
GGAACGCGCTGTGCGTGATAATGATCGCGTCCCAGGTCGCGGTTGCCGCGCGCGACAGGAAGCGGTGCCGCTTGGCTAAAGTGAAGTTTGTCTCGTCGGCGACGAGGATCCGCGCGTTCGGATAGAGCGCGAGGAACTCCCGGGCCGCCTGCGCGAGGCAATGGCCGGGCACCACGAGCATCGCCTTGGCGATGAGCCCGAGCCGGCGCTGCTCCATGACGGCGGCAACCATCGTCATGGTCTTGCCGGCGCCGACGGCATGCGCGAGATAGGTCGAGCCCGCCGAGATAATCCGCCAGATGTCGCGCTTCTGGTGGCCATAAAGAACAAAGGCGCCAGAGGCGCCGGGAAACTTCAGGTGGGAGCCGTCGAAGGCCCGTGGCGCGATGTTGTTGAACCGGTCGTTGTAGACGCGCGTCAGCCGGTCGGTGCGGTCGGGATCGGACCAGATCCAGCGCTGGAACGCGTCCTTGATCTTCTGGAGCTTCGTCTTCGCCGCCTCGGTGTCGACGACGTTGAGGACGCGCCGCTCGCTGTCGCCGTCCCTCACCGTGTCGAA
>NZ_QUML01000102.1:0-559 GCF_010907025.1 Rhodopseudomonas sp. BR0G17 | reverse complement strand
GTCCGGATCGGGAGAACATCATGCAGTCGGCTTCCCAATGCCCCGCGGTCTGCCGGCTATCGACCTCAATGGGCCGTTCGGCGATCGAACGCCGTTGTCTGATGAGGCTTGCGGTGCTGCCGCCCCGCCGCCGACGCCCTCGGAACTTCTTGTGACGTGGCAACAGCAGGTACCAATAATCCTGCTGCGCGGTGCGATGATAGATGAAGCGATAGATTGACTCGTGGCTGATGATGACGCGACCATGCTTCAGCGCCAGCCGGCCGGCGATCTGCTCCGGCGAATGTCCCATCGCAAGGCTTTTGCCCACGCGTCTTCGTAGGCCCGGCTGGCGCGCCAGTTTGAAGCGACAATCCCATCGCCTCCGCCGCTCGGCCAATTGTTGGGCGCGGACTGGTTCGTAGCCGCCGGCCCAGACCTTCGTTCGCTTGGAATTGCGCCTCAGCTCTCGACTGATCGTAGAAGGCGACCGGCCCAGGGCAACCGCAATCTGATTTTGAGATATACCGCCCGCATGCAGGCGATAAATCTCAACGCGCTCCTCGAGGCTGAGCTGGCC
>NZ_QUML01000101.1:0-565 GCF_010907025.1 Rhodopseudomonas sp. BR0G17 | reverse complement strand
TGCCGGCACGCTGAACCCGCGACAGACGGGGGCCAGCTTTGGTCGATCCACCAAATCTGGCGTCACGCGGGAGACGTCTCAGAGCGGTCGACCGCATCAAGACCAACGATCAAGCAGATCAGAAAGTTTTACGATAGGTGACGTGCGCCGTCGCGAAGGGTAGGCCAGCCCGGCCAGTCGTTCCACGGACGATGCACGCATCATCGTCGATGAGGTAAAACCAGTCGTCAAAATTCAACTTGGTCGAACTGCCGTCGGGTTGTGGTGTTTCGCGGGTATATCTCCGGTTGAACGCGCATCCGGCCTGTTCGCCTTCGGCCTCGCTGCCCAGCCTCGCCTCCTTGCCGCTATACTTGCCATCCGTGAGCTTCCGGATGATCCAATTGAGCGTGTCCTCATGTCCATCGTCGAAGCGGTAGGTCTCGTCGAAGTGGACTACCTGCTCCGCCGCGTCCCATCGACCTTCGGCCTTGATCGTGGCCCGTTTCTGGAGGCGGCCGAACAAGCTCTCGATGACGGCCCAACCCTCAAGCTTCCCGTTAAAGAAACGCTCCGGCAGAAATAC
>NZ_QUML01000100.1:0-583 GCF_010907025.1 Rhodopseudomonas sp. BR0G17 | reverse complement strand
GATTCCGGGTTCGCGACCTTCGTTCGCGCCCCGGAATGACCGCGCTGATAATCGGAACGGAGGGCTGTGCTTACCGCGGCGCGCGCTTGGCGAGGATGCGCTGCAGGGTGCGGCGGTGCATGTTGAGGCGCCGCGCGGTTTCCGAGACATTGCGGTTGCACATCTCGTAGATCCGCTGGATGTGTTCCCAGCGGACGCGGTCCGCCGACATCGGATTCGGCGGCGGTTCGGATTTCTCGGTGTCGGTCGAGAGCAGCGCCGCGACGACGTCGTCGGCGTCCGCCGGCTTCGACAGATAGTCCACCGCGCCCATCTTCACCGCGGTGACCGCCGTGGCGATGTTGCCGTAGCCGGTGAGGACGATGGCGCGGCAATCCGGGCGTTCGCGCTTCAAGGCCGAGACCACGTCGAGGCCGTTGCCGTCGCCGAGCCGCAGGTCGACCACCGCGAAGGCCGGCGCCGCCTTGCCGATCTGGGCCAGACCGCTGGAGACGCTGTCACAGGCCGTCACGGCGAAGCCGCGTGTTTCCATCGCCCGTGACAGCCGGTCGAGAAACGGCTTGTCGTCCTCCACGATCAGCAG